>JAILDZ010000107.1 GCA_024688505.1 Lachnospiraceae bacterium
CAAAAATACAGCTACCCATCACCCTCGATAGACAGCTGTATTTTTGTATTAGCTTATCACTCAGGCATGAATATATCGAGAGCGATATATTATTAGAGGAAAATATATTTCGAACAATATATTTTCCTTGACATACAGGTACTTCCATGCTAATCTATGTATGGAGGTGTATGCCATGAGTGATTTCCAAAAGTTTCTTGATGAAAATCTCGGGAATATTCGAATAAATGAAGATGAGGTCGTGCCGGAAGCTCCTGATGATTATGATATCTTCAAGGAAATAAGGGATATGATCATCCAGTTCAGACATGACAGCCATATGACACAGAAAGAACTTGCGGCAAAATGCGGTATAACGCAGGCCAATATCAGTAATCTGGAAAAGGGCACGTCCAAGCCGACGATCGAGTCTCTGAAAAAAATCGCGGATGCACTTGGAATGCGACTGATTGTTGAATTTGTAGGACGGGAGGTAGAGTAATGGCTTATTTGAGAAGATTACAGATTGACCGGTATAGAGGAATAAAGGCTCTGAAGATCGACGATCTAAAGAACGTGAATCTTGTTGTCGGTGATAATAACTGCGGAAAGACAAGTGTGCTGGAGGCGGTTCAGTTGCTCCGTACTTCCGGTAACCTAGCGAATGTTTACAGGGTTTCGAGACTCAGGGATAGTATCGCGGTCAATAATGCAAATTCCATTTTTGATAATTTTATCTGCATGTTTCCGAAGGAAAAGGACGGAGAGTGTGAGATATCCATATCCGGGATATGCAATGACAAGGATATATCCTTTGATCTGAAGGGAAAAAAAGACAGGGTTATGCTCGACACGAAAGAGTTATCTGTCGGAAAACTCCGTACATCAGATCTGCCTTCTGGTGAGATCGAGGCAGAGGTGTTTGAGGGCGATATATGTCTTGTCTATGGTGACGAAGAAAAGGTGAATAAGGTCAGTGTGAATCAGTATTCTAGTGTGACCGGAACACCCACATCCGATAAGGATCGCTTTAATATCATTTATGTGGCACCTTTTGAGCATCTGAAAGGCAGTATCATCAGCAGGATACTGAAGAATGAATCCTATAAGCAAATCTGCGTGAAAGCGCTGCAGCTGTTTGATCCGGACATCGAAGATATCATGATCTTCAAGAGTGATATCGGGAACCGTCCGGTAGAGTACATCAGACATAAGACGCTTGGAGATATGCCGATCTCTTCATACGGAGACGGTATCAAAAAAGTTCTGGCACTTGCCAATGCGATAGCCCAGGCGGCTGACGGGATCCTTTTGATAGATGAGGTGGAGACCGCTATCCATAAGAAGTATTTTGATGATGTTCTAAGATTTATCGTAAAGGCATGCAAGACTTTTAATGTGCAGGTTTTCATCACAACGCATAGCATAGAGGCGATTGATGGACTTCTCGCCACACAGGATTATGATGAGCAGGATAGTTCCGATGATATCTGTGTTTGTACTATCAAGAGGGTTTCAGATGCTTCTTATTCCAGGGTGCTTTCCGGACGTGAGGTGTATGAGAATAGAGAAGCCTTCGGATTTGAGGTGCGCCTATGAATAAGATCATTTTATGCGAGGGAGAGACCGATGCTATTCTCCTGAGCTATTATCTGGATAAGGTGGCGGGTTGGAAATTCTGCAAAAGAGGACCTGCGGATATCGCTATCAAAACAGATACCTTTGAGCAGTCTGCTAACTGGTATCAAAAAGATGAGGATAGGCTGCTAATCTGTGCGGTCGGTGGTAAGGATAAGGTTGGAGCGTTCTTTAAAAGCAAAATCCTGAGGCCAATTGTGGATGCGGGTGCTTTTTCGCGGATCGCTTTGGTTCTTGACAGAGATGAAAAAGAAGTACTGTCAGTTGAAGCGCATGCATCCTCTGTGTTAAAACCGGTTGTGACAACGATGCGCAATAACGAATGGATCAGTAATGCCTACAAGGATGCATATGAGATGGACCAGATGATAGATGCGCTTCTCGTGGTAATTCCTACAGAACATCAGGGGGCATTGGAAACACTCTTGATGGATTCGATAGCTGAAGATCCATATGATGCAGTTATTGTAAAAAAAGCGGGTGAGTTTGTAGAAGAAATGAAACCCGTGGCTTCAAAGTATATAGATGGCAGGCGCAAGGAAATAAAGGCTCATCTGGGCGTGACATGGGCAATCCTGTATCCTGAAAAGGTTTTTAAGCTCATGAACGAACAGATCCAGAGCGTTGAATGGGAAAAGTCAGAGGTACTGCGTGAATGCTTTAAGCAATTGATAGAAATATAAGAAGAGAGTGATGCGGCTTCCGAAAAAATCGGGAGCCGTTATTTTTTTGAGAATAACTCAGAAAATCTGCTGCCAAATCTCCTATTCCAAGAAAAAAGTCAAGTCCTAAATGTGGTGTAAATTCATTTTCACCATGTTAAACACCATTTGCTGTTTTAAGTTGTTCTTGATGATGCCTCAGGGGTACCCCTGAGGGACAAAGCAGCTTTTGAATGGAAGCCCCCTAGGGGGCTTCGGCCACGTCACGCGACCAGCATTCGCCGTTGTTCTTCTGCCAGCCGAAGCAATGCCTGCGGTAATTCTGTTGACATTAGTCTTTGAAATGTCTGAGCCGTGAATACACGGCGTCCTGCCAATGCCTGTTCATTGTGTTCCACTAGAACCGATCCCATGAGCCGCATTAGGGATGCTTCATTCG
>JAILDZ010000132.1 GCA_024688505.1 Lachnospiraceae bacterium
AAGCTGCCATCAGCTCCGAATTCCTGCCTGAACCATTTCAGGGCTCCGCCGCCTCCCACTGATCCGCCTTGAAGCAGCCAGCATCCGCTCACCACATGGGGGCTTAAGATCAGCGCTTTATGAGCCAGCGCTTTATTAGTGCATATGCTCATTCCGCCTGCCTGACCGCCCTGTTCCTGAGTCTGTCCCGGCTTATATACTCCGGCACCGAGAGTGCCGCAGGCTGCATCGAGACCTCCTGCCACCACAGGGGTACCGGCCTTTAGGCCTGTGAGAGAAGCAGCTTCATCCGTCACTTTTCCCACTATCTCGTCACATTCATACAGATGCGGAACCAGATCTGTACTAAGGCCCAACTTATTTGCCAGTGCTTCGTCATATTCCTGTTTTTTACAGTCAAAGAAATGGAGTCCGTATCCCTGAGACATATCCTGAGACATATTCCCGGTGAGTTTCAGTACTATATAGCTGTTACTCTGCAGGAACTTATATGTCTTATTAAACACTTCCGGCATATTCTCTTTGAACCAGAGCATCTTTGGAGTGGAATAGCTGGGAAGGAACGTATTTCCTGCCACATTAAAGATCTCATCCTCTCCCACTTCCTTTATGACTCTGTCGCATATGTCCCTGGCTCTGGTATCCATCCATATAGGAGTGCGATAAAGGGCATTTCCTTCTTTATCCACGGGGATAGCCGACCAGCTCTGTCCGTCCACGCCTATGCCTTTTATGCATGAAGGATCTACTTTTTCATCGGACAGCACTTCCTTTATGCCCTGGACTATGGCGTTCCACCATTCATCGGCATCCTGCTCGGCCCATCCTTTATTCGGGTAATATACCTGATAGGCCACATTGCTCTGTGCCACAGCTTTGCCGTCTTTACTGAATGCTGCTATCTTGCATGCTGAAGTGCCGATGTCTATACCCAGTAACAGTTCTTCCATGTTTTTTCCTTCCCTTTTATGCCAGATTAAGTACCGAATTTCCCACCTCTATGCTGGTGTTAAGCACATATTCCATGGGGGAATCCTTATCTTTTGATTTGATCTTAAATAGAATGAGCTGTGCTGCCTTCTCTCCCATTTCCTTCATGGGCTGCACCACCATGGTCATCTTGGGCTGCACCACATGTGAAAGAATGAGGTTATCAAATCCGATGATGGATATATCATCCGGGCAGCTGTATTTAGATTCATTCACTGCCATAACGGCGCCCAGTGTCAACTCGTAGTTCGTGGTGAATACCGCCGTAGGCCTGTTCTTTTTGGAAAGAAGCTCATTCATGCTTCTGTAACCATGCTCTATGCTGTGGGTGCCGGCCATCTGGAACTCTTCCGGAATCGGCATTCCTGCATCCGACATGGTCTCTAAAAAGCCTTTATATCGTTCTATGCCTGTATATTCCACGCTTGAATATATGATGGCATTAGCTTTATGTCCGTTATCTATGAGGAGTGCTGCTGCAAGGGATGCTGCCGCTCTGTTATCTATCCTGACGCAGTCACATCCGCTTCCGGTAATGGATCTGTCCAGGAGTACCACAGGGATATTATTCTTCTTTGCGCTTTTAAGAAAATCTTTGCTCTGAGAGCTGGGGATCACGATGATCCCATCCACGTTTTTCTTAATAAAGAATTCGATATTTTCCTCTTCCCTTTTTGCATCATCTCTGGAATCACATATGATCATGCTGTATCCGTTATTCTTCAGCACATCCCCTATGTACCGAAGCAGAATGCCGCAGAAAAGACTTCCGATGTCGTGAACAGATACTCCCACAGTTCTGCTCATATTTGTCACCAGCCCCCGGGCCATTTCATTCACCTGATAATCCAGGTCATTAATGGCTCTTTCTATTTTCACTTTGTTTTCCGGTAACACATTTCCACCGTTTAAGTACTTGGAAATGGTGGCCAGTGACAACCCTGTCTGATCTTTAATGTCCCTTATGGTAGCAGGCATTTCCCCCTCCTTGATCATAGAGCGAAACGTTTCGCTCTATCCTCTAAAGCAGCCGAAGGCACAACGCCTTCGGCAAACTTTAGTATATATCTTAGTTGATTGTCTTGTAAAGAGGTCCGTATGCTGCGCAAGCTCTGAAGTCCTGACCCTCTTTATCTGCTCCGAATGCGTTCCATGCTGCAGGTCTGTAGATATCCTTGTCCGGTACATTGTGGAGACATACAGGGATTCTCAGCATAGAAGCCATGGTGATGATGTCCGCGCCGATATGTCCGTAAGAAATAGCTCCGTGGTTTGCTCCCCAGTTATTCATAAGGCTGTATGCGTTCTCAAAGGGGCTGCCCTCTTTGCCGTCACATCTGGGTGTGAACCATGTGCAGGGCCATGTGTAGTCTGTTCTCTTCCAGAGAGTATCGGAAACCTGCTCGGGAAGTGCCACTGTCCAGCCTTCTGCTATCTGCAGCACGGGACCGAGATTCTTCACCAGGTTCAGTCTGATCATGGTAGCAGGCATCTCTACCTTGGTCTCAAATCTGGATGACCAGCCGCCTCCTCTGAAGTATCCGTTATCTGCTTCGCACCATTCCACAGCGTCCATGATCTTCTTCTGATCTTCTTCAGTGATCTCATACCATGGCTTGATGCAATGATTGCCTTTATCATCCGTACATACGCCGGAAGCATCCAGGCAGCATGCACCGGAGTTGATAAGATGGATGATACCATCAGCGTCTTTAGCATGTCCTTCCAGAGTATATCCTGTCACTCTCTTAACGGAGTTTGTGTTCCAGCATGTTCTCACATCTGCAAACATCTGTGCACGGTTTGTAAGGAGCTTCATGAAAAGCATTCCAAGGCCGTTAAGCACGTCATTTTCTGTAGCCAGTACGAAGGGCTCTCTGGCTCCGTTCCAGTCAAAGGATGTATTAAGAACTGCCTCGGGCAGGTCACAGTTCGGCCAATGATCGGTCCACTGTCTCTGGCCCTGGAAGCCGCCGCAGATAGCGTTATGTCCCACTGCCTCTTCTTCTCTGCCTTCCGGAAGATTAGGATTGCCCTGATACAGGTCTTCAATTATGACAGCCATCTTAGCCACGAATTCCCAGTCTTTTTCTTTCTGCTCGTCGCTCTTCTTAACGAAGTCGGGGTTCTTATCCCATCCCAGCTTGCAGTCGTTCTTGATCCAGTTTAAGCACTTCTTATAATCATCTTCGTTATAGATGCCTTCATCTATTCTGCGGAGGATCTCGACCTCATCTATGGATTCCACGCGCATTCCCAGGTATTCCTCCAGGAAGCTCTGATCCATGATGGATCCGCCGATACCCATGGTCACGGAACCGATCTGGAGATAAGACTTGTCTCTCATGGAAGCTGCGGCTACAGCCGCACGTCCGAAACGAAGGAGCTTCTCCTGCACATCATCGGGGATCACTGTATCGTCAGCGTCCTGTACATCTTTTCCGTAGATGCCGAAAGCAGGAAGGCCTTTCTGTGCATGTGTAGCAAGCACTGATGCCAGGTACACAGCTCCGGGTCTTTCTGTACCGTTAAGTCCCCATACACCCTTTATGGTCATAGGGTTCATATCCATTGTTTCTGAACCGTAGCACCAGCAAGGTGTAACGGAAAGAGTGATGGCCACGCCTTCCTTTCTGAATTTGGCTTCGCATGCAGCAGACTCTGCCACACGGCCGATAGTGGTGTCTGCGATCACCACCTTTACAGGCTCGCCGTTTGAATATCTGATGTTCTCTTCGAAAAGCTTCTTAGCAGACTTAGCCATATTCATGGTCTGCTCTTCCAGAGACTCTCTTACCTTAAGAGGTCCTCTTCTACCATCGATACAAGGTCTGATACCTATCACCGGATATTCGCCGATATATCTGTTTTTGCTCATACTTCTATCCCCCATTTCTGAATATTTCGCGTAGCGCACGATAATATGCGCGAATCGTTTCGCTATGATTTGATTATATTCAATGGATTTTTTATTAAAAAGTGATATACTGTAATAAAATATAACAATATTCACCTTTTAGAAAAGGAGACGATTATTATATGAAATACCTGGACTATAAAGAAAAAAGACAGCACGGCACTTTCGACTTTCCTCTGGCCTACTATCACGAGAATCCACGGACGCCCAGATATCATATGACATATCACTGGCACACGAACTGCGAGATCGTTTATATAAAAAAAGGATCATTTAATATGGCCCTTGATGATAACACCTATACCTTTAATGAAAGGGACGTGGTCTTTATTACAGGCGCTATAGTCCATGGCGGCACTCCCTTCGACTGCACATATGACT
>JAILDZ010000189.1 GCA_024688505.1 Lachnospiraceae bacterium
GCGGCCGGTATCGAAATATATCCAATGGATATAATAGATGCCGATGAAAGCACATATGCAGCCATGCGCCGTAGCACCAATGGCGGCGGTGAAAACTCTCCGCATCTGACATGGGAAGAAGACATATTCGGAAGCCTGATCGGAGAACTGGAAAGACTGTAGAATGCTCGCAGATTTTTTTAACGAACTGAAAGCAAAAAATATCATCTGCTATGGAAGCGGAAAACGCTTTTTCAATCGCACCTACCCTTTTCTACTTAGGAGCGGACTGATTAATAATCTCAGGGGATTCCTGGAGGCACCGGGGGCAAAGGATGTGGAACTGGATGGAAAGACCTATGCAGTGATCAAAAAACGTGAGCTGGCGGAGGCCGACACGAAAAACACAGTTCTTCTAATAGCGGTTTCAGGCTATGAGGAGATACTAAGCCAGCTACGATCCGATGCCGTTCTTTCAGGTATGGAAGCTGTTCCGTCTTTATACCTTGAATCCCTTTATGAGGATCTGGAACTGCTATCGGTAGAAAAGCCACCCTTAGGATATAGAAAGCATGATGTTCCGGTCATCCCAAAAGTCATCCATGGCATATGGTTTTCCGATAACCCCATGCCAAAGCTTTACCTGGAATGTCTGGCGTCATGGAAAAAATACGCCCCGGATTTCGAGATAAGGATCTGGGACCTTAACAGCTATAAGCCTGATCACTGCGTGTTCTTCGAGCAGGCCTTGGAGCATGAAAACTGGGCGTTTGCATCGGACTATGCCAGGGCGGATCTGCTTCGAAGATATGGTGGCATTTATATGGACCTGGATGTGGAAATGCTTCGGTCCATTGATGACCTAATATATAATGATGCATATATGAGCTTTGAGTCTCTGGACCGCATAGAATGCGGCTCCGGTATGGGGGCAAAAGCCGGGCATCCTGTCATACAGGAGATTTGCGAAAGCTACGAAAAGAGACCATACTTAAAAGAAGATGGGAGCTGGGATAATTCCACATGTCCGGTTCGCTACACTCAGGTCATTGAGAAGCACGGTCTTAAGAAAAACGGAGGCTTTCAATTCGTGGAGGATATCACGGTGTATCCCTTCGAAATGCTGACCGGAAAGAGCTTTGATACCGGGATCATCTACAAAACAGATTTAAGTTACACCGTGCACCATCATAACGGAAGCTGGATACCGGACGGTGCACATCATGCAATAGGTGAGCGATATGAGAAGATACAGAGTCTTATGGCATCTAAAAATGTATAATGAAGATCACCGACTAAGGGGATTAAACAATGGGAGGGAGTATAAAACTATGGCTGTAAAAGGAGCAGTGCTCGGAGATATCTTAGGTTCGCAGTATGAATTTGACAGGCCGAAAAACCTGGACTGGAAGAATGTGCCACTGATCGATCCCGGAAGAATAGGAGAGGGATTCACCGATGACAGTGTCATGACACTTGCCATCAAAAAGGCGCTGATAGAAGGAAAGGACCTGGTAGAGACCATGGTGGAAGTGGGCAGACAATACCCATTCTCCGGATATGGCGGCAGATTCTACCACTGGATAAACGGAAACTCTCATGCGCCGTATAACAGCTGGGGAAACGGTTCTGCCATGCGAGTGTCTTTTGTGGGTGAATTTTATGAAGATTATGATGAGATGCAGCGCATGGCTGAAAAGACCGCTGCAGTGTCTCATAATCACCCGGAAGGGATCAAAGGTGCCGTGGTGACTGCCACCTGCATCTGGATGGCCAGACACGGCAAAAGCAAGCTGGAGCTCTATGACTATGTGCTTTCAGAATATCCTAAAGAACAGTATGAATACAGTATAGGCTACAGCCTGGATGAGATAAGACCACGATATAAATGGAGTGAAAGCTGCCAGGGATCAGTCCCGGCTGCTATGAGATGTTTCTACGAAAGCACCGATTATGAGTCATTCATTCGAAACATATACAGCCTGGAATGCGACAGTGATACCTTCGGCGCTATCGCCGGCGGTGTGGCCGAGGAATTCTACGGCGGATTCGGCGGGGTGGATGCAGAGACCATCCTGAAGGAATATCTGACCGAAGACCTGTATGATATTTTGGTAAAATAGGACATTCTATGGATTTGTTATCCTCCATACCGCCTTATAGTTCTTTCTCGTAGCATAAGAAATCCTGATCGTACAGGCTGCATTCTCCTACGATATTGAAATCAAAGTGAGCGTAGCATGCGGTGGCTTTTATATTATCTCTGTTCACCAGAAAATGCACACTTTTATATCCCTTTTCTTTTAACGCATCCATACCGTATTTCAGCATCTTTTTTGCGATACCGGCATTTTGCATATCTATCGAGACCGCCAGACGCGAGAGCTCTGCTCCCGGCAGGAGATCCTTATTCCAGCACTCCAGATTTTCGACATTCTCGTCCTCATCTATGGAGATCGCTGCTATGATCCTGTCAGGTCTTTTCATAACAAAAAGCGCCTGACGTTCAATGTCAAAATCTATAAACTCTTCAGATGGATAATCTTCGTCCCAAAAGCAGTATTCTCTCCCCTTTTGTTCTTCATAAAGGGCCATTATCTGTTCTTTATCCTGTGGAGATGCGGTTGTTATTTCCATGTCACTTCCTTCTGTCGATCCCGTTTTCTCTGTAATAGCGTTCTTTTTCGGCATACATGTCTGCATCCGCCAGATGCTCCAGATCCGGCATAACACATATATATGATTATATCACTTTTTCTTAACAGTAAACCTCTTGACAATTTCCCATTGTTAGAATAATCTAACATCAATTAAAAAGGAGGTGATCTTATGTGGCAGATACTTATAATCCCTTTTTTAGGAACCAGTCTCGGCGCAGCCTGCGTCTTTCTTTTTAAAAACTCTATAGGTGAGAATCTTCAGAGGGCCTTCACCGGCTTCGCTTCGGGAGTGATGGTAGCGGCTTCGTTTTTCAGTCTTATCCTTCCGGCTCTGGAGCAGACGAAAGACATGGGAAGACTAGGTTTCATCCCTGTCTCCATTGGCTTTGCCATCGGCATGATGTTCCTTCTGGTGCTTGATATCCTGATCCCGCACATGCATCTGGACAGCAGTGAAGAAGGTCCGAAGAGCGGACTTAAACGCACCACGAAGCTGGTGCTGGCTGTCACCCTCCATAATATCCCTGAGGGAATGGCAGTGGGTATCGTATGTGCAGGCTGGATGTACGGTAATGCCGGCGTTTCATTTATGGGAGCTCTTTCCCTGGCTCTCGGTATCGCCATCCAGAACTTCCCGGAAGGCGCCATAGTCTCCATGCCTCTTCTGGCAGAGGGAGAATCAAAGATGAAGACCTTTCTCTACGGCGTGCTTTCCGGTGCAGTGGAACCCATCGGAGCTATCCTCGTGATCCTGGCTGCAGGCGCCTTTATCCCTATCATGCCTTATTTTCTAAGCTTTGCTGCCGGGGCCATGATATATGTGGTGGTAGAAGAGCTGATCCCTGAAATGTCTGAAGGAGAGCATTCAAATATCGGCACCATCTGCTTTGCCATGGGCTTTGTTCTTATGATGGCTCTGGACGTAGGACTGGGCTAAGATCCTAAAGAATCAGCATATAAAAATCCCGGACCTTGCACTTGGCAAAGCCCGGGATTTTATTATGTCTGTTTTCAGTCGATACTGTACTGTCAGATTACTTACGTACCACGTATTTTCTGATATCCAGTGAGATTGCGATGAAGATGATAACACCGATAGCGATCCACTGTGCATTCGCATCCACACCAAGGAACTGGAGTGCTGCCTTCATAAGCTCGAATACGGCCACACCGATGATAGCGGATGATACCTTACCACGTCCACCGGTAACGGACACACCACCGATGGTACATGCTGCGATGGCTTCCATTTCGTAACCAAGTCCGAGGTTAACGGATGCACCACCTGCACGAGCACCCATCATGAATCCTGCCAGACCGTACATAGCTGCTGCCTTAGCATAGATGATGATCATTGTGGTCTTTACAGGTACGCCGGCCACTTCTGCAGCCTGGGGGTTACCACCGATAGCATACATGTATTTTCCGTGACGAGTCATGTTGAATATGAACCATGTGATGGCTGCCACTATGATGGCTATCCAGATCTGATAATTTATTCCTAAGAAACGTCCTGAAGATACTGCTGTGTATTCTGCTGTGTATCCACCAAGAGGTGTAGCATTTGTGTAGATAAGATTAGCTCCGTACACGATCTCCATCATAGCAAGGGTTGCAATGAAGGGCGGTACTGAAAGGAATGCGATGAAGAAACCTGATATAGCTCCGCATGCAGCACAGATAAGCATTACTACCAGCAGTGCTACGAATATATTCCAGGGCTTCATATCCGGATAAAATTTTCCGGAATAATCAATTTTCTGAAGAAGGGTACCGGCGATACATCCGCCGAGACCGATGATACGTCCTGCTGACAGATCGCAGCCTGCGGTGATAACGCAGCCGGCGATTCCGAGAGCTATAACCAGACGTCCGCTCATGTTGAGCAGAATGTTGTTGGCGTTATTCCATGTCAGGAAGTTCGTATGTGTGATACCGGTATAGATGACCAGTATGAACATGATCATGATAACGCCGTAGTTGATCAGGAAATCCTGAATTTTCTTTGCTCCTGTCTTTTCCATTATTATCTCCTCCTAAAACTGCGTAGCAAACTGCATTATGTTTTCCTGTGTCATTTCTTCACGGGCGTCTATCTCACCTGTGAGTTTTCCGTTACACATTACGCAGATACGATCCGACATACCGATGAGCTCTGCCATTTCCGAAGAGATCATTATGATGGACTTGCCCTGCTCGGCCAGGTCTTCCATAATCTCATAGATCTCGTGCTTGGCACCCACGTCGATACCTCTGGTAGGCTCATCCATGATGAGGATATCCGGGTCATTTGCCAGCCATCTGGACACGATCACCTTCTGCTGGTTACCACCGGAAAGATTCTGGATCAGCTCCTTGGGGCTGGGGGTCTTGATACGAAGCTTTTCGATACTTTCGTCCACGACCTTGTTAATAGCCTTATGATTAAGTATAAATCCTGCATTCAGGAATTTGTTATATACGGAAATTCCTACGTTATCCTTTATGGAAAGGCACCCGAAGATACCGTTACCTCGTCTGTCTTCTGTGATAAGACCGATGCCGGCTTTCATGGCTGCCTTCGGATTCTTAGTCTCTACCTTCTTCCCATGCACATATATCTCGCCGGCAGATTTTCCTCTGATACCGAAGATACCTTCCATAAGCTCTGTTCTCTGTGCACCTACCAGGCCACCGAAACCGAGTATCTCGCCTTTACGAAGTTTGAAAGATACATCCTGGAATGATCGTTCGTGTATGGATGATACGCCCTTCACTTCCAGCACCACTTCGTCTTCGATCTTGTGATTCTTCTGGGGGTATACGTTTGTAAGCTCACGACCAACCATCTTTGTGATGATCTCATCCATGGAGATCTCTGCTGCCGGCCATGTTCCCACGTATGTTCCGTCTCGCATGATGGTGATATCATCAGCTATACGCTTGATCTCATCCATCTTATGAGAAATATAAATCATGGCAACGCCCTTGTCTCTAAGATCATTCATGATCCTGAACAGGGTCTCTACTTCATTATCTGAAAGAGATGATGTGGGCTCGTCCAGGATCACTACTTTAGCTTCCTGAGACACTGCCTTTGCTATCTCTACGGACTGCATCTGTCCTATGGAAAGGCTTCCGAGAAGTGCCTTCTCATTGAAATCCATTCCAACCTCGTCCAGCCAGTGACGAGTGTCTGTATACATCTTCTTGTGGTCTATCCACTTGAACGGTCCGAATCCCTTCATGGGGAAACGTCCCAGATATAAGTTTTCCGCAACTGTACGTGCAGGTATGGGCTGAAGCTCCTGATGCACCATGGCTATACCATGTTTCATGGCTTCGTCCGGATTATTGATATTTACCTTCTCCCCGTCCAGTAAGATCTCTCCTGTATCCATCTTATAGATACCGAAGAGGCATTTCATCAGCGTGGATTTTCCTGCACCGTTCTCTCCCATAAGGGCATGTACGGTACCGGGGCGGATAGATAACTGTACGTTATCCAGTGCCTTGACACCCGGAAAGGACTTGCTGATGCCTTTTAATTCCAGCTTGTATTCCGCCATCCTTTTTCCTCCTAATGGTTCTCCTCTCGAAAAAAAGTAGGTACGGGGTGCCTTTTTTGCAACCCCGCACCTGCCTTTAATGCTTCACAAAAAAGTCTGTGCGGTTAATTACTTAACCATGTCAAGGATTTCCTGAACGTTAGAAGCTGTAACCTTTACATAGTCGCAGCCGATATAATGCTCATTTGTTCCACCCTTTACATAAGCGATAGCTGCATCAGCTGCGCTGTGAGACTGTGAGAAGTGATCGTTGAATACTGTACCTGTCATTGTACCAGCGATAACGTCCTCAAGTGCCTCTGTAAGAGCATCAACACCTACCAGGTAGATGTCTGTGCCTACTGTACGGCCTGCAGACTGGATAGCCTGAAGTGCACCAAGTGCCATAGCGTCGTTGTTGCAGAATACTACTTCGATATCATCGCCATAGGATGCAAGAGAGTTAGCTACGAGCTCGTTACCCTTTGCCTGATCCCACATACCTACCTGATCATCAAGGCAGTTAACTTCGAGACCTGCATCTTCAAGAGCCTTGACAGAGAACTCTGTACGATACTGAGCATCTACGTTCTCGGGATCGCCTTCGATCATGATATAGTCAACCTTGCCGTTTCCGTTGAAGTCGATCTTGTCGATTCCAAGGTCAGCAATGATCTGTCCCTGCATTGTACCGGACTGACGAGCGTCACAACCAACGTAGCATACGTTCCAGTTGTTGTCTGCCCATCTCTGCTCCTCGTCTGCATCCGGCTCACGGTTGATGTATACAAGCGGGATACCTGCATCTACTACCATATCTGTGATGGTGTTTGCTGAAGAGCTGTTAACGGGGTTGATGATGAGAACGTCTACGCCGTCAGCGATGAAGTTCTGGATCTGGTTTGTCTGAGTAGCCTGATCGTTAGCACCATCTGCGATTGTAATGTTGTCTTTTGAGAATCCCTGAGCGACGAGGTAATTCTCAAGCTCTGTACGGAACAGAGTCATGAAGTTATCAGAGAACTGATAGATACATACGCCGACTTTCTTGTCTGCCAGGTCTGCATCACCTGCTGCCTCTGCTGTAGCTTCAGCAGCGTCAGCTGCCTCTGCGGGAGCTGCTTCCTCTGTAGCTGCTGTGTCGGTAGCTGCTGTGTCTGCTGCTGTGTCTGCTGCAGCGCCGCCGCATCCAGCCAGCATGGAAGCTACCATTGTCAGTGAAAGAATGACACCAACTAATTTCTTCTTCATTGTTTTTTACCCTCCTATAAAGAATGTTCTGTAGGTTTGTCACTACGATGAACATCTTAAAACAGGAGGGTAAATAAAAAAAGTGAAAATTCTTCTCTAAATCTTTAAAATTCTTTTATCTTAATTTATACGTAGTTTAAATTCGTCTGGCACCGTCACCTATGTCAACCACGTAAATTTCAGCATCTATGCCGCATTTATCCTTGTAGGTGCTCAGGATTTTTTCTTTGAAATCATCCACGGATTCATTTTTTACTATGCTGACCGTGCAGCCTCCGAATCCGCCTCCCGTGATACGGGATCCGATAACACCCGGTATCTTCCATGCTTCTTCCACCAGCACATCCACCTCGGGACAGGACACCTCATAATCATCCCGCAGTGATACATGGGATGCGTTCATGAGCTTCCCGAAGGTCTCGATGTCATTTTCCTTAAGGGCTTTTACTGCCTTAATGGTGCGCTGATTCTCATATACCGCATGTTTTCCTCGTTTGCGGGCGATCTCATCCTTTATGACAGAAGCATTCTTATCAAAGGTCTCTTCGTCGATATCGCCAAGAGTCTTTATATCAAGCACTGTCTGCAGGTCTTTAAGAGCCGCGGCGCTTTCATTTCTCCTGTCATTATATGCGGAGTCCACCAGACTGTGCTTCACCTTACTGTTTGTGATGACGATCTTTGCATCCGGAAGCTTAATGTCCGCATACTCATATGAAAGATCCGCCGTATCAAGGAAGATGGCACAGTCTTTCTTTCCCATAGCCACTGCGAACTGGTCCATGATGCCACAGTTACATCCGTTGAAGTTATTCTCGGAGTACTGTCCATACAGCGCCAGATCCACGGGCGTCAGATCCTTTATGCCAAAAAGATCAGTGAGTATGGTGCCTGTCAGTACCTCAAGGGATGCTGAAGATGAAAGACCGGAACCGTTTGGTATGTTGCCGTTCACAGCCATATCAAATCCGCTGTCTATAGGATGGCCCTTTTCAAAAAATGCCCATACCACTCCAAGCGGATAATTCGCCCAGTCATACTCTTTATGATTCGTAAGATCGTCAAGAGATGCTTCTATGACTCCCTGCCCCGAAAGGTTCTCGGAATAGAATCTGATCTTTCTGTCGTCTCTCTTCCTTGCGGCTCCCGCCGTGCCTATGGTAAGTGCGCAGGGAAACACGTGACCTCCATTATAATCGGTATGCTCTCCGATGAGATTCACTCTGCCGGGGCTGAAGTATTCACGGATATCTCCTTCCGGACCGAATTTGGATGTAAAGATTTCTTTAATGTTCATGCCTAAGTCTCCTTTATATACCTTTGAAAGAAAACTCTATACTAAGCTCCTTCGAGTTGTCAATCATATACTCCGGATGTGTCTTCGCACCCCAGGTATCATCTCCGCCCACTCCCATCTGGCGTCCCACACGAATAAATGTGTAGTGGGGCAGCGGCAGCTCTGTGGGATGTGTGGCATTGTCAAGCTCATGAGGCGTATACGGAAGGGCAGAAAATCCCAGTCCGTTACATGTGAATCTAAGACCGCGGCCTTTGTTATCCGTCACTGTGGCATATCGCACGTCCTCTTTATTTCCGCATTCCTGCGGCACCAGATAACGGGCCACATTTTCCTCCACATAGTTACTGTACACTCCCAGCTTTCCGTTCTTCCTGTCGGGATACGTCTCTTCGGGTCCTATACCGTACCAGGTCAGTCTGTCGAAATCTGCATCCATTCCGAATATCACGCTGATCTCCGGCAGCTCGCCCACTTTATCCGAGGGAGGAAGGGTGAGCTTTGTCTTTATCTCGCCATCAGGATACACGCTATAGGAAAGGGTGGCATCCAAAGCGGGCTTCACGGGAAGATGGTATGTATAGGTCACATCCACATGATCCTTTTTCTTCGATACCTTATACTCTGTCCCCCATACTTCATCCGTCCTGCCGGCCTTCGGCACAGGATATTTGATGGTGGAATACATGGACGCCGTCTTCCATTGTCCGGCCCTGAAAGGAAGCAGGTTTGCCACATCATTTTCTGTCATGGCGCGCCAGAAATTCGGCTTCGGTATAGTCTTAAACATCTGGACTCCGCCGTATTTATAGGAAACAAGTCCTCCGTGGATCCTGGAGAAAAGCACCTCAAAAGCGTTTCCGCGGACTCCGATATTATGCCAGCCTTCCACCACGGTAAGAGGCTCTGTGGTATCCGGCACAGTCTTATATGTACCTATCACGGTCTGACCGTATGCCACCTCGTGTCCGGCCTTTGCCCACATGGTATCTTCTCTTAATACAAAGGAGAGGGTCAGCACATATTCTTTTGTTTTATCTGTCGGAAGCGCAAATGGCACCTTCACCTTTTCTGTGGTGAGGGGCTCTGCGGATATCTCCACAACTTCTGATGATATCAGCTTTCCTTCCTGCTCCAGTGTGAACACAGCATCATAATCTTCAGTATTAATAAAGAGATTTCTGTTTTCCACTTCGGCGGTTTTTCCGTCTTTCGAGAAGGTGACTCCGATAGGAGCGTATACATACTTCACCTCCTGCATCTTCGGTGAAGGCTCTCTGTCATCGCCGTATACGATGCCGTTTCCGCTGAAACTGTAGTCACAGGGTCTGTCTCCGAAATCTCCGCCATATCCCTGATATTCCACTCCATAGCGGTCCCTTAGATCCATGGACTGGTCTATGTAGTCCCAGATGAAACCTCCCTGATACAGGGGCTCCTCTCTGGTGAGGATAGTGTATTTCTCGATTGCGCCTGTGGAATTACCCATAGAATGCGAATACTCACAGTTGATATAGGGTTTACTCCTGTGCTTCTTCAGATACTTTCTGATCCTGTCCACCGGGTAGTACATTGTGGTAATGATATCAGTAGCGTCTTCCGGATCCTGAAGCTCATCCAGGTCATGGGTAATCCCTTCATAATGCACGAGACGGGAGGGATCCAGTTTATGGAAAAGATCCGACATCTTCTTAAATATAGATCCGCCGTATGACTCATTTCCCAATGACCATATGAGGATGCTGGGGTGGTTCTTGTCTCTTTCGTACACAGACTTCACCCTGTCCAGTATCATCTCCACATATTCCTTGCGGTCTCCCGGGAGCCTGAAGGATTTCTTCTCCTTACCGGAAAGAATGGCATCCCACACTCCGTGAGTCTCCAGATTGGTTTCATCTATCAGATAGATGCCGTATATATCGCATAATCTGTATAATGTGCTCCGGTTCGGATAATGGCTGGTCCTGATGGCGTTGATATTATTCTGCTTCATCGTGATGATATCTTTTTCTATGATATCGTCAGTGATCACACGGCCGGTGGAAGAGCAGAACTCATGACGGTTCACGCCGTTAAATACGATGCGCTTTCCGTTTATGGTCATGATGTTCTTCTTCATCTCGAACCTTCTGAAGCCCACCTTTTCACAGATATACTCCGACAGCCTGCCGTCCTCGCCATATATCTCTATGCAAAGATCATACAGGTTCGGCTCCTCCGCACTCCAAAGATGGGGTGCCATGGGTATAGACAGACTGGTCTTTTTCGAAAGCTCTCCGTTTCCGAAAAGCACGCTTTCTCCTTCAAAGATCAGGTCCATCTTATAGGTTCCTTTTCCCTTCACGGAAAGATCCAGATCCAGCTTTCCGCTTTTCAGGTTTTCGGACACCTCCGGTCGTATGTGCATATTGGTCACATGCGTATCAGGCACTGTAAACAGATACACATCCCTGAATATCCCGGAAAATCTGAAGAAGTCCTGGTCCTCGCACCAGGATCCGGCGGTCCATTTAAACACCTGGGCCGCCAGTTTATTCTCTCCTTCCACGATATATGGGGTGAGGTCAAATTCGGAGGGTGTGAAGCTGTCCTCACTGTATCCCACATACTTTCCGTTCAGCCACAGAGCAAAGCCGCTCTCTACGCCCTGAAAGCTGATATAGACATTCCTGCCCTTCATATTATCGGGCACATGGAAATACTTCACATAATTTGCCGTGGGATTAAAATACTCAGGCACCTCCCCGGGCATCACTTTGTCATGTCCGTCCCAGGGATACTGGGTATTTGCATACTGGGGCACATCATATCCTTCTGTCTGGATATGGGCTGGCACCCGTATTTCCTCCCAATTATGGCAGTCATAATCATTTTTATAAAAGTCTTTTATGGCCAGTTCATAGTTCTTTGCATATGAAAACTTCCACACTCCGTTGAGGGAGGAGAGGAAGGAGCTTTCGCCCCTTTCACACTCCTTGGAAGACGCATAGTACCTATGATCCGAATGTGCCGGCAGCCTGTTCTGCTGGAACACTTCCGGATCGGCCACTATCTTGTAATTAAAATCAGCCATTTAAAGCTCCTTTACTTCACGGATCCCGTGATTCCTTCCGCAAACTGCTTCTGCAGCACGAAGAATATGATCATGGTGGGGATTGAGCAGAAAAGGACACCCATCATCAGCATACCGTAATCCACAGTATATCCGCTGGACATATTGGATATCAGTATGGGCATGGTCTTTGCCTTATTCTCTGTCAGTACGACTCTGGGCCAAAGATATGAATTCCATGCATTCATGAATGTGATAACTGCTGCTGCCGCATACGTGGACTTCATGATCGGCATATACATCCTGAAGAAGATGGCCCATTCGGAAAGTCCGTCTATACGGGCCGCCTCCATGATATCAGGCGGGAAGTTTCGGCTGTTCTGCCTGAACATCATGATCATGAATGGTGTGGATATGGCGGGAAGTACGAAGCCCCACACCTTGTTCAGAAAATGAAGCTTGCTCATCATCTGGAACATGGGGATCATGGTAGCCACGCCCGGGATCATCATGGCCATAAGGAGTACTGCAAAGAGTGCATCCTTTCCTTTGTCATGATAAAGCTCGAAGCCATATCCTGCCAGAGAACAGATGAAGATACAAAGCAGTGTCTGCACGGTGGCATACAGGAAAGAATTCCACATGAATCCCTGAAGGGATGCTCCCTGTCCCTGAGCTGCCGCCGTTTTCACCAGATTCTGGAAATTAATAAGGGCCTGATCGCCAAACCAGATCTTTCCTCGTGCCACATCCACCGTGGTGTTTGTGGCTGCCGTGATCATCCAGTACAGTGGGAACACGGAAAACAGTGAAAATAATGTAAGGAATATATAGCTGGGTATCAGCCTTCTTTGTATTGCGGATTTATTCTTCTTATCAGTCACGTGTATCACCTACTTTCAGATTGATAAAGGCAAGTATTGCCACCAGGATAAACACGAAGAATGACATAGCAGATGCGTATCCGAAGTTCGGCACACCTACACCGAATGCATTGTTGTAGATGTAATGCGACATGGTGATGGTGGTAAATGCCGGTCCGCCCTGTGTCAGGTTCACAGACTCATCAAAGAGCTGTAGTGTACCGTTTATGGACATGATGAATGTCATGATGATAACAGGACGAAGAAGCGGCACTGTGATGTGCCAGAAAGTCTTCCAGCCGTTGGCACCGTCTATCTTTGCTGCCTCATACACTGAGTATTCTATATTCTGAAGTCCGGCCAGGAAGAATACCATGTTATACCCTGTCCATCTCCATACCAGTGCGAAAATGATAACGAAACGGGCTGTGCCTGTCTGTCCCAGCCAGTTTACGTTCTCATGTATGATATGAAGGTCCATGAGCACTGTATTCACCAGACCCTGTGTAGCAAAGAGGTATTTAAAGATCAAAGCGTATGACACCAGTGATATAGCACAGGGAAGGAATACGCAGGTCCTGAATAAACCCTTAAACTTCAGGTCTTTATTATTCAAAAGCTGTGCCAGAAGAATAGCCAGCACCAGCATTATAGGCACCTGGATGATCAGATATACAAAAGTGTTTCGCACGGACGTCATAAACGTCTTGTCTGCGAACATACGAACATAGTTGAATGTAATGGGATCAGCCCATCTCATGGCGGCAGCCGATCCGGTCTTAAAGGACATAACAAATGCAGCTACCATGGGATAAAAACTAAAAATAAAGATCATGATGGAGGCCACTGCCAGAAATGCCCATCCTGCGCCCTGCTGCTTTCTTGTCACAGAGCCGGTCTTTGGTTTACTCATTTTTTCCCCCTTTCATTTTTAAAAAACGGGGAACCGGAAACCCGATTCCCCGCAATTAACAGTAACGTACGTATCCGTCGACAGATTAGTTCTGAGAACCAGCGATTTCGAATTCGATCTGCTCCTGTGCAGATGCGATCTCATCATCAATGTCAGCACCGTTCTGAACGTTTGTGATCATTGTGCCGACGATAGTACGAAGGTTGTAATGGAAGTCACTCTGCTGTACTACAGGTACATGTGAACCCATCTCAACGATGTCAGCGTAGATAGCCTGGCCGTTGAAGTAGTCAACGCCTTCAGCGTATACATCAGACTTACCTGCAGAGATGCAAGTTGTGATAACACCGCCATCCTTAAGTGCTGCATCATATGTAGCGATAGCTCCGTCTCCGCCGCCGAATGTGTATGCAAGGAAGTCAGCAGCGAGCTCATGCTTGGAGCAGTTAGCTGTGATGTAGAGAGAAGAACCACCGTTTGCAGCGTATCCTTCTTTTCCGCCATCAAGTGTAGGCATTGTTGTTATTGCCCACTTTCCGCTGTTTTCAGCAACCTGCTCGATAGTAGGAATGATCCAGTTTCCGTTCATAACGCCGGCTACCTGGTCACCAACGATGGTCTGATCTGTGTAATCTCCCCAGCTGTTTGCAAGGATGATGGTTCCATCATTTGCACCCTGAACGATAACTTCGATAACTCTCTTGAATGCTTCGTTTCCTACGAGATCAGGAGTGGTGTTGTCTTTCCACTGTGATACGCCTTCTGCCTGAAGGAGCATGTAGGGAAGGTCTTCACCTGAATGGTCTGAAGAGAGCATTGCGTATCCGGTCTTTTCCTTAACGTCTTTTGCTATCTTAAGCCACTCATCCCAGGAGATACCTGTCACATCGTCGATAGTGTATCCTGCCTGCTCAAGCACATCTGTACGATATGCGAAGATTGCTGTTCCGTTATCTACGGGAGCTCCATAGTGCTTTCCGCCGATGGTGCTGTAGGAGATCTTCTCTGCTCCGAGATTGCTCCAGTCGATGCCTGCATCATCAAGATCCTGCCATGCATCCGGATAATCTGCTACGAACTTCTGGATGTAATGATCCTGGAAAAGAACGATATCGGGAAGTGTGCTGTAGTCGCCTGAGGAAGCTGCCAGTGTGATGGCCTGCTCTACGTCAGAAGACTGAGACTGTGTTACGATGTTAAGTGTGAAGTCAGGATCAACTGTCTTATAAGCTGCTTCTGCTGCCTTCAGTGCGGGGATATTGAAGTTCTCATCCCATGCATATACGGAAAGCTCATGCTCTCCTTCACTTGCTACGTCTGCTGCGGGAGCAGCTGCTTCTTCTGTTGCTCCTGCATCTGTGGTAGCTGCTGCGCCTGCATCGCCTGCTCCTGTATCAGCAGCGCCGCCGCAAGCGGTTAATGATGTTACTGCAAGCACGCCGGCAAGCAGAACTGAAAGAAATTTCTTTTTCATTTAGATTACCCTCCTTATCATTTCTTTCTTTTACTCCATGTCTGAAATGATAAGGCTTTTGTTTTTCGTTTTGTTATCGTATGTAATCAAAAAAAGTGCAAATTCGATCGCGAATCTGCACTTTTTATAAAATTTTCGTTGGATTTTCGTTAAAAATGACATAAAAATATCCCTGTACTAAAGGCCCAGGCACCCTCACGTCACCCGGGAGGTCCCGCTTAGTGCTGCTTCATTCCTGACCTGACACGATTCACGGGTTCCCGCCGCGTAAGACCCGGGCCTTTAGTACAGGGACATTTCCCACGAAGGCATATTCTATTATTAATCGCAGGGATTGTCAACCGAGTGTGCTAACCCTGCTGAAGTAATAATGATCTCGCCACACGCCGTTAATATATGCATAGTCCTCTATGAGTCCCACCCTTTTAAATCCCAGCGACTCCAGAAGCCCTATGGACGGCTCATTGTCCGGCAGGGCCGTAGCATATATCCTGTGCATGTTTTCTTCTTTTTCCGCCTCGGAAAGGATCTTTTCCAGAGCTTCCCTGCAGTACCCTTTTCTCCGATACTGCATATCCATCTTATATCCCACTTCGCAGCACATAAAGCTTCCCCTGTGGAAATTCTTAAGTGATGCCGTGCCTATCAGCTTATTCGGCTCGTCCTTTAGCATGAACCAGTACCTGAACATTCCGCCATTCATAAAGAGCCGCACTTCCGCTTCCAGGATGCCCCTGTGCTTTTCCACGGAATAGAAGTCTTCCGTGAATGGCTCGGACTTCGCGAAATCCATGGCGTTATTCGAATAGAACTCGCACACCTGGTCAGCATAACTCTCGTCTATAGCGGCCAGTATCAGCCGCTCTGTCTCATATTTGAAATTCATCTCAGATATCCCCTCTTAAGGATGCTGTGGCCACATATCTTCGGGCCCTTCGCTCCATTTCGTATAATACCTCATCCTCCGGTCTGTGAAGCCCGGGCGCTATCACGGTGTCTGTCTCTTTATACGGCTGTATATAATAATGCTCTGCACCGGATATGACTCGCGCTATATCCTCTATATCATCCGGCGTATGGTGTTCCTTTGTGACGGTGGTCCTGAATTCGTACGGCACGTGCGATTTCATAATAAGATCTATGCTGCTTTTTATCACCGTTTCATAATCGATATCCCGGCCTATGGTGTTTTGATATTTCGCGAAAGAATTCTTTATGTCCATGGCGATATAGTCGATAAGGCCCGCTGACATTATGTCCCGCACCTTTTCCGTATCGGTGCCGTTAGTATCCAGCTTCACCATATATCCTATGTCCTTCACCCCGGCGATAAACTCTTTCAGATCCGGCTGGAGCGTGGGCTCGCCTCCGGTTATCACCACCCCTTCCAGCACGTTTTTTCTTTTCCTAAGATGAGAAAAAACTTCTTCTTCGCTGTAGGCCTCCATGATATCTGCGGAAAGCACCAGCTCTCCGTTATGGCAATAGGGACATCTGAAATTACATCCTCCCGTAAAAAGCACTGTGGCTGTCTTTCCCGGATAGTCCAGAAGTGAAGTTTTTTGCATTCCCAGGATATACATAGATGCACCCTCTTTTTATTATTATGGTATTATATCTGTAATTATCTAAACAATATATCACATCAAAAAAAGAGGTGAAA
>JAILDZ010000002.1 GCA_024688505.1 Lachnospiraceae bacterium
GTATATTTTCCGTCTTTTTCCGTCACTTCCACCGGGGAATTGATATAGGCTTTTCCCGATCCCCCATCGAAAGTGATGTCCACTGAATATGTCTTTTCTGTTTCCTCTGTTATTTCCTGATTAGCAGAAGTAACCCCCTGCGATCCGCAGGAGGTTACGAATAATGAACCAATGATCAAAAGGCCCGTCAGTATGGTTTTTTTCCAACTGTTTTTTTGCATACGCTGTCCTTATTTTTCGGGAGACGAAACCTTCACCTTATGATCATACCACACACCCTTTGAGCCGATAAGAGCCAGGTCGAATTCCTTATCGAGATAGGGAACAGGCACGTCAAAACCGTTAACAGTTTCTGTTGTCCCGTCGCTGTATGTCACCTCATCCTTTGTAGGCTGAAGGAGCTCTGCCCCCTCTTTTTCAGCATCTGCCGTCACCCCGGGGAACAGGTTCTCTATCTTTTCGGACTGAAGACTGATGTGGACAGTCATCTTTCCGTCCTTTACCGTAAGGGTGCCCATATCGTTTAACGACTCATTCACCTTGAACATGGAGCTGTCTGTAGTGAATTTCACCTGATATTCTCCGTCAGCAAGCTCTGCTGCGCTGCCTGTGCTGCTTGTCTCGATAGCCCCCAGGTTTTCGATACCTGCAGCAGTATGTGCCACATAGAGATCCTGCACTTCCTTTATCCTGCCCAGTCCTTCTATCTGGCATTCCACGGAATCAAAGGCACCGGATGCATTAAACATGCTCTTCCATGAATCTTCTTCATCTCCTGCCATATCGTTATTGGCATGATCACCTGCCACCACCATAAGGGGACGAAGAATGACTTTCTTATATCCTGCGCTCTTCACATCTTCAATGATATTCTCGCAGGCTGTTTCTTCGGGCTCACCTTCCACTGTTCCGACAAACACGTTTTCATATCCCAGCTTGTCCATCTGTGTGGCCATCTGGCTGTAGCTGACCTTTGCTGTATGAGCTGTGCCGTGTCCCATGAACACGAATGCCGTGCTGTCCTCAGCTGCCGCATCTATGGAATCAAAGCCGGCCTTTGCCACTGCTTCTTTTACTATAGCCTCTGCCACTGCCTTCTTATCATCATTTATCACTGTGGCATCGCTTCCCACTTCTCCCAGGAGAGGCTCAGCTACTGCCACTTTTTCAAATTTATCCGCATAGTTTTCCAGAGCTGCATTAAGCTCATCATATTCTGCACCATGCATAAGATGTGTGGGCTGGATCACCAGGTTCTTCACACCGTTTGCCACTGCTCTTTCCAGGGCCTGATCCATGTTATCGATCTTCTCCCCGTCTCTGGCCTGGATATGATTTATTATGATCTGTGCCGTGAATGCTCGTCTCACACTCCAGTCCGGGTTTGCGGCTGCTATAGCCTTTTCCACTCCGGATATATCTTCTACACGGCTGTTGTTAAAGGATGTGCCGAAGCTTACCACCAGTATCTCATTTTCACCGATTTCATCTGCATTTAAAGAGTCATCCTTTGAGGCATCTCCTGTATCTCTGCCGAAATAATCGGGGTCTGCATTCTCGCCTTCCACCAGTTCCTTCTGAGCATCCGTCAGCGCGTCCCATGCCGCCTTTGCCTTTTCGCAAAGTTCGTCGGTTTCGTCTGTTCTTTCCTGCACATAGATGGCATCTATAAGGTCTGCCACTTCTTTTGCTCTCTCTTCATCGCTCATTTCGGAAACACTGTCCTGTGTCTCTGCCTTCGGTGCTTCTGCCACTTCTGCGGTACCGCATCCCGCCAGGCTTGTCACCATGGCTGCGATAAGCATTGTCGCTGTAAACTTCTTTTTCATTTCTTTCCTCCTAAATGATATGGTATAAAAAAACTCATCCCGGAAACCGGAATGAGTAACAAACACAACAAAACACAGGACTCTTTGTCCCATATTTTTCAGTACGATCAATTACTCGTGATCCGGAAAATCATTTCCTGTACCGGCTATATGGCAGGTTTCCTGGCTCATGTATCATCGCGCCCCATCCGGCCTTCCCGGTTTCCCAGTGACCATGCTTCGACGGAAACGCTCCTCATTTACAGTGACGAGTTCGCACAGGTTTTTCACCTGTTTCCCTTTTACCCCCCGGCCCCGTTCCTTACCGGGTCCAGCGGCACCATACACCTTTCTGTATTAAATTCGCATGAATTCTAGCACATATATCTATTCAGTGCAATCTGTTCAGTATCACCTTTTTCTGGGATATCACAAAGCCTGTCCTTTTCTCGGTGACCTCCCGGCAATAGTCCAGAGTCTTTTGCATCTTGCCCACCATCTCCACTATACCTTCATATATGTCTTCCTCATCCGTCTTTGCTTTCAGTGTGAATGCGTCGTCTGTGGTATCCATGGATCTTATGGCCTGGACCTTTTTATTTTCCACGATCTCCACCTCATCTGTGAGGGCATCTATATCATAAAGCACCAGCGGGTTTCTGGTGGCCACCACATCTATCTCGTCCGCCAGTCTGATGAGGGCAGCCAGGTACGGCAGGCATACCGTGTTTCCGTTCGGAAGAGTAAGATCCACAGGATATTCCTTTTCGTCATAGAGGTCTGTCTTCCTGTGTCCTCTGGCCACCTGGCGCACAGCAAAGGTATGCTCCTTGGACGGAAGGTCGAAAAGATCTGCATATTTATCTATAAAGAGTCCGCTGAACTCATTATGATATGTCCTGACAAAGTCTGCTCTGGTGGCATCCGGATGTTTCTCGAAATATCCCTTTTCGTCCATCTTGTCCTTGAATTCTTCGTATTCATTTTCGCCGATCCCCATGCCCACGTCATGAAGATAGCTTGCCATAAGGAGCACAAATATCTCGTCCACATTGAGCTTATCTATCTGTTTCGGTCCGATGAGCCTGTTACAGGCATCTATGACCGTGACACTATGAAGCTCCGAATGATCCGTATACTCCGGGAAAAGCAGTCTGTATCTGGAAAGCAGATGCCCCACCATCAGCACCGTGTCTTTAAATCTGGTGTGAAGCTCCGGCGCTTCGCTCTTAAGCTTCCTCTCCAGCAGATAGTCGTATTCATTATTCTCACTCATATACTCCCACCTCTGTCACTCAAAAGGATTTCTGCCCTATATGATACAATAATCCCCCAAAATAAAAAAGGCTTCGACTGTTACCCGGCTGCGTGCACATTACAAAAGACCCTGCCCGGGATCGGGCAAGGTCTTTTAGAGGGTGTATTATGAATAATTCATAATCAATCTAAATGAAACATTTCCTTTAGCCCTACACAGACCGGGCTGTTATCGGGATTTGTTTCCATGAGGGGAGCCATATAGTCCCACCACTTTCTGTTTATCTCAGTATCTGCTGACTTCGACCACTTTTCTTCGTCGTCTATTTCTATGTATGCAAACAGCACATCAGTCTCTTCGTCCAGAAAGATGGAGTAGTTCTTCCCACCGTGTTCATGGATCATGTCTATCATTTCGGGCCATAGCTCTCCATGTCGTTTCTTATATTCTGCTGCCTGTCCTTCATACAGCTTCATTTTGAAAGCTTTCAGCATTTTAGTATACGTCCTTCCATTCAGCTATATTGCTGGGCTCGAACTTAAATGGTGCACCCAGGATAACTTCTGTACCGCCATCACCTGCTGCAGTAACTGTATACTCGCCCATATCTCCTGCCGTGAAGGTGTCTCCTTCAGCACCTGTGATGGTGCCGTCTACCAGAGCGATGGATGTGTATGCGCCCAGGCGTCCCACATCGATAGGATTCCAAAGGAACATATACGGGCAGGAATGTGCATCATCATCTCCGATATATGCATACATCTCTGAAGGAAGTCCGAGACCTGTGAGCTTCACGGATGATCCCTGATCCTGAAGCACCTTGGCTGCTGCTGCGATACCCACTGTGGTGGGAGAGCAGATCACCTTAAGGTCAGGATACTTGGAAAGCAGTGCCTGGGTCTGGTCTGTAGACTTCTGTGACTCATCATCGCCGTATGCGATCTCCACCAGTTCCAGATCTTTATACTTATCATCATTCTCGATGATCTCTTTCATAGCCTCGATCCATGCGTTCTGATTAGACGCCTGTGATGTGGCTGAAAGGATTGCCCACTGTCCGGATCCTCCGGATATATCATACACGGCATCCATAAGAGCCTGTCCGATCTCCTTTGTACCGGCCTGGTTCACAAATGTGGATCTGCTGTCCGGGCTCACCTTAGAATCAAGGCATGACACCTTGATGCCGGCATTTCTGGCATCCTCTATACATGCCTTCAGGGCATTCTCATCATTTGCCGCTATACATATAGAATCTACGCCCTGTGAGATCAGTGAGTTGATAACTGCGATCTGGGCATCCACTGTGGCTGCTTCCGGATGCTTTATGATAGCTTCAGCACCGGATGCTTCGATCACTTCCTTGAATCCTTCTGCCTCTTTTTCATTGTAGGGATTTCCTGCTGCCTTTGTTACAATGGCATAAGTCTTACCGGCTGCATCAGAGCCTGCGTCTGCAGGTGCTGCCTCTTCGGTCTTCTCTGCAGGTGCCGCCGGTTCCGCTCCGGCAGTATCCTGTGCTGCGCTCCCTCCGCATCCCATCAGCAGGGTTGAGATCATTGCTGCGCTGAGAATACAGCTGATCAGTTTCTTTTTCATAGTTTCCTTCCTTCCTGCATACCCCCGTATGCTCTTTTAATTACCCTTATTATTACAAACGTTCTCACTCATAGGAACGATTATAACCTCAAAACACTTTTGCCGGAATATCCATAAGCTCTGCCACTTTCAGGAACAGTCCCTTATTATGTCCCACCGAGAGCGCCAGGTGATGTGTGGGAGATTCCACAAACCACTTATCCATATATTCCGCAGGATCTTCCGCAAACCTTATATGGGTGGAAGTGTTTCCGTTTAAAAGGATGGGCGCATCTATGGCCTCACCCTCGCTGATATTAAATTTCAGCCTTCCATCCACAGTCTGTGTCACACCGAGTGTAGTAACCGGTCCCGGCATCACTTTTGCCTCCACAGACACACCGCTTCCGCGTTTACCGTGATACACGCCCATCCCCCTAAGGATGGGTTTGCCCTTTGAAATAGCAATATGGAAGGGTCCGTCATGTCCCAGAATCATGGTATTTCTGTTAAAGTCTGCCGCCACTATCTCGCAGAAGCTGCCGCCTTTTCCGCATATGTCTGCTATTTTCATAGCCAGCGCTGTCTTTATGTCCCCTTCTCCCGAGCATGCTATGCCCGCAGCATTAAGGAGGGAAAAGCCCACAATGAATCCGCTCTGCACCTCTTCGAAATGGTCCTCTCTTCCGTGATAGTAATATGACACGCTGTCCAGATCTCTATCCCTGACCATCTTTTCCTGTGCCACAGCCACCCTGGCTGACCATTCCAGCTGCTCTTCCGTGGGCTTTTTTGCTATGGGATCTGATGGCGAATCTCCGGATATCTCGAAGAAGGATCCTATTCTTTCTTTCATCTCCTTCACGTCTGTATCCGTGACTTCCTTCAGGTATTTGTCCAGATCGCTCATCTCCAGGATCTCCACATCCAGCCCCGTCTGCGCCTGGAGCATGGTAAGATCGCTGTACATGTCCAGCATGCCGCTGTAATAGCCTCCCAGGAATCCGAATCTGGCGTGCTGCAACGTTCTTTTTACCCCTGCAGCCATACACCACTCTTCGATCTCCTTCCATGCCTTCACAGCCTCCGGTCTGTCATCAGTCTTCTCATCTGCCATGGCAAAGTCCGGTGTTTCCGGCAGTCCCAGAAGTCCGTTTACCACACGAAACGGTATGGCCGATCTGTTAAACGCATTTGATATCTCCGGGATAGGGCATCCCACACACTGTGCCAGCCATCTGTCCGTTCCGGTCTTTTCGTATGCCATCTCCGGTGTGGGCTGGAGGTTCAGGATCACTGCAGGTGCCTTGCATATCTGATGCACCGGCAGCACGCAGGAACTGGTGTAGTATGTGGCCGCATGTGAAAACACTATGTCCACGTTATTCCTGTTAAAATACTCTCCCGCTTCTCTTCCGGACACTTCTGTGTCCACCAGGCCGAAGTTAAATACTTCTCCGTAGTCCGAAAGCTTCTTCTCTATAAACCTGTTATATGAGATGAGACAGTCCTTAAGTCCTGCGAACTGGTCCCAGTATGTATTCAGGCCCGCGCTGTATATTCCTATTCTGGCCTTCTTCGGTTCCTTTATCTTTTTCATTAAACGGATCTCCCTTTTATATGCTATCATTTTCTTGTCGGAGATATATCTCTGTGATATGCTCATTATATTAGGTGATTATTATAATTTCATTCGAGTATATTGGTTATAAATATCAATATATTGGCTTTGATGTGTCGGGGAGATTATTATGGCAGATAAAAAACGAGCAGGGAATAAGGCCCTGCTGGAGAGATATGATGCATCCTGGAGTGCCGATTCCATACGGCTTTTTAACACCCCCAACCCCACAACGCGTCAGACTTTTTTCTATGTTCAGGAGGCAGGATACTTTCGGACCAGTGCACCGTATTTCACAGAAAGGGAGAATCTGGACAGCTTTTTGCTCATCTTCACCCTGTCCGGGAAAGGGCGGCTTAAGATCAGGGACAGAGAGTATCTCATCTCTTCCGGAGACACTGCCCTTATCAACTGCAATGAGCATCATTATTATGAATGTGTTCCCGGAAATGAATGGGAGTTTTTATGGGTGCATTTTAACGGCCCCACAGCTCTTGGTTACTATAATATCTTTGCGGAAAACGGATACCGGATCATCTGCGGCATGGACAGTTCTTTTATGGAGCTTAACCTGTGGCGGATCATCTCCCTCACCAGAGATAAGGATCTCCACGGAGAGATCACCATATCCGGCATCATTGCTCATCTGCTTACCGAGATCCTGGTAAAGAATAACGAGGACATGCTGGGACTGGGAACCATGCCTGAATATATAAAAGAAGCTCTCCTTATAATGGAAAAGGAGTATGCGGACCCCTTATCCCTGGAAAGCTTATCAGATCGTGTGAGTATGAATAAATACTATTTTGCCAAGCAGTTCAAAAGGTATCTGGGCATCACTCCGAATGAGTACCTCATTAACCTGCGGGTGAATCACGCCAAGGAACTCCTTCGCTATTCTCAGAGTTCCGTGGAGGAGATCTCCTATTCCTGCGGATTTAATTACACCAGTCACTTTGTGAACACTTTTCGAAAGAAAGAAGGCGTGACGCCTTTGGTGTTCAGGCGAAAATGGAGTTAACGTGCTATTGCATCACTTCTATTTGCCAAAGACGAGGCTGAAAGGAAAGCGTTGGCTTAGGATCATCCCCCGGTGCTTCTGCACCGGGGGATTTCTTGCAACTAAATGCGATTATGATCAGTTTATTTCGGAGCGAAGTGTACCGTTCTCGGTACGGGCTGCGGACGTTTTTCGGGAGCCATAGCAGCTTTTTGTTCATTGCCGGCTCTATAGTATTCATCCCATGCCTTCATATTCTTTACCACTGCGCCAAACCAGCCACGATATGTTTCTATCGTAAGCATGATCTTTTCGAAATTCATCCGTTCCGTTTTTGACATCTCTCTATAGACCTGACTGTCCCTAAGGGTATCACCCAGATACGACAGATGCCAGGACATATTCTTATATTTAAGGACTCTCTCCCGGGTATGTGGTGACAGATAGTATTTGGGATCGCAATGTGTCACATCCATTTGTCTGAATACTTCCATCCCGCTGACCATATCAGACCATGCTTCGATCCTCTCTGTCACTTCGTTAAAAGCCTTTTTTTGTGACTCTTTCGTCGGAGTCAAGCCTCCTTTTCCTGTGGCAATAAGTATCTTTTCAGTATCCCGTGCCGCATACTCCCAGCAAAGATCACCGTCTGTGGCACAGAGTGCTGCCCCTTGAGATATCACTTCATCAGTCACATTTTTTATGAATTTCTTTCCGTAATAATTCATACGGGAGGCCACTTCGGGATCATAACACTTGGCAGGAGTGTAATCCATCGCTATCCCCGACCGGACATCCAAAAAGATATCTTCATACGGATCCGAATAATCCATCGGGCGATAGTACTTGACCACCTCTTCATTCCATTTTTCTCTGTACGCGTCTTTATCATATTCCGCCCTGTAGCTTGCGGCCTTGGCTCTTTTCAGCTGTTCCAGACGTTCCTGAGCTTGCCGCTTTTCGGTTTTTGTCACACAATGAGTGACCTTGCTGAATCCGGATACATTAGCGGTCCACTTAAGGTTCTTCTTTTGCTTTCTAGCCTCTTTTTCCAGCTCCTTATACTTTTTGCTTACCTTTTTAGAGCCGTGTGTCATGATGTTGGCAAATTCATGATCCACCATCATCATATCGATCACTCTCTCCCGATACTCCTTTTTGAACTGTTTCGTGGCTACTTCTTCCTCAAAGGGATCTCCCTCATATTTGCATACTTCCTGGAGGGTAATAAGACCGTCATGACGCACAAAGTGAGTCTCGTCCTGATACGCCCTTTTTCGCCTGCTGTACTCTCCGGCGGGACCGGCCACGGTATAGATCTTATCGCTTTTCCTCTCCAGCGCTCTTCTTGCTTCCTCTTCCTTTAAGCGCGCCTTCTCCTGTTTTTCTCTCTCTATCGCTGCTTTTTCGCTTTCAGTGAGATAAATCTCTCCGAATGCAGCAAAAAACTCTTTTTTCTGTTGATCTGTCAAAAAATTCATAGCTTCCTCCTTATCATCCCACAAACAGACCTGTGTAGATCGGGGTTTTTTCTATTCCCGGAAACAGGGCTTCCAGCATCTTCTCTGTGTTCTCGCCCAGGGACGCTGTGGATATGATCACATCATCTCCGTATGCCTTACGTATATCTTTCTCGGCTTCCTGTATGATGGAAAGAAGAGCCCTTCCGTCATGACCGTAGGCATAGGCATAAGCGATGGATACTTCCTCCTTCGATATCTCCTTAAACAGCAGGAATGCACGGATCCTGTCATCTTTCAGATATACTGCCGGCACATCCAGATAGTCCTCTTTATTTATAGGAAGACTGAACGGTATCGGCGTTTTATCCAGGGTCCGAAAGAAGATGTTCAGTCCCTTAAACTCAAGAGGCGTGAGCTCCGAAAGAGATAATACTGTCTTTTCCGGAATGTGGATCATGGGGAACCCGATAAAATCAGACAGCTTTCCGCGATAGGAATACCTGTCCACTTTTTCGCTGAATACGCATCCGCATTTTTCCAGAAAGTCTTTCAATGCTTCATCACTGCAGCAGGCACTCACCACGTCCATACCGAAAAGATCTCCCAGCACCGCGATGCCTCCCTTAAGCATCCTGGTTCCCAGTTCTTTATTTCTGGAATCCTCTCTGACATAAAGCCAGTCGATGGAGGCATCCTCCCCTAGAAATGTGGCCAGAAACAGCCCCACAGGCTCCCCGTCCTCATTCACTGCGCCATAAGCAAAATGATCACTATCAAGGTATTCATTTATATCCCCTTGATACAGCGGAGTAAATGCTCCTGCGATGTTCTCATCCAGCTTTACATAATCTACCATGTCTTTTTCTCCTCCCCTTGCTTTATACGTAACTATTTCTTTGCTGTTCAATTTTTTTCATATATAGGATATCCTTCTATTATTACGCAGAATACCGGACCACGTCCCAAACTTCTGCAAATTCATCCGCTACAGCCAAGGCATCCCGGGGATCCACCAGCCCGAAACCGTAGCTTGCCCAGATAAACGGAACTCCGGCTTCCCGGCAGGCTTCCAGATCTCCTGCTGTATCTCCCACATATACCGGATGTTTCCATCCGTTTCTTTCAACGACACGCTTTATATTCGAAGCTTTTCCTTCGCCTGTATTTCCAAAGCATTCAATGTCTTTGATATATGACGTGACGCCTGTCTTTTTCATAAAAAGTTCTATATACCCGGACTGGCAGTTACTGACAATGGCCATGGGGACTTCAGATGTACGGATGGTGTCCACCACTCCCGGATAAGTGATATCCGCTTCATTTGCTTCCACCGCTTCATGTTCATAAATGCAGCATTTATCCATGATGGAGTTTCTCGTGGAGGCATCCGTGTCAGGGAAAAGCGCTTCCCCTATGGCGTCCATGGTTTTACCGAACAGGCCCTTCAGCTGATCAGCAGTGATCACTGCATCTGTCATGCCGCACTCTACGGCAGCCTTCGTCCAGGCACCGGCCACAACCCCCGTGGAATCCCATAAGGTTCCGTCCACATCTAAAATGATTGCATCTATCATAAGTCTATCCCTTTCGATCCAATAATATCCGTCACTTAAGCGGGATCCTGGTATAGTAGGCGGTATCCCCTTCGTGGTGGATATATGCCCCGTTATTCTTCTGCACCTTCAGGCTGGCAGGGTTATCCTTGTTCACTTCCAGGTAGATCTCAGATGTATCGATGCCCTGCTTTTTTATGATGTATATCAGCATGGCAAGGCCCTTTGAGGCATAGCCTTTACCGCGGTATTCTTTTCTGATGCCGTAGCC
>JAILDZ010000008.1 GCA_024688505.1 Lachnospiraceae bacterium
GTAACCTATGCTTCCAACGTGAAGACTGCCGGAAATACTCTTCTCGGCATTGTGAATGACATCCTGGATTTCTCGAAGATAGAGGCCGGGAAGATGGAAATCATCCCCGTTGAGTATGATATGTCTTCAGTCATAAATGATCTGGTTAATATGATCCAGACCAAGGCTGACAGCAAGGGACTTGCGCTTAATATTCAGATGGATAAAGATATCCCGAAGATGCTAAAGGGTGATGAAGTCCGTATCAAGCAGGTCATTACCAACATCCTTTCAAATGCAGTGAAATATACTGAAAAGGGAAGCATCACCTTCGGTATTTCCTCTGAAAAGATACCGGATGAATCGGATGCAGTCATTCTTAATGTATGGGTGAAAGACACCGGTATCGGTATCAAAAAAGGGGATATGAAAAAACTGTTCTTAGAGTTTGACAGGATAGACGAAGAGAAAAACAGACATATCGAGGGCACAGGCCTGGGTATGAATATTACTCAGCGCCTGCTGGAGATGATGGGAAGCACTCTCAATGTGGAGAGTGAATATGGTCATGGTTCCACATTCTCGTTCCGGCTGAAACAGGATGTTTTGAAATGGATACCTCTGGGAGATTATGAGGAATCCTATCGTAACTCCCTGTCAGAACGGAAGAAATATAAAGAAAAATTCATTGCACCGAAGGCGGAAGTCCTGATGGTGGATGATAATGAAATGAACAGGGTGGTGTTCCAGAGCCTTATCAAAAAAACCAGAGTGAATATCGATCTGGCTAACGACGGTGATGAGGGGCTTTCCATGCTTCGAAAGAAGAAGTATGACATTGTATTCCTGGATCATTTGATGCCCGGGAAAGACGGAGTAGAGACTCTGCGTGAGCTTAAGGCAGAGCCTGAGAATCCCAATATCGACACACCGATGGTATGCCTGACGGCAAATGCCATCTCCGGAGCCAGGGGGCAATATCTTTCCGCTGGTTTTAATGATTATCTTTCAAAGCCCATAGATCCGGATGCTCTGGAGGTCATGCTTATGATCTATCTGCCTGAAGATAAGGTGGAATATCTGAATGATGAGGAAGATAACAAGGACAACGTAGAATCTTCATCCGCAGATGAAAAGGAAAAGCTCTCGCCTCTTTCTGATAATGAGCACATTGATATCGATAGAGGAATGAATAATTCCGGCACAGTGGATGTATATCTGTCCACGCTGAAGATCTATTATAATTCCATTGATGAAAAGGAAAAGGAGCTGGAGGCTTTCTTATCCGAAGAGGACTATAAGAACTATACCGTGAAGGTCCATGCTCTTAAGAGTTCCTTAAGGACCATAGGCGCCGTTCAACTTGGAGAAGAAGCCCAGGCTCTGGAAGATGCGGGAAAGAGGGAAGATACCGGGTTTATCAAGGAACATCATAAGAACTTTATGGAAAAGTGTATGTCCTTAAAGGCACCTCTTTCCGAGATATTCACAGAGGAAGAAAACGGCATTGATAAACCCATTGCCGACCCGGAGCTTCTTGCCAAAGCCTATGAAGAGATAAAAGCTGCCGCGGAAGACATGGACTGCGGCAAACTTGAAATCATCTTTGAGGACATGGACCGTTACGGCATCCCCGAAAAGGACGCTGAGCTATGGAAAAAGCTTAGGGCTGCGTCGGATGCTTTTGATTACTCTGCAATCCTCGAATTATTGTGACATCAATGAGGAAACCATGTGACGAAGAGACAGAAGGATCAAATCCCCCTCTTGACAAACCGAAAAACTCTGCTATTATGTTAGAGAAATCAAAGGCGATTTCCAAGCATTGCTTGGAGACCGCCTTTTTTATGCGCACTCGCGCAAGTGGAATATGTTGCATAAATGCAACTGCGCTCGGCGCGGGCGAGTAGGGTGCGATTGCATCTTTCCTACTCGATTTAATAGCAAATTGTCAGATAATCAGACAATTCAAAAAGGAGACTAAAGATGGAAGAGAAATACGCAGTTAAAGAAGGCCTTTATGATCCCGAATTTGAGCATGATGCATGTGGTATAGGAGCCATAGTCAGCATTAAGGGAATAAAGACTCATAAGACTGTGTCAGACGCATTATCCATAGTAGAGAACCTGGAGCACAGGGCCGGCAAAGACGCAGAAGGAAAGACCGGAGATGGTGTCGGTATCCTGCTCCAGATTTCTCATAGATTTTTCAAAAAAGCAGTAAAAGATCTGGGCATCAGTCTGAAAAATGAAAGAGATTACGGTATCGGCATGTTCTTTTTCCCGCAGGAGGAAAGAGAGAGAAACCGTGTAAAGAAGATGTTTGAGATCATCACGGAAAAGGAAGGTGTCCATTTCCTGGGATGGCGTGAGGTGCCTGTGCATGAGGACATCCTGGGAAGCAAGGCCAGGGAATGTATGCCGTGTATCATGCAGGGCTTTCTGGAGCGGCCGGAGAATGTGGAGAAGGGACTGGACTTTGACAGGAAGCTTTATGTCATAAGAAGGCTCTTCGAACAGACCACAGAGGACAGCACATATGTGGCATCTCTTTCATCCAGGACCATAGTGTATAAGGGCATGTTCCTGGTGGGACAGCTCAGGGAGTTCTTTTCAGATCTTAACGACAGCGCATATGAATCTGCCATCGCCCTGGTACACAGCCGTTTTTCCACCAATACGAACCCCAGCTGGGAAAGAGCACATCCGAACAGGCTCATAGTACATAACGGAGAGATAAACACCATAAAGGGAAATGCGGATAAGATGCTCTCCCGTGAGGAGACCATGGTGTCCCCCTATCTGGAAGATGAAATGCCGAAGATCCTGCCGGTGGTTTCCGCATCGGGTTCGGATTCAGCCATGCTGGATAACACACTGGAATTCCTAATGATGAACGGCATGCCCCTTCCCCTGGCTCTCATGATCACCATACCGGAGCCCTGGGCCAATAATAAGGCCATGGATGAGGACAGAAGGGACTTTTATGAATACTATGCCACCATGATGGAGCCATGGGACGGCCCGGCATCCATCCTTTATTCCGACGGAGACATCATGGGGGCAGTGCTGGACAGAAACGGTCTTCGCCCCTCCAGATACTATGTGACAGATGATGATTATCTCATTCTTTCATCCGAGGTGGGAGTGCTTCCCGTGCCGGAGGAGACCATTAAGAAGAAAGACAGGCTCCGTCCCGGAAAGATGCTCCTTGTGGATACCGTGAAGGGTGAGCTCATCGACGATGAAAAGCTTAAAGAAGAGTTCTCCCGGAGAAACCCTTACGGCGAATGGCTGGATCAGAATCTGGTGAACTTAAAGGACCTTCATATCCCAAACCACAGACCGGAAGAATACACAGGAAAAGAACGAAGCCGCCTTCAAAAGGCCTTCGGATACTCCTATGAGGATCTGAATGAGACCATTCTTGCTATGGCAAAAAACGGAAGTGAAAGCATAGGCGCCATGGGTGTGGATGTGCCTCTTGCGGTTCTTTCGGAGGTCAGAGAGCTTCCCCTGTTTGATTATTTCAAACAGCGCTTCGCTCAGGTGACGAATCCTCCCATAGATTCTATCCGTGAGGAAGTGGTGACAGCCACCACCATATTCCTGGGAAAAGCGGGAAATGTGCTTAAGGAATCCGAAGAGAATTGCAAGCTTCTTCGGATCAATAACCCCATTCTCACAAACACCGATCTTCTGAAAATAAAGGCCATGGATGTGCCGGGATTCAAGGCAGAGACCATACCCATCACATATTATAAGAATACTTCTCTTAAGAAGGCCATCGAGCATCTTTACGTGGAAGCAGACAGAGCCTTTAAGGAGGGAGCAAACATCCTGATCCTTTCCGACAGGGGAGTGGACGAAAACCATGTGGCCATGCCGTCGCTTCTGGCGGTATCGGCACTTCAAAGACATCTGGTACAGACCAAGAAACGTACCCAGCTTTCAGTGATACTGGAAAGCGGTGAGCCTCGCACCGTGCATCACTTCGCCACTATCCTGGGCTACGGCGCATCGGCAGTATGCCCATATCTGGTGCAGGACAGCATCAGGGAGCTGATAGAAAAAGGAATCCTGGATAAGGATTACTACGCAGCGGTGGATGACTATAATCATGCAGTCATAAACGGCATCATAAAGATAGCATCGAAGATGGGTATATCCACCATCCAGTCATATCAGGGTGCAAAGATATTTGAATGTGTAGGCATAGATCCGGATGTGATAGAGAACTATTTCGCGGGAACCATCAGCAGGATCGGGGGCTTAAGCCTAAACGACATAGAAAAGAAAGTGGAATTCATCCATGATAAAGCATTCGATCCTCTTGGACTTTCAAAAGACGAGACCCTGGATTCCAGAGGCGACCATAAATACAGAGCAGGAGGCGAGGAGCATCTCTATACCCCGGAGACCATCCACCTTCTGCAAAAAGCCGTGCGGACAGGAGATTATCAGACATTTAAAGAGTTTACTGCAAAGGTCACCGCGCAGGATCATCTGAAGAATCTCCGTGGACTCTTTGAATTTAATTATCCGAAGAAAGGCATACCTCTGGAAAAGGTGGAAAGCGTGGAATCCATCGTGAAGAGATTTAAGACCGGCGCCATGAGTTACGGCTCCATATCAAAGGAAGCCCATGAAACACTGGCCATAGCCATGAATCATCTCCAGGGCAGGTCCAATACCGGAGAAGGCGGAGAGGACCCGGAGAGACTGAAGGACAAGGAAAGATGCTCAGCCATCAAGCAGGTGGCATCCGGCAGGTTCGGTGTCACCTCCGAATATCTGGTGTCCGCAGAAGAGATCCAGATAAAGATGGCCCAGGGTGCAAAGCCCGGAGAAGGAGGACATCTGCCCGGAAAGAAGGTGTATCCCTGGATAGCAAAGACCAGGATGTCTACACCGGGAGTGTCCCTTATTTCCCCGCCGCCCCATCATGACATATATTCCATCGAGGATCTGGCAGAGCTTATATATGACCTTAAAAATGCAAATAAAGACGCCAGAATATCCGTGAAGCTGGTGGCGGAATCCGGAGTGGGTACAGTGGCATCAGGTGTGGCAAAGGCAGGAGCACAGGTGATCCTGATCTCCGGATATGACGGGGGCACAGGAGCCGCTCCCATCACTTCCATTCATAATGCAGGTATGCCCTGGGAGCTGGGACTTGCCGAGACTCATCAGACTCTCATAAAGAACGGCCTTCGAAATAAAGTGATCCTGGAGACAGACGGCAAGCTCCTTTCAGGAAGAGATGTGGCCATAGCAGCCATGCTGGGTGCGGAAGAATTCGGCTTTGCTACAGGCCCCTTGGTTTCCATGGGATGTGTCATGATGCGTGTGTGCAATAAGGACACCTGCCCCGTGGGTATAGCTACCCAGAATCCGGAACTTCGTAAGCGCTTTGCCGGAAAGCCCGAGCATGTGGAAAACTTCATGAAGTTTATCGCAGAGGAGCTCAGAGAATACATGGCGGAGCTTGGTGTAGCCACCCTGGATGAACTGGTGGGACGCACGGACCTGCTTTCCGTACGGGATGGAAAGATAGATCTTTCAGCCCTTCTTGAAAGACCTGATGAAAAGGGAGGCGCCGGATCCTATGAGCATAAAAATGTATATGATTTCAGGCTTAGTGAGACCATAGACTCGAAAGAGCTTTTAAAAAAGATGGGCGAAGCCGTGAAGAAGAAGGAAGGCAGAACGCTGGAGATAGACGTGAAGAATACCGATAGGGCTCTCGGCACCCTCTTTGGTGCGGAACTCACCCGTCATTTCGGAAACACTCTGAAAGAGGACAGCTACCGAGTGCTTTGCCGCGGGGCAGGAGGACAGTCCTTCGGCGCATTCATACCGAAAGGCCTCACGCTGGAACTTTGTGGCGACAGTAACGACTATTTCGGAAAAGGACTGTCCGGAGGAAAGCTGGTGCTCTATTCTCCGAAGGAAGCCGCATATGCGGAAGATGAAAACATCATCGTGGGTAATGTGGCGCTGTACGGAGCCACAGGCGGAAAAGCATTTATAAACGGTGTGGCAGGAGAACGCTTTGCCGTGCGTAATTCAGGAGCCACAGCCGTAGTGCTGGGATGCGGAGACCATGGATGTGAATACATGACAGGAGGCCGCGTGGTGGTGCTGGGAGATGTAGGCAAGAATTTCGCAGCAGGCATGAGCGGCGGTGTGGCCTATGTGCTGGACCGGGACGAGACACTGTATAAGAGGCTGAATAAGTCCATGGTGGAGATGGAGCCTGTGACGGATAAATATGACGTGCAGGAATTAAAGGAGCTGATCTCCGAGCATGTGCTGGCCACTAATTCGAAGAAGGGCAAAGAGGTGTTTGATAATTTTGCCGATCACCTTCCGCATTTTAAGAAGATTATCCCTCATGATTATAAGAAGATGATAATGACAGTGGTGAAGCTGGAGGAGAAAGGACTCTCCAGTGAGCAGGCGCAAAATGAGGCTTTTAGCATACTCACACGATGAAGCGAGCATATTATATGCGAAGCTGAATCGATGTGTATTGCACACAGGGGCACTTAGCGAATGCGAGAGAAACGAAGCATGAGCTTAGTGGCATCGGGTAGCTATGATCACACGATGAAGCGAGCAAAACAGGAGAAAAACGATGGGTAAAGACACAGGTTTTCTGGAATACGAGAGAAAAGTTTCAACGGCAGACGAGCCGAAGGACCGCATTAAGCATTTTAAAGAGTTTCATATCATGCTCTCTCTTGAAGAGCAGAGGAGCCAGGCGGCCAGATGCATGGATTGCGGAGTGCCCTTCTGTCAGTACGGTGATGCCATAAAGGGCATGACATCAGGCTGTCCCCTTAATAACATGATCCCGGAATGGAATGATCTTTTATATAAAGGCAGGCTGGAAGAAGCATATCATCGCCTTAAAAAGACCAGCAATTTTCCGGAGTTTACCAGCCGGGTTTGCCCAGCTCTTTGCGAGAAGGCATGCACCTGCGGACTGAACGGAGACCCGGTATCCACCAGGGAAAACGAAAAGACCATCATAGAATATGCCTATGATCATAATCTGGTACGTCCCAGGATCCCGGAAAACGCCACGGGAAAGAAGGTGGCTGTCATAGGATCCGGTCCTGCGGGGCTTGCGGTTGCAGATGATCTGAACCTGAGAGGACATAAGGTCACGGTATATGAAAGAGCTGATAAAGCTGGAGGCCTGTTAAGATACGGCATACCGAATATGAAGCTGGAAAAATGGGTGATAGACCGTCGCCTCAGCATCATGGAAAAGGAAGGCATTATATTCAGGACCGGTGTAGAGGTGGGAAAGGACATAAAAAAAGACGAGCTGCTGAAGGAATATGATGCAGTGATCTTTACCACAGGATCCAGAAATCCCAGAGATATCAAAGCCCCGGGACGAGAGGGAAATGGCATATATTTCGCAGTGGACTACCTCACTGCTGTGACTAAGTCCCTGGACGGCGACGGAAAAGCTTTTAAGATCACCGCAAAGGACAAAGACGTGGTGATAATCGGCGGAGGCGATACCGGTAATGACTGTGTGGGAAGCGCGGTGCGGCAGGGGGCAAAGAGCGTTATCCAGCTTGAGATGATGCCTTGTCCTCCCGAAAAGAGAAGAGAGGATAATCCCTGGCCCGAATGGCCGCTTGTCTTAAAGACAGATTATGGCCAGGAGGAAGCGGCAGCGGTGTTCGGTCACGATCCCAGGGTCTATCAGACCACAGTGAAGGAATTCAAGACAGATAAAAAAGGAAACTTAAAAAGCCTGATCACAGTGGAACTGAAACCGGAGATGGACGAAAAGACCGGCAGGACAGTGATGGCAGAGAGGGAAGGCTCTGAAAAGGAAGTGCCATGTGATATGGTGCTTATAGCAGCAGGCTTTTTAGGCACGGAAAAGGCCCTTTCCGATGCCTTCGGATGGGAAGTTGATAGTCGGACCAACATCGGCACAAAGGAGGGATCCCACGCCACTTCGCTGGAAAAGGTATTCGCGGCAGGCGATGCCAGGACGGGACAGTCCCTGGTGGTAAAGGCCATAGCCGACGGAAAGAAATGTGCAGGGGAAGTAGATACATATCTTATGGGATATACAAACCTGTGAAAATATGCTAGATTTTTAGCGTTTAAAGGATAAGTAACGGCACACCACAGGAGGTTTATCATGTCCGGTATGAGATTAGAAGAAGCGATGGATTTCATAGAAGAAAATGACGTGAAATTCATAAGACTGGCATTTTGCGATTATTACGGAAACCACAAAAACGTATCCATAATGCCGGATGAGTTCTTAAAGGCTGTATCCATGGGAGAATCCTTTGACTCTTTCAGAATATATGGCTTTGAAGATCAGGAACATCAGGATCTTTTCTTAAAGCCGGACCTTTCCACACTTTGCATCTTACCCTGGCGTCCCCAGGAGGGCAGAGTGGTGCGTTTCTACTGCGATATAGTGGATTCCGAAGGGGTGCCCTATTCCCATGACCCGAGGAAGATCCTTCAGGATGCCATCAGTGAGTGTAAGTCCATGGGCTTTAAGCCAAACATAGGACTGAACAGCGAATTCTATCTTTTCAGAACGGATGAAGAGGGTAATCCCACGAATATTCCCTGGGACAGAGGCGGATATTTTGATATAGCTCCATTGGACAGAGGGGAGAATATCAGAAGAGAGATATGCCTTACCATGGAGGAAATGGGGATACAGCCCTGCACATCACATCATGAGACTGGTCCCGGGCAAAACGAGATAGACTTTGAGGAAGACTCGGCTCTCCATACTGCGGATAATTTCATCACATATAAGAATGTGGTGGGTGCTGTGTCAGCCCGAAACGGGATCTATGCATCTTTCGCTCCAAAGCCCATTCCTGAGGAAAGCGGAAACGGTCTTCATGTGAAGGTGGCGCTCTTAAAAGACGGGGAAAACCTTTGGAAGGCCGATGAAGAAATGGCAAATGCCTTCACCGCCGGAGTGCTGAACCGGATGAGGGATATCACCCTTTTCTTAAACACCGAGAGAGAATCCTATGAAAGATTCGGACAGAACGAGGCGCCGAAATATATCACCTGGTCTGTAAGAAACCGTTCCAGGCTCCTCAGGATGCAGATGTCTGAAGGGATGAGAAACGGATTCATCCTTCGTTCACCGGATTCAGGGATCAACCCATACATCGCCTTTTCCATGATCTTAAAAGCCGGACTTGCCGGCATAAAGAATCATGAGACTCTGCCGGATCCTTTGGAGAAAAGCAGCAGATACATTTCCGAGGAAGAACGTTCATCCTATACGAAGCTTCCGCTTTCACTGGATGAGGCTATAGACTGTGCTAAAAACAGTACGTTTATAGCAGAAGATGAAGGATTGAAAGGACTGGAAGATCGCTTTATTCATTTGCTTAAGGAAAAGGACTGAAATAATACATGCAGGCACTGATCATTTGCGATGTGGCAAAATCAAGTGAATTTTATAAAGACTTTCTGAAAAAGACCGGCTATGAGCGTATCGTGGTCTGTGAAAGAGCAGGAGCTGCCAGACAGAAGGTGGGAAACACGCCCTTCGATCTGGTGGTGGTGAATGCGCCCCTTCTTTCAGACTCGGCAGAGGATGTGGCAAAGGACCTGGCGGAAAGGAATGAATCCCAGATCCTTCTTATGGTGAAAAACGAGTATCTCTCGGAAAGCAGAAAGTATATGGAAAAGCACGGCATCATCACGGTGGGAAAACCCATTCACACCGATGAATTTCGCAGTGCTCTTTCTTTTGCAGCCGCCGCCCAGCAGCGGATCGCCATGGTGCAGAAAGAAAACCAGAAATTACAAAAGAAATTAAATGAAGTAAAGATAGTGACCAGGGCAAAGATCCTCCTTATGCAAAGCGAAGGCTTAACGGAGGAAGAGGCCCATAAGAAGATAGAGCGTTTTGCCATGGACGATCGTATCAGCCGTGTGGCTGTGGCAAAGGAAATAATAAACAGATATGAGTGAGGGAAAGACTATGACTGAAGAGAAGATCACCAAGTATGTGTTTGTCACCGGCGGAGTGGTATCCGGACTGGGAAAGGGTATCACAGCAGCGTCTCTTGGCAGACTCCTTAAGATGAGGGGACTTAAAGTGGCATCTCAAAAGCTGGATCCTTATATGAATGTGGATCCGGGAACCATGAGCCCCTATCAACATGGGGAGGTGTTCGTGACAGACGACGGAGCGGAAACGGATCTGGACCTGGGACACTATGAAAGATTCATAGACGAGGACCTGAACCGTTATTCAAACCTCACCAGCGGAAAGACATACTGGAATGTGCTAAACCGTGAAAGAAAGGGAGAATATCTGGGACAGACGGTGCAGGTGATCCCCCACATCACGGATGAGATCAAGCGCTTTATCTATATGAATGCAAAGGAAAGCAGCGCGGATGTACTGATCACCGAGATCGGCGGCACCATAGGAGACATAGAAGGGCAGCCCTTCTTAGAGGCTATCAGGCAGATATCTCTGGAGGTGGGAAAGGAAAACTGCCTCTTTATACATGTGACACTGGTTCCCTATCTTTCCGGCAGCAATGAGCTTAAGAGCAAGCCCACCCAGCATTCCGTGAAGGAGCTTCAGTCCATGGGGATAGCGCCGGACATCATTGTGACCAGGTGTGACCTGCCCCTGGAACAGAGCATCAAGGATAAGATAGCTCTGTTCTGTAATGTGAAGAAGGACTGCGTCATAGAAAACAGCACTGTGGATGTGCTGTATGAGGCGCCCCTTATGCTCCATGAAAACGGGCTGGATCTGGTGGCATGCAGGGAACTCGGCCTTTGGGCCAGGGAAGCGGACATAAAGCCGTGGAAGGAAATGGTCCTCAGGATAAAGAATCTGAAGAAGACCACTAAGGTGGCCATCGTAGGAAAATATGTGGCGCTTCATGATGCCTATCTTTCCGTGAGAGAAGCCCTTTACCACGGCGGATATGAAAATGACTGCCATGTGGATATAGAGTGGATAGATTCGGAAAACGTCACGGAAGATACTGTGGCGGATCTTCTTAAGGATGTGAAAGGGATCTGCGTCCCCGGCGGCTTCGGAGACCGGGGAATAGAAGGAAAGATCACTGCATGCAAATATGCCAGAGAACATGATATCCCCTATCTCGGCCTTTGCCTTGGCATGCAGATAGCCACCATAGAATTTGCCCGTAATGTGTGTAAGATAGCGGATGCAAACAGCAGAGAATTTGACGAGACCGGAAAGAACTGCGTCATAGACCTGATGGAAGATCAGGTGGCAGTCCTTCGAAAGGGCGGCACCATGCGGCTCGGAGCCTACCCCTGCAGCGTGAAGGAAGGCACAAAGCTTTACAGCGCATACGGTAAAAAGGAAATAAGCGAAAGACACCGCCACAGATTTGAATTCAATAATGAATACAAAGAGACTCTCACCAAGGCGGGACTAACTATAGGCGGAACATCGCCGGACGGCGGAATAGTGGAAGCTGTGGAAGTGACGGGAAATAAATTCCATGTGGGAGTACAGTTCCATCCGGAATTTAAGAGCCGCCCGAATAAGGCCCATCCGCTTTTCGCAAAGTTCATTAAGGCATCAATGGACTGACTTTCCTGTAATCTCTGGGGGTCATGCCAAACCTTCGTTTAAAGAGTCTGTTGAAATAGGAAAGGTTATCATAGCCGCAGTCTGAAGCTATAGTGAGTATGGAATCATCCGAAGAAAGCAGCAGGCGTGAAGCCATGGTAAGCCTGTAATCATTAAGATAATAGAGAAAAGGCACACCCATGGTGGTCTTAAAGAATTTCATGAAGTGGGACTCAGAGAGTCCCGCTTTTTTTGCCATATCCCTGGTGGAAAGCTCCTCGCTATAGTGGTTTTCCACATATTTTATCACCGGCCGTATCTTTTCCATGTTCTTTTCATGTCTGTTATCCCTTTTCTCATGAGAACAGAAAGAAAAGAGTATGAAAAAGAGCCTGAGCAGCCCGGATTTCAGCGCCAGCTCATAGGCTTTGGGAAATGTCATGCATATCGTATCCATACCGTCCACACAGGATGTAATATCCCTATATGAGGGATGATCCGCGGTGATCACGGTGGGCAGGGTGAGCCGTCCTTTTTCCAAAGGGCTGAAATAATCTACGGACAGTTTTTCCATGGGGCCGGATTTCACGATGGACAGGTCGAAAATGATATTTTCGTACTCCATGGACAGGTCCTCTTTCTGACGTATGGAGTGGATCTGCCCAGGAACTATGAAACACAGCGTTCCCGCAGACACATCATATTCTTTAAAATCCACCTCCACTATGCCCTTTCCCTTCTTGATATATATGATCTCCATCTCCCCATGCCAGTGCGGCGGCACTTCGGGGAAATCCATAGGGATGGAGCAGGGGTAGGTGACATACGGAAAATCAGGGTTTCCGTGGTATTTCTTCTCCTGATAGTTTTCGTATTCCAGAATGTTCATAGGGGTACCTCATCTTTTAAAACATGATAGTATTGTATCACTTTTTAGGGGAATCGGACAAGAACAGGATGAGATACAGGGGTATAGTACCATTAACCCTTAAATGCAGTGGGAGGAATATGAAATGAAAGTGAATGACTACACAGAGAAACTGTATAACAGACCGGTGGCGCAGTGCACCGACCGAGAGATCTACTATTCCCTTCTTACCATGACAAAGGACATGGCAGGAGAAAAGGTCGTAAACAAAGGGAAAAAGAAACTCTACTATATCTCCGCGGAATTTCTTATCGGAAAGCTGCTTTCCAATAATCTGATAAACCTCGGAATATATGATGAAGTGAAAAAAGAGCTGTCCGAAGCAGGGAAAGACATGAATGTGATAGAGGAGCTGGAGCCTGAACCCTCTCTCGGAAACGGAGGACTGGGACGACTGGCAGCGTGCTTCCTGGATTCCATGGCTACTCTGGGACTGAATGCAGACGGAGTAGGTCTCCTGTATCACTTCGGCCTTTTTAGACAAGTGTTTAAAAACCACCTTCAAAACGAAGTGCCAAATCCCTGGATGGAAGAAAAGAGCTGGCTCACCCGCACCGACAAGACATACACCATTTCCTTCGGCGGATTTGATGTTACATCCCGTATGTATGATGTGGACGTGACAGGATATGATAACCGTACCACGAAGCTTCATCTATTTGATATAGAATCCGTGAATGAAAGCATAGTGCCCCGGGACTCCATCGGCTTTGACAAAAATAACATCCGTGAGAACCTGACACTTTTCCTGTATCCGGATGATTCCGATGATGCAGGCCGGATCCTCCGCGTATATCAGCAGTATTTCATGGTGAGTAATGCCGCCAGACTGATCCTTGATGAAGCAAAGGAGCGGGGAAGTAACCTTCATGATCTGCCGGAATATGTGAGTATCCAGATAAACGACACCCATCCCACTATGGTGATCCCTGAACTCATTAGACTGCTGGGAGAGGAAGGCATACGTATGCAGGAAGCTATGGATATCGTGAGAAAGACATGCGCCTATACGAACCATACCATTCTGGCGGAAGCTCTGGAGAAATGGCCCATCCATTTCCTGAATCGGGCAGTGCCGGCTCTCATGCCCATAATCAGGGAGCTCCATAATGCAGTGGCAGAGACGGTATCCGACGGATCCACATACATCATAAAAGACGGTCTGGTGCATATGGCACATATCGATATCCACTACGGATACAGTGTGAACGGAGTGGCATATCTCCATACCGAGATCCTTAAGAACACAGAGCTTAATAATTTCTACAGGCTCTACCCGGATAAATTCAATAATAAGACAAACGGCATTACTTTCAGACGCTGGCTTATGGCTTGTAATCCCGAGCTTTCAGGGGTGGTGACGGATCTTATCGGAGACGGATGGAAGAAGAACGCCGATGAACTGGAAAAACTCTCCGGTTTTGTTTCCGACGAAAATGCATTGGACAGGATCCTTGATGTGAAGAAGGAAAAGAAAAAACAGCTCACGGAATATGTGAGAAGGACCCAGGGAATAGAGCTTGATCCGGAGTCCGTCTTTGACATCCAGGTGAAGAGGCTTCATGAATATAAGAGGCAGCAGATGAACGCCCTGTATGTGATCCACAAATATTTTGAGATCAAAGAGGGTAAGAAGCCTGCTCAGCCTATTACGGTGATCTTCGGAGCAAAGGCCGCTCCCGCATATGTGATAGCGAAGGATATCATCCATCTCATCCTCTGTCTGCAGGAGATAGTGAATAATGACCCGGAAGTGTCACCATATCTTAAAGTGGTGATGGTGGAAAACTATAACGTGACTCTGGCGGAGAAGCTGATACCCGCCTGCGATATCAGTGAGCAGATCTCGCTGGCATCGAAGGAAGCCAGCGGCACATCAAATATGAAGTTCATGTTAAACGGAGCAGTGACACTCGGCACCATGGACGGCGCCAATGTGGAGATAGCAGACCTGGTGGGTAAGGAGAATATATACACCTTCGGAGAAGACAGCGAAACCGTTATAAAGAGATATGAGTGCGGAGATTATGTGTCCCGGGATTATTATGAAAAAGATGAGAGCATAAAACGTGCCGTGGACTTCATAGTAAGCGAAAAGATGATGTCTGTGGGGCGAAGAGAGAATCTGGAGAGGCTCTATCACGAACTTCTGAATAAGGACTGGTTCATGACATTCCCGGATTTTGAGTGTTATGTGAAGACGAAGGATCTGGCCATAGAAGAGTTCGGCGACAGAAGAACATGGGCAAAAAAGATGCTCATCAATATCAGTAAGGCAGGATTCTTCTCATCGGACAGGACCATAGATCAGTATAACAAGGATATCTGGCATTTGGATTGATGCCTGAAGCATAAGGGGGAGGGCTTTTCAGTCCTCCCTTTTTTAAGTCAAAAAACCGATATACATTCCCATTTCATGATGTTATAATATCATACAGGAATCTATCCTAAGGAGAAGCAAAAGGAAATGGCTGACGAGACCAGCAATTACATGGGGGATGGTATTGATTCCTGGAATTCCACTATCCTGCTCTATAATTCCGCACTGAAGGAGATAGGGACCAAGATAGATATCCTGAACGACGAGTTCCAGCATGTACATCAATACAATCCTATAGAATATGTGAAGAGCCGGATCAAAACTCCGGAGAGTATAGTTAAAAAATTAAAGAGAAAAGGCTATGAAGTCACCATAGATAACATGGTGAAGTATTGTGACGATATAGCAGGTGTCAGACTGATCTGCAGTTTCACATCGGATATCTATCGTCTGGCGGATATGATAGGGCGCCAGAACGATATCACGGTGCTTTCGGTGAAGGACTATATCAAGCATCCGAAGAGAAGCGGATATAAGAGCTATCACATGATAGTCACTATTCCTATCTTTCTATCGGATAAGGCCGTGGATACCAAAGTGGAGATACAGATCCGGACCATAGCCATGGACTTCTGGGCTTCACTGGAGCATAAGATCTATTATAAGTTCGAAGGTAATGCTCCCGAGTATATCAGCAAGGACCTCAGGGAGTGTTCCGCCATTGTTTCCATGCTGGATGCGAAGATGCTTTCGCTGAACGAAGCTATCCTCGAAGCGAAGAAGGAAGAATATGTGCCGTAAAGACGGTGTGACATGGTTATTTATTTTATGATAATGACCGATATATAAGACGAGTGGCAGTGGCTGCATGCGTACGGGCAGAGCTGCTAAGACAACCAGGGATGGCAGTAAGAAGAGTACAAGGAGGTATGAAAATGTCAGTAGAATCTATCACAACAAGTACGGTGGCTGCTCAGTACAGCACAGTGGACACAAAGAATGCGAAGAAGGCTTCCGATGAGGTGGCGAAGAAGGGTGCATTCAGCGATGAAGCCGCAGTATATGAGAAGTCCAAAGACAGCGTTTCCGCAAAGAATTCAGCAGTGGATCACAGCGCCATAGTGGCTCAGATGAAGGCCGACAGCGAAGCCAGAATGCAGAGCATGGTGGATCTGGTAAAACAGACCCTGCAGGGACAGGGAAATACCTTGGCCAAGGCTGATGATGTGTGGAAATTCCTGGCCAGCGGAGAATTCAAAAATGTGGATGAAGCCGCTGTGGCTCAGGCAAAGAAGGATATAGCAGAGGACGGATACTGGGGCGTGGATCAGACGTCATCCCGTATCGTGGACTTTGCCATAGCTCTTTCAGGAAATGACCCCGATAAGGCTGATAAGCTTCTTTCAGCATTCGAGAAAGGCTATAAGGAAGCTACCAAGACATGGGGCAAGGAACTGCCCGATATTTCCAAACGGACTTATGATGCTGTGCATGATAAATTCGATCAGTGGAAAGAGGGCACCTATCAGTCTGATGTTGTAGAGCAGTAAGACAAGAACAAGAAGGTGTGTAATTAAAATCCCCCGGAGGAGACCCCTCCGGGGAATGATAATGTCATGGAACTCATTCAGAAGCTTAGAAATTTTCTAACAAGAGAATCAAAATATGAAGACGAGGCCGAAGGACTATTGCTTCTGATCAGGACGGTGATCCTGGTATGCCTGCCTGTGTATATAGGCATGTTTATTTATTCACTGATCGCTTCCCTTGGCATAAAACCTGTGGTGACCCTGCTGGCCGGCGTGATCTTTTATGCCGGGATATTTTCGGCCACATATTTTCATCGTTCCAGGAAATGCATGATCGCCCTTATAGTGAGCACCATTATCATTTCCGGGATCTTAACCACCATTTTCGGGTGGAGAGCTTCATTTCAGAATATCATCTATATAGTGCTGCTTATCATGTGGTATGACCCCACTACCGGCCAGAAAAGAAAAGTCTTATGGAGCGTGGTACTGGGAGTGTCCATCTGTTATATATCCCATAAGACCACATTCGGTGTGGCACTTATACCCCCGGACACCCTGTTCTATTCAGTGGTGGTTTATGCAAACATCGTAGTGTTTTTAATATGTATTTCCATAGTGGCATACTATTTCTGTAATCAGTATATAGAATCGGAACATAAACTTCGGGAATATGCCAGAAAGCTGAAGCAGCTTTCCGAGACCGACCCCCTTACGAAGCTTGTGAACAGACGATATGCAGAGGAGGAACTGGAGGAAGTCAGAAAAGACAGTATTTCCCAGAATTATATGTTCTGCATAGCTATCGGAGATATAGACTTTTTTAAGCATGTCAATGACACATACGGTCATGATGCGGGAGATTTCATTCTTTCCGGCCTGGCTCAGGATTTCAAGAGCTTTATAAAAGGAAAAGGATTTGTGGCCCGCTGGGGCGGCGAGGAATTTCTTTTCGTCCTTCGCCGGATGAACGGAGACGAGGCCATGATCCAGCTGGATCAGCTCAGGACCTCCATTAAGAACAAAGAATATGTGTATAAAGGCACTCCCATAAAGATCACCATGACTTTCGGAGTTGAGGAATTCAGTGACAGTGATGGCATCAAGAAGACCATAGATGATGCAGACAAGAAACTCTATATGGGAAAAGAGTCGGGCCGTGACAGAGTAGTGTTCTGATATCTTTCCGCACAGATTCTTTGCAATACAAAGGGCATTATGTTAAGATACCCTTGCTGTTTTTTTAGACTGATATTTAGGAGGGATCATTAATGCCTAAGTTTACAATAATCTTACTGATCGTCACCGTTGTCATAGTGGGGATCACCATAGCTCTGTATTTCCTGGGAAAAAGAGCAGAGAAAAAGAAAGCAGAGCAGGATGAGCAGATACAGGCTGCAGCACAAAGCGTATCCATGCTGATAATCGATAAGAAGCGGATGAAGCTTAAGGATGCGGGACTGCCGGAACAGGTGGTGGCACAGACTCCCTGGTATGCAAAGGGCTCTAAGCTCCCCATCGTGAAGGCCAAGGTGGGACCGAAGATCATGACATTGATCTGCGACGCCACCATCTTCGATGAGATACCGGTGAAGAAGGAAGTGAAGGCCATGGTCAGCGGACTCTATATCACCAGTGTACGAGGACTCCACGGAAAGATAGAGAAGCCTGAAGAAAAGAAGAAAGGCCTTCGGGCATGGGCTACCAGAAAGATGAAAGAATATAACCAGTCAAAAGCATAAGAGACTCAGAACCCCGGAAAGATTTCCGGGGTTTATTTATGCGAAAGTTTTGGTGCAAAAGCTTTTTTAACCATACGATTGAAAGATTGTACTAAATCTGATACAATTTTTTTCATGTACGAGAAGTCTAACAAAGATAATATTTCCATAAAGGCTCCGGCCAAGATAAATCTGGGGCTGGACGTAACCGGAAGAAGAGAAAACGGATACCATGATGTCCGTATGATCATGCAGAGCATAGACCTGTGTGACAATGTGGAGATCAGAAAAACTGAGAGCGGACTCACCATGGACCTTGTTACAGAAGGCGTAGACAGGGCGTTTCTCACAGCCGATAAGGATAACCTGTGCTATAAAGCGGCTGAAGCCATGATGAAGAAATACGCTATAGAAGGCGGAATACACTTAAAGCTTATAAAAAGGATCCCTGTGGCGGCAGGAATGGCCGGAGGATCCACAGATGCTGCAGCTGTCATTATCGGGATAAACAGGCTGTTTTCTATTGGAGCTTCAGAACAGGAACTGATGGATCTGGGGGTGACCCTTGGTGCAGACATCCCATTTTGCATTATGAAGGGGACTGCTCTTTCGGAAGGGATCGGAGAAATACTGACTCCTGTGGCCCCACTGCCGGAATGCAGGATACTGATAGGAAAGCCGGAGTGCGGTGTGTCCACAAAAGAAGTGTATGAGGCTCTGGATGCGCTTATGGATGAAGGAAAAGCTCATCATCCGGATATAGATGCGATCCTTAGGGGCCTTCAGTCCGGTGATCTGTATGAGACGGCATCCTGCTTCGGAAATATACTTCAGGATGTGACAGTCCCGAAGCATCCGGAAATAGAAAAGATAAAAGACATCATGAAAGAACACGGAGCGGTGAATGCCATGATGAGCGGCAGCGGCCCCACGGTGTTTGGAATATTTGATGATGACAATAAGCTTTCAGAGGCACTCAGAGCACTGAAAGAAAGCGGACTTGCAAAAGACGTGATAGAAACTAAAGTATACGAGGAGAAAAACGACCGATGAAACTGGAACAGGATTCATATCTACCACTCAGGGATGTGGTCTTTAATGCATTAAGAGATGCTATTTTAAAGGGGGAACTCCATCCCGGAGAGAGACTTATGGAGACCCATCTGGCAGATACACTTGGGGTCAGCCGTACACCAATAAGAGAAGCCATAAGGATGCTGGAAAAAGAAGGACTGGCTCTCACTATCCCAAGAAGAGGAGCCCAGGTGGCCCAGATGTCGGAAAAGGATCTGGAGGATGTGCTGGAAGTGCGGGATGCATTGGATGCCCTGGCAGTGAAGGAGGCCTGTGAGAGGATAACAAGCGAAAGGCTAAGTGCACTGGAAGTGAACATGAAGCAGTTCGAGAAGGCTGTGGAAAAAGGAGATATCCGCGAGATTGCGGATGCGGATGAAGCATTCCATGCGGTGATATATGATGCAGCTGATAATCCGAAACTGGCATCCATCGTACAGAACCTGCGGGAGCAGATGTACAGATACAGATATGAATATTTAAAAGACAAGGCATATCATGCTTTACTCATAAAAGAGCACAAAGAGATATATGACGGTCTGAAGGCAAAAGACAGAGAAAATGTGAAGGACGCCATGCACAGACACCTGGAAAACCAGATAGATGCAGTGCGTCAGGTGATACAGGAGCAGTCTAAGTGACAGCAGAGAATAACGAAAGAGAAGTCCGTATCCGTTTTTCATCCATACAGGAGACTGACGGGCAGAAAACAGATATCAGCCAGATAGTGGAGGGAGTACGATCGGAAGAAGAGGGCGTCACAGTCCTGCGATTCACTGAAAAAATGGAAGAGATGGATGCCACAGTGGAAAGCACCATGTGGCTTCGTCCCGGGGAAGTGACCTTAAGCCGCACCGGCGGCATAGCATCCGATATGGTGTTTAAAAACGATAATGACACCATGTGTGAATATTCCACTCCCCTTGGTATGCTGTCTTTTGTGGTCACCACCAACGATATGTCGCTTCAGGTGGATGAAAATGAAATAGATATACATATTTCTTATGATATGTATGCCTACGGTTCTCTTGTCACATCAAATGAACTGTCAATAAACGCAAAATGATCCCGGACATTCCGGAGGCAGCACCCTCTTGCGAAAAAGCCCATGGTATGGTAAAATCTCGGAAGTTTATAAGAAGAAAAGGAGGGGATACCCATGGAGCATATTAAGACACTGAACACCAAGAGACTTCAGAGTACAGTAAAAGACGGCGGCTGCGGCGAGTGCCAGACATCCTGCCAGTCAGCATGCAAGACCAGCTGTACAGTAGGAAATCAGACCTGCGAAAACAATAAATAACCAAGGTTTGAAGTAGAGTTTAAAAAAGAGCGTACCTGCAAGTTTTGGTACGCTCCTTTTATGCGTTAAAAGGAAGATATGATACATACATTTAAGAATAACGGCATAAACATAGTCATGGACATAAACTCCGGCGCCATACATGTGGTGGATGATATAGCCTATGACCTCATAAATATCTGTGACGAAAAAAAGATATATGAGGATGGAAAGGCAGAGACCGGCCGGAAAGAAAGACTGATAGAAGAAGGAAAGAAAGCATGCCCCGGTGTGCCTGCGGAAAAGATAGAGCAGGCAGCAAAGGAAATAGAAGAGCTGGTGGAAGCAGAGGCGCTTTTTACCCTGGATGCATATGAAGAGCGGGTGATAGACTTTTCCAAACGCCCCAATGTGGTGAAAGCCCTTTGCCTTCATATAGCCCATGACTGTAACCTGGCGTGCAAATACTGTTTTGCCGAAGAAGGAAAATATCACGGACAGGCTACGGAACTTATGAGCCTTGAAGTGGGAAAGGCAGCCCTGGATTTTCTGGTGAAGAATTCCGGAGTCAGGAGAAATCTGGAAGTGGATTTCTTCGGAGGCGAACCCCTCCTGAATTTCGGGGTGGTAAAGGAAATAGTGGCCTACGGCCGAGAACTGGAAAAGACACATAATAAGAAGTTCAGGTTCACCCTCACCACAAACGGAGTGCTGCTTAATGAAGAGGTGAAGGAATTTGCCAACAGGGAAATGGATAATGTGGTGCTGTCCATAGACGGACGAAAGGAAGTCCATGATAAGATGCGCCCCTTCCCGAGCGGCGCACCATCACATGACCTGATCCTGCCGAAGTTTAAGGACCTGGCAGAGAGCAGGGGACAGCAGAGATATTACGTGAGGGGCACCTTCACCCATAACAACCTGGATTTTTCGGAAGATGTGCTGCATCTGGCGGATGAAGGCTTTAAGCAGATATCGGTGGAGCCCGTGGTGGCAAAGGACACGGAAAGCTATGCCATAAAGAAGGAAGACCTGCCGAAGCTGTTTGAAGAATACGATAAGTTGGCGGCAGAGATGGCAAAGAGGATCGGGAAAGAAAATAATTTTAATTTCTTTCATTTTATGATAGATTTGGAGGGTGGTCCCTGCGTGTATAAGAGACTGTCCGGATGCGGATCCGGCACGGAATACCTGGCAGTGACCCCAAAGGGAGAACTCTATCCCTGCCATCAGTTCGTGGGAAACGAGGAGTTTCTCATGGGGGATGTGTTCACCGGAGTGAAGAATGAAGCCCTCCGGGACAGATTCAAAAGGTGTAATGTCTACGCAAAGGAAACATGTAAGGACTGCTTCGCCAGGTTCTATTGCAGCGGAGGCTGCAGTGCCAACTCATATAACTTTAACGGAGACATATTAAGCAGCTATGAGATAGGTTGCGAACTTCAGAAAAAAAGGATAGAATGTGCGATAATGCTGAAAGCCGCAGAGGCTGCAGCGACTGCATAACAGTAAGGAGCAATAGCAAAAATGAAGAACATGAAGAAAAGTACTGGAATAGTGGTACTGATAGCATTCCTGGCCATACTTTCACTGCTGGGATACTATTCATACACCGTCATCACTTCCACACTTAAGGGCAGCGGAAATAACATCAAGCTGGGCCTGGATCTGGCAGGAGGTGTCAGCATCACCTATGAAGTGGTGGGAGAAAACCCCACGGATGAGCAGATGGCAGATACCATATATAAGCTGCAGCAGCGAATCGAAAGTGATCTGGGAGAAGGAAACACCACCACAGAAGCATCGGTATATCAGGTGGGATCCGATAGAATCACCATAGAGATCCCGGGAGTGACGGATGCAAACGCACTGCTGGAACAGCTGGGAACACCAGGACAGCTGTATTTCATAGCACAGACAGATTCAGAAGGAAATCAGAACTATACCAGAGTAAATTATACCGGAGATTCAAAGCAGGATTTCCAGCTTAACTATCCCATAGAAGACCTGATAGCAAACGGATCGGTTATCTTAAACGGATCCGATATCTCATCATCGGAAGCAGGATATCAGACAGACAGTACCACAGGAGCCCAGAGCCCCGTGGTGGACCTGGTACTTTCCGATAAGGGAGCCAAGGCCTTTGGCGATGCCACTACAAAGGCATATGCCGCAGGCGAGTCCATCGGTATATATTATGACGGAAAATTCGTATCCGTACCTTCAGTGAATGCAGCCATCACAGACGGCAGATGTATCATAGAAGGAATGGGAGACTATGATGCAGCGGCAAACCTGGCATCCTATATCAGGATCGGTGGACTGGACCTGGAACTTCGGGAGTTACAGTCAGAGATCGTGGGCGCACAGCTGGGCTCCGACGCACTCTCCACCAGCCTTCTTGCAGCAGGCATCGGACTTATCATAGTCTGCATCTTCCTTTGCATAATGTATCTGGCACCGGGAGCAGCAGCATCCCTTGCACTGCTTCTGTATACCACCATCGTACTCAGTATACTTCAGCTGTTTGAGATCACCCTGACACTGCCCGGTATCGCAGGAATCATCCTGTCCATCGGTATGGCAGTGGATGCAAACGTGATCATATTCGCAAGAATAAAGGAGGAACTGGCACTGTCCAGATCCACCAGAGGTGCAATGGACACAGGATTCCAGAAGGCACTTTCAGCCATCATAGACGGAAACGTGACCACACTTATAGCGGCAGCAGTCCTGGGAGTACTGGGATCCGGAACAGTGAAGGGCTTTGCCATCACACTGGCTATCGGTGTTATTGTGTCTATGTTCACGGCACTCTTTGTAACAAGACTTCTTCTTAATTCCTTCTATGCACTGGGGATCCGCGATACAAAGCAGTATGCAAGGAACCCGAAGAAGGAAGTTAAGATCCTTAATGTAATAGAAAAGAGAAAGATATTCTTCATCGCATCCGCAGCAGTGATCCTCCTTGGAGTCGGTGCCATGGGAGTGCAGGCGGCACAGGGAAATCATGCACTGAACTTCAGCCTGGAATTCCTGGGCGGAACATCCACCACAGTGAACCTGGATAAGGACTATAGCCTGGCAGAGATCGACAGCGAGATAGTGCCGAAGATCTCAAAGGTCACAGGAGATAATGATATCCAGACACAGAAGGTGGATAACGGAAACGCAGTTATATTCAAGACCAGAATGCTGAATGTGGAAGAGAGAGAAGCACTCTATAACATGTTCGAGACAGATTACGGTGTAACGGATGAGGGAATCTCATCGGAAAATATCAGCTCCACCATCGGATCGGAGATGAGAAGAGAGTCCATAGTGGCAGTGCTGGTGGCAGCCCTCTTCATGCTTTTATACATATGGTTCAGATTCAAAGATATCAGATTCGCAGCATCCGCCATCGCAGCACTGCTCCATGATGTGCTGGTGGTGCTTGCGGTGTATTCACTGGCAAGGATCTCCGTGGGATCGGCATTCATCGCATGTATGCTGACAGTCATCGGATACTCCGTGAATGATACCATCGTCATATTCGACAGAGTACGAGAGAATATACACAGCCTTAAGAACCAGAGCGAGGAAAGCCTCACAGAGCTGGTGGACAGAAGCGTGAGCCAGACAGTGGGCAGATCCTTAAGCACATCCTTCACCACAGCGGTGACCATACTCATGCTGCTTATCCTGGGTGTATCCACCATCAAGGAATTTGCATTCCCGCTGCTTTGCGGAGTGCTGGTAGGTACATATTCCTCCATCTTCATCGCCACAGCACTGTGGTATGTCCTGAAAGTGAAGATAAAGAAACAGTCATAAAGATAGTGCACATATTTACGGTAACGTAAGGAATTCATGTATGTGTACGCCATAGGAGTTTTTGAGGCATTTGAACCGAGCGGCGCGAAGCACACTTCGTGTGGATGTTAAAAATCGAAGCCGTTGCTGAGATTTTTATTACAGCCACTAGAAGGGACGCAGCGAAGCGAGCGTTCCGCCGAAAAAACACTATGACGGGCATATACAATGAATTCCGTAAATTATAGAGTAATAAGGAGAAAAACATGTACACGATTGACGACATCAGAAGAGAAGACCCGGAAATCGCCTCCATCATCAAAGAGGAGTATGACAGGCAGGCAGACCACATCGAGCTTATCGCATCAGAAAACTGGGTGAGCACAGCGGTCATGTCCGCAATGGGATCCGTGCTTACGAATAAGTATGCAGAAGGATATCCGGGGAAGAGATACTACGGTGGATGCTATGTGGTGGATAAGGCAGAAA
>JAILDZ010000028.1 GCA_024688505.1 Lachnospiraceae bacterium
GGTTGCGGTCGGCCCATTTATTATTCCTATGGTAAATCCGGTGATCACGAAGAAGACAGGACGGTATCAAACAGAGGAGGGCTGCTTATCCCTGGATGGAATGAGGCCATGTACCAGATATAAAGATATAGAAGTAGATTATCTGGATAGAGACTTTAAGAGTCAGCATGGATCATACTCCGGGTTTACTGCCCAGATCATTCAGCATGAAATCCAGCACTTTTCAGGAGAGCTGATTTGACCATGCACAATTCCGGAATGCAGGTTCGAGAACGAGGTATAGTTATTGGACAGATCAGGAACTATTCTTGGAACAACAACAACTGAAGACAATTGGCGGAGAAAGGTAATGCATGAGGAGTAGTCTATGGCCATGAGCGAGGAGATTATCATATATACAACATACGATTCATTTGAAGCGGACTGTATTGTGGCGCTTTTTGAATCAAATAAGATCCCGGTGTATAAGAAGATGAACGGTTCCGGTGAGTTTTTGTCGATAGTGTTTGGTGCCAGTACCACGCAGAGTATAGATCTTATAATACCGGCCGAAGCTGAGGATATGGCGGTGGATCTTCTTATAGGAGCGGGTTATCTCACAGAGGAAGAGGAAAATGAATAAGCGACTGCTATTTATTGCAATAATTGGTGTGATGATCACAGGGTGTGGTAAGACTGTGTCTGTAGAAGACGTAGATCAGGGCACGGAAACCATAGAAGAGGCAGCAACAGTAGAAGATACAGTGCCTGAAGTCATAGAAGAACCAAATGAGGATCATGCAACAGACTGGGGGCAGGCTTATCTAGACCATTTGCAAAACTTTGAAGAGATGGATGATTCATCAAGAGAAGCGTTTTTAAATGATTGCAAATACACATTGATATATGTAGATGATGACGATACTCCAGAACTTTTAATAGATACCTGTAGTGGCGCCGGCGGGGAATTCATGTTTACTTATTACGATTGTGAAGTTACAGATTACCATTTCAGACGTTATGGGACGACGTATATACCAAGAACAGGCATGATTTATACCGATACAGGGCACATGGATTATTATCCGGTATATGTTACAAAGCTAGAAAATGGAGTCTTTACGCTGCTTATGGAAGGCCTTTACTACATGTCTGATGATGCCATGAAGACCATCCAGGAAACCGGTTACTATGATGAGTCTCTATTTACATATGAAGTGGAAGGCGTGGAAGTATCAAAAGAAGCGTTCGATAGTGAAATAGCTAAGTATATAGACAAGGATCAGTTGGTGCTGCCGGATGATAACTATTCATATTCTGAAATGAAAGAGATGTTAAAATCTGGAAATATGCATTAGTTTGCGGGCTGTACGATAGGGCAAAACGGGAGCCCTATACAGCAAAAACTTATTGATTATATGGGAGAAAGTCTGAATGACACGCGCTGATGAAGGAAGAATATATAAAGAAATCATCAATTATGCAAAGTCTGAAGAAAACTATTCATACTATGAGATAGAAGAATATGCATATTTGAATAAACCTGAATGGTACGAGGCATTGCATCGGTCGCACCATATAAGAAGTATGGTGGCCGAATATTTTCGAGGTGCAAGAAAGAAGCAGAAAATGGAGGGTAAGAACCCCAGAAGCTTAGCAGAGTCCATAGAAAAAATCGAAAAAGACCGTGACAATGAACCTGATAACGCGTTGTTATTCAAAGCACTCGGGAAAATGCACCCTGGTAGCAAATTCATCCAGGAACGACTAGATTAAAAAATGATACACGAATTATGGTGTATGAGATGTACATTAGGGCAGAACTGATATGCCATACAGCCTAATGATAGAAAGAGGGAAAGACAATGATTACATATGAAGAAGCGCTGAAAATTGCACAAGAACGGAAATCACATAAAATCACGGCGTGTGTCGAATGTGAAAAGGCATACATTTTTAGTGTGGCCCTTCCAGAAGGCATTGAATCTGCTGATGGAGGTGAGTACTCATCTATAGCCGTCCTAAAAGAAGACGGTTCAACCGTGGGAATGGCGGCACTTGTGATATATCATAATAATGGTGGAGAAGTTATTCGAGAGTTCAAAGTGGAATAATGCCATAAACGAGCAATAATGAAAAGGGAAGGTCCCCCATCCCAAGTGGGACATGGTACCTTCCCATTAATCTATCCATAAATTATGGAAGATCAAGATTATTATAATAGAGAACCGCATAAAACCCCAAATAATCAGGATTAAACATGAAAAGCCCTGCGTCCCTAAATCTATGCTGCTTCTGTTACTACTTTTGACTTACGCTCGCTAAAGATCATTCCAAAAACCTTCCTTACAAGAGGTCCGGCAACAAGCAGCTGCCAGAAAAATGCCATAGGGAAGTTCATAGCCACAATCTGAAGCCAACTTGATACGGTGTTTCCTGTGAGTCCTCCGTTAAAAAGAAGCGTAGCCACGAAGCTCATCATCGGGCACATAAAAAGGACCGAAAAGATCGAGATAGCAAGGATGATAAAGATCGGTTTATCCTCTCCGGGGGTAAAAAGCTTCATTGCCTGACGCTTTGCAAGAGGGCCTGCTATAAAAGTATCAAGTACAAATGCTATCACGGCCATTATAGGAAGCTCCCTGAGGGCAGCTGTGAATACAAAGTTCTGCATTCCTTCGCTGGCGAGCGCGATGTTGTAGCATATCATGGCATAGACCATGACAAGGACCATCATGATTGTAAAGATCGTTTCCTGAAATCTGTTCTTGGGCATTACATACCTTCCTTTCCTGTTGCTGATGCAAAAAAGAGGCCACAACAAACTCGTTGCGACCTCCATGCATCCTAAAATGTGTACATCTCACTGTGTTTACGGAAGGGAGTATACTACAAATAAATATTTTATGTAAGCACTTTTTTATCAATGGATTAAACGAATTCAACACTATGATGATTATATAATTAGTGAAAGAAAAAACAACTGTCTAGTGAAAATAAATACTTCTCACTATTTGTTGGTTAATGTTGAGGCTCAGAAGTATGGAATTCGAAAGGAAAGAGCTGTTAATTATGTAAGTGATAATATCGGAACCGCAAATGTCTATGCAGGAGTATCTAAAGCAGTGTGCTCGGTTATGCATGCTGATATCCTCCATATGAGTGAGGAACTAGATGAGAGTGATTGGAATGTGGAGATTAATGCGGATTACCAGCGTCGAGGGAAAAAGCAGAATAGAAGGAAATCGTAATCCTGTAGAATATGGTTTAAGCGGGTAATGTGCATTTAACCTCTATTAGCATGCTGGGTGCGATTCATATATAAAAAGCCGGGATTTCCCGGCTTTTTTATTCATGAGCCTAAAGATCTAAGAATTCGGGCACCGATATTATACGTGGATCTGATACTGAGGATTCAAGGAAGTCTTTATCACCGGTGAGGAACAAATCCGCATGTGAGTCTAGAGCTGCTCGAAGAATGGGACGGTCTTTTGGATCCCTGATTTTGGATTCTGTTTCAGCCTCTATGGTAGGAGTTCTAACCTGCGTTACAGATTTAAGGGTGTTATTTAGGTATTCTTCGAGGCTATCCAAACGATCAGGAAATTATTCCCTAAACTTCCGATGAAGCTCTTCAATGACATAGTCGCACAGTACTGGTTCATAAGGCACATTTTATGCTTTGACGAGTGCACTGGCAGCTTTCCCATTTTGAAATAGAGCGGCAGATATAATGATGTTTGTATCTATCATTACGCGTGTCATTATTTATTTGCCTCTCTACGAGAAGC
>JAILDZ010000043.1 GCA_024688505.1 Lachnospiraceae bacterium
GTGCTGAAATTTTCTTTGACTTTGTTTTCCGGAATCCTTTCCTGATCCATTCTCACTGCAGAGTCGGCTACATCCTGTATGCCTTTGATATTCAGATTGTTGATCTGCATAAAAAACCTCCCGGAATACTACTTCTCAAAATAGTATTTCGGAAGGTTTGGCCTATTTCTTAATATGAAACTCCTATAAATCTGTCCGGCCCTCGAGAGCACGAAGAAGGGTGACTTCGTCGATATTTTCAAGGTCCCCGCCCACGGGCACGCCGCTTGCGATACGGGATACCCTGATGCCGGATGGCTTTAAGAGCTTGCTTATATACATGGCGGTGGTCTCGCCCTCCAGGCTGGAGTTTGTGGCGATGATCACTTCCTCTGTATCCTCTTTCTGAAGCCTCTGTATCAGTTCTTTCAGGCGAATATCCCCGGGACCAATGCCCTGCATGGGAGATATGGCGCCGTGAAGCACATGATAGACTCCCTCGTATTTCCCGGTCTTTTCGTATGCCGCCAGGTCACGGGTGTCTTCCACCACCATGATGGTCTTTTTGCTGCGGTTCGGGTTCGCGCAGATGGGGCAGATGTCCTGATCCGTGAGGGTGAAGCATTCCTTGCAGTAATGCACGTTTTCTCTGGCAGACACGATTGTCTCCGCCAGCTTATTCACCTCATCCTTCGGCAGGTTAAGAAGATGAAACGCCAGCCTCTGGGCGGATTTCGAACCTATGCCGGGAAGGGTGGAGAGCTCTCCTATCAGTCTTCCTATTTCTTTGCTATAGTATTCCATTTATGTTAAAAAGGCATTCCCGGCATGCCGCCTGTGAACCTGCCCATGGAGCTTTCCGTCACGGCATCGATCTGATGCATCACATCATTCACTGCCACCATGATCATATCCTCAAGGGTCTCCACGTCTTCAGGATCCACAGCCTCGGGATCAATCTTTACGCTCTTTATCTCTTTCTTACCGGAAGCCACTATCTCCACCACTCCGCCGCCGGCTGTGGCTGTGAATTCCTTCTCTTCCATTTCCTTCTGGGCTTCTTCCATCTGACGCTGCATCTTCTGAGCCTGCTTCATCAGATTGTTCATATTTCCCATGCCCCCCATTCCTCCGGGGAAACCACCTCTTTTTGCCATTTTCATGTCCTCCTAAAAATCTTCTGTTTCTATTACCACGCCATTCTTACCGGCAAAGGCCGTGATGGCATCTGTGTACAGATTTTCTTTCGGTGTCACGGTCTCGTTACCCTGAACCACCACCTTCACCTGCTGTTCTATATGTTCGGAGATAAGCTCCTCCAGCTCCGCTATCTTTTCCGGATCCTGAAACATCTTATATGCCATATGCTGGATATTATCGATAAGGTCAAATACCAGCATGAGCTCCCCTTCATCTGAAACCGTCACCATAGCAGTTTCCAGGAATTTCTTCGTCATCCCGGGGGCATCCTGAATGATGGCCTTAAACTCCCGGGCCGCTTCCTTCACAGCTTCCGGAGTGGCCTCCGGCAAAGGTTTTTTTAAGCCCGGGTCAATGGGAGCCGTTTTTTTTTCTAAGGATTCAGCCGGGCTTTGAACTGCTGCCACGGTAAATGCCCCGCTTTCCATCCGCTGTTCCATGGATGTCATGCGCTGTATCAGGCTCTCATAGTCCTGCTCCATGGCAGGCTTACAGAGCTTTATCACAGTGATCTCGAGAAGCACCCTCTTTTGAGTGGCGTCCCGAAGAGAATTCGAAAGATCGGAAAGCACACGGATAAAACGCATCAGCACTTCTTCCGGCATGTCCTTTGCTTCTTCCTTTAAAATGTTAAGCGTGTCTGTGGACATGTCGAGAATATCTTCCATGCTGTCCATGTTTTTCACCAGGAGCATGTTTCTTATATACCAGGTGAAGTCCAGAACGAACTGGCGGATGTCCCGGCCCTCCATCACTATATCATTTACGATGTCCACGGCGGACAGGACATCCTCTTTTCTTATGGCTTCAAAGAGCCGGTAGAAGATCTCCGTATCCACGGCCCCAAGAACTGAGAGGATCTTATCATAGGTCAGGGCCTGATCCATATAAAATGCCGTGCATTCATCCAGAAGGCTGAGGGCATCTCGCATGGAGCCGTCCGCCACCTTGGCGATATACATGAGGCCCTTCTCTTCCACCTCTATGCCTTCGCTTTTCATGATGTTTGCCAGGCGGTCCTTTATGGTCTCTGTGGAGATACGCCTGAAATCATATCTCTGGCATCTG
>JAILDZ010000047.1 GCA_024688505.1 Lachnospiraceae bacterium
ATATCTTTTGGCATCCAGGAAACAGTAACCATGTTACATGGTCGATTGTCATCGCAATAATAGCAATCAGTTTTACTTCATTGGAGTTTAGTCCTATTTTCTTAATTGTATCCATTCCGGTTTTCCTACAATTCCGATTTGAATTATTCTATCATGAGCAACACAAATGTAAAAAGGGAGTTTAGTAATGTCCTATAAAGCAAAAAACTGGCAAGCGGAGTCGAATCCTGCCTGCCGGTTTTTATTTTTTTTGAACGCATCTTCCGTTTTTTAAAACAATTGGTCGTAAATTGGATAATTTAGGTCTTTATAAGAGCCTCGAACCATTGATTTTACTGCGTTTTCTTATCCCAAGCTCTTAAGTGTCGGGAACAGCAGCACATCCCTTATAGCCGGGCTGTCGGTCAGCAGCATCACCAGTCTGTCAATGCCGTAGCCGATACCGCCTGTGGGCGGCATACCGATGGAAAGTGCATTCAGGAAGTCTTCGTCTGTATGCTCGGCTTCTTCATCGCCTGCAGCAAATGCAGCTTCCTGTGCCTCGAACCTGCTTCTCTGATCTATGGGGTCATTAAGCTCGGAATAAGCATTGCACATCTCCCAACCATTCACAAAGAGCTCGAATCTCTCCACCTTTTCCGGATCATCAGGACGCTTCTTGGTGAGCGGGCTGATGGAAAGGGGATGATCCATCACGAATGTGGGCTGCACCAGCTCCTTCTCGCAGTATTCCTCGAAGAAGAGGTTTAAGATGTCGCCCTTGGAGTGACGCTCTTCAAATTCCACATGGTGTTCTTTCGCCAGAGCTCTGGCTTCCTCGAGGGATGCCACCTGATCGAAGTCCACTCCGGCGTACTTCTTCACGCAGTCAGTCATGGTGATGCGTTCGAAAGGCTTGCCGAAATCTATCTCTATTCCCTGATAGGTGAACTTAGTGCTTCCGCACACCTTCTCAGCCAGATATCTGAACATGGACTCTGTGAGTTCCATCATTCCGTAATAATCAGTGTATGCCTGATAGAGCTCCATCAGCGTGAACTCGGGATTATGTCTGGTGTCCACACCTTCGTTTCTGAATACACGGCCTATCTCGTACACTCTTTCCAGACCGCCTACGATGAGTCTCTTCAGATAAAGCTCCAGTGAGATACGAAGCTTCACGTCCTCATCCAGCGCATTATAGTGAGACTCGAAAGGTCTGGCAGCAGCGCCGCCGGGGTTTGAAACCAGTATGGGTGTCTCCACCTCCATGAAGTCTCTGCCGTCCAGGAAGTTTCTGATCTCTTTTATTATCTTTGACCTCTTTATGAATGTCTCCTTAGAGTCGGCATTCATGATGAGATCCACATATCTCTGGCGGTAGCGCATATCTGTGTCCGTCAGTCCGTGGAACTTCTCGGGGAGGATCTGCAGGCTCTTTGAAAGCAGGAGCATCTCATCTGCATGTATGGATATCTCCCCTGTCTTAGTCCTGAAGGCCCAGCCCTTCACTCCGTATATATCGCCTATGTCAGACTTCTTGAAGTCCGCATAGGGTTCTTCGCCTATCACGTCTCTGGCCACATAGACCTGAATGTTTCCCTTCAGATCCTGTATATTACAGAAGCTGGCCTTTCCCATGACACGTTTAAACATCATACGTCCGGCGATGCTGACCTCTATGGGCTTGGCATCCATGATGGCGCGGCGCTCGTTATAGTCGTCGTTCACAGCCTGCTTTGCAGCCTCCTCGTCCATGCCATCCGTGTTCACCGGGGTACGGCCGGCAAGAAGCTCCTTTTCATGCTCCTCATAGAGAGCCTTCACATCCACTGTGTGATGTGTCACGTCATACTTCGTGATCTTGAAAGGATCCTTTCCGTTCTCCTGTAATGAAGCCAGCTTCTCGCGGCGTACCTTGAGAAGCTGATTAATATCCTGATTCTGGTTCTGATTCTGTTCTGCCATCTGATTTCCTTATTTCTTACCTTTGCTCTTCCTCTGAATGTCGATGATGCGATATTCCAGTTCTCCCATCTGGGTCTCCACCTTCACCACGTCGCCCTTCTTCTTTCTGAGAAGCGCTGCTCCCAGCGGTGACTCGTTGGAGATCTTTCCTTTAAGGCTGTTTGCCTCTGTGGATCCCACTATCTTGAACTCCATCTCTTCATTCTCGGAAAGGTCCAGGATCTTCACCCTGCATCCGATGCTGACTTTGTCCTTATCTGCTTCTTCATCGAGGACCACTTCCGCATTACGGAGGATCTTTGCTATCTCCTCTATACGGGCCTCTATATCTCTCTGCTCGTCTTTGGCCGCATCATACTCTGCATTCTCCGAAAGGTCGCCCTGGGCTCTGGCTTCTTTGATCTTCTCAGCCACTTCCTTTCGTTTGTTTACCTTGAGGTCCTCCAGCTCTTCTTCCAGCTCTCTTAAGCCCTCATACGTCAGCACGTTTTTCTTTGCTTCCATTTTAACTCGCTTACCTTTCTTTTTTAAAATCTGTTTATGTCAGAAAATCTGCTTACAGCTGGTCTATTATAGTCCTGCGCCCTCAGCCTGTCAAGTAATGAAGCTTCACGTCCAGTCATAGCTTTCCAGCAGTTCCCTTAGTTCTTTCATGCTTTCCACCCGGTTCACACTGTCCCGGATGGCTGCCGCATGGGGAAGTCCTGTCATATACCATGCCGCGTGTTTTCTCATTTCCCGCATGGCTATGAATTCTCCCTTATACTTCACCATGAGCTCCGCCTGGCGGTATATCATTTCTTTCACTTCCCGGCAGGATGGTCTTTGAATCTTGCTTCCCGTCTCATCCTCCGCCAGTATTTCCCGGAATATCCATGGGTTCCCCCTGGCCCCACGGGCTATCATATATCCGTCGCAGCCTGTCTCTTCCTGCATCCGGCACACATCTTCATAGCTTTTTATGTCGCCGTTTCCGAACACGGGGATCTTCACTGCTTCCTTCACCCGGCGGATGATATCATAGTCTGCCCTTCCGGAATAATACTGCTCTCTGGTCCGTCCGTGGACTGTCACCGCGGCAGCTCCGGATGCCTCTGCTATCTTTGCCAGTTCCACAGCATTCTTATGTTCCTCGTCAAAGCCCGCCCGGATTTTCACCGTCACCGGCTTCTTCACAGCCTTCACCATGGCGGATATGATCTCTCCTGCCAGAGCCGGCTCCTTCATCAGTGCAGATCCCTCTCCGTTATTCACCACCTTTGGCACAGGGCATCCCATGTTTATGTCAAAGGTGTCAAAGGGCAGCTCCTCTGTCTGCTTTGCCATATCCCCCATGATCTTTGGATCTCTTCCGAAAAACTGCAGCGATACCGGTCGTTCTTCCGGGCAGCTTTCCATGAGGGATGCCGTGTTTTTATTCTTATATAATATGGCCTTGGCGCTCACCATCTCCATGGACACCAGACCCGCCCCGAATTCATGACACAGTATCCGAAATGGCAGA
>JAILDZ010000078.1 GCA_024688505.1 Lachnospiraceae bacterium
GAAGATACCCATCCCTGCCACAGGGGGATATATACATCCCGGCGACGGAGTGGTGCTCCTTTGCGGTCTGCTTCTGGGACCCATATACGGTCCGCTGGCAGCGGGACTTGGAAGCATGCTTGCGGATCTTTTCAGCGGATACGTAGTATACGCGCCTGCCACTTTCATCATAAAGGCGCTGACAGCTGCAGCTGCTTCACTTTTATTCCCGCTTTTCATAAGAAAGAGCGGCATCATAAATCACAGGGTGGCTCTTGGCATTGCCGGGGGTATAAGCGAGCTTTTAATGGTGTCGGGGTATTTTATATTCGAAACATTCCTTTTAAATGCCGGCGCGGCAGCAGCGGGAATTTCCGCTAACCTGATCCAGGGAGTTTTTGGTATAATACTTGTTGAAGTGTTATATCCGCTTCTTAATATCAATAAGGAATAGAGAGGATGTAGTTTTTTATGCGTATAGGGTCAGGCTATGATGTGCACCGTCTGGTGGAGGGAAGGAAACTTATTATCGGAGGTGTGGAGATAGCACATGAGAAAGGCCTACTGGGGCACTCCGATGCGGATGTGCTGATACACGCCATCATGGACAGCATCCTGGGAGCTGCAGCACTCGGTGATATAGGAAAGCATTTCCCGGATACGGATGAAAAATATAAAGGCGCCGATTCCATGGAGCTTCTCCGTGCGGTTCGCGGTCTTATAGAAGAAAAGGGATATATCGTGGGGAATATCGATGCCACCGTGATAGCTCAGAGACCGAAGCTGAGACCGCATATAGAAAAGATGGAACAGAATGTGGCGGAGGCTCTCGGGATCTTTCCGGAGCAGGTGAATATAAAAGCCACCACAGAGGAACATCTGGGCTTCACCGGTAAGGAAGAGGGCATTAGTGCGCAGAGCGTATGTCTTCTTTATGAATTCAAAGAAATGAGTTATACGGTATCTGATACCGGAAGAGACTGCGGCACATGCGAAGGATGTCAAAAGGCGCCCCTGGCATGAAAAAAAGAGCAGCAATACTTTCAATTCTTGCACTTATAGTGCTTTCCATATCATCCTGCGGTCCGGCGGAAAAACAGGAGGCTAAAGAGCAGGCAGAAGCATACGAACCTGAGTATACTGAGCCTGTGATCCCTGAAGCTGACACTCAGCCTGAGCCCGAACCGCAGCCTGATATCAAAACAGTCACTGTTTCAGCAACGGGTGATTGTGCCATAGGCAGAGTCCATGTGCATGGATATGCCGAATCCTTTGAAGACTATTATGACAGATTCGGGCCGGACTACTTCCTGGAGGGGGTGCGTCCGGTTTTCGAAGCTGATGATTTCACGCTGGTAAACTGTGAATGCTGTCTTACAAATGAGACAGTGCATGTGGATAAAGAATACTGCATAAAGGGTTATCCGGAATATGTGCAGATCTTCTCCGGAAGCTCCGTGGAGGGAGCCACACTGGGGAATAATCATAATGCGGATTACGGACCGAACAGCCTGGAAGAGACGAAGCTTGCCATGGAGTGGGCCGGGATCTCATATGCTCTTAATGATATCACCGGCACCTATGAGACACCTGAGGGTATTAAGATCGGCTTTGTATCCGTATCAATGCTTGGAGATTTTCCCACCCGGTCCGCCTATATGGAAAACGGGCTGAAAAGCCTTAGGGATCAGGTGGATATTCTCATCGCCTGCCCCCATATGGGCATAGAACGTGAAAACTACGCCAACGGGAATCAGCAGAGCTTTATGCGAAACTGCATAGACTGGGGCGCGGATCTTGTCATAGGAAATCATCCTCATGTGCTCCAGGGGTCGGAAGTGTATAACGGAAAGGTGATCATGTACAGCCTGGGGAATTTCTGCTTTGGAGCCAATCACAATCCTTCCGATTATGACACTGTGATATATCAGCAGACCTTCACATTCGTGGACGGGACCCTGCAGAATGATATCAATGCGAAGATCATCCCATGTTCCATAAGTTCTGTTACAGGAAATAACACCTATCATCCCACTATCTATACCTCCGAAGAAGATATAGCCCGTGTTATAGGCAAGATGAATGATTTTTCCGCACATCTGGGCGGCACTTCATTTGACGGGAACGGTGCGCTTATTACACCGCCTGCACTCTGACAAAAAGAATCATCCACATGCCATATGTTTTATGTTACAATGGGCTTATCAATATAAGGGGGACAATATAATATGTCAGACACTAAAATCATTGCGGTGGCCGGCAAAGGTGGTGTGGGGAAGACATCGCTGGCGGCCGTCATGGTGAAACTTCTGGCCGAAGAGTATCCGGACAAGAAGATCCTCGCCATTGACGCAGACCCCGCAGTGGGACTTTCTACTGCCCTTGGCATCGACGTCAAAACCACTATCGATGATATTCGAAAAGAAGTGGTTTCCACTGTGGAAGACGGAGATACCAGGACTGCTCTGGAACTCCTCGGTGAGGCCAGATATCGCATTTTTGATGCGCTGGTGGAGCAGGACGGCTTTTCTTTTATCGCAGTGGGACGCCCGGAAGCAGCGGGCTGCTACTGTAAGATCAATTCCTATCTCAAGGAAGTCATCGGTATTTTGTCACAGAGTTTTGATTATGTGGTGATAGACGGCGAAGCCGGCATAGAGCAGATCAATCGTCGTGTGATGGAAAAGGTGACGCATCTTCTTTTAGTCACGGATTCTTCGAAAAAAGGAACCCAGGTCATTCAGACCATCCATCAGGTGGCAAAAGAACTGGTGATGTATGAAAAGGTTGGGGCTATAGCAAACCGCCTCCCGTCTGTGGAACTGGCAGGGATGCTGGATACCGGGGATATCCCGATACTCTCGGCCATCCCTTCCGACAGCTCACTGGCGGAGTTTGACCTGAAGGGGGAGAATGTCTTTTACCTTCCTGATGATGCGCCAATAGTGCTTGGCGCGAGAGAAGCACTGAAAAAGATAGAGATACTATAGTAACTGAAAGGCGAAAACATGAAGGACCTTAAACATTTATACTACTTCGAGAAACTCCTCGAAGAAGCAAATAACGAACTGGTTCGTCAGGCAAAGGATGCCGGAGATATCTGTGTGGGTACAGTCTGTGAAAATGTGCCGGAGCCGCTCCTTAACCTGCCGGGGACTTTTTCATCCAGACTCCGCGCACCGAGAACCGGATCCATGGAGATGGCCACCTATTATCTTACCAGCTTTTTATGTGAATACAGCAGGGCTCTTTTAGAGAGAGCTATCGAAGGAGGCTATAACTATCTGGACTGCCTCATAACACCTGACGGATGCACGATGATAAACCGCTGCGCCGAGAACATGGAACTCTTAAAGACCATGGGACAGGGTAACGACCGCTTTTTCTTTGAGTATATGGAGATCCCGCAGAAGGGCGATCAGAACGGACTGGACCTGTATGTGCTGCAGTGTAAAAACCATATACTGACTCCTCTTAATAAGAATTACGGAATAGATGTGAGCGACAGCGCCATCCGTAAAGCGGTGGAGGAACATAACGAAGTCTGCAGGCTGATAAGGCAGATTGGTGAATACAGAAAAGAAGACAACCCGCGTATCACAGGATATGAATATCATATCCTTACCATGGCCACATACTGCGCTCCGAAGAAGCTCATCATTGATAAGCTTAAGGACACTCTGGAAGAGCTGAAAGAAAGAGAGCCGGACAGGAAGAATAAATTCAGGGCCAGAGTGGTATTTGTGGGATCTGAAGTGGATGATGTGGATGTGATAAAACTGGTGGAGGAATCCGGAGCATACGTATGCGCAGACAGATTCTGCTACGGTTCTTTCCCGGGACGTGATGAGATACCGTTAAACGAAAATGAGGATGCCCTGACTCAGGTATGCCGGGCTTATCAGCAGAGAGGAGCCTGCCCCAGATACTGGGACACACCGAAGGTGGTGGGTAGAAGAGAATATGTGGCATCTCTTGCAAAGGAATATAAAGCGGACGGCATCATCTATGAGCAGGTGAAGTTCTGTGATCCCTGGGCTTATGAGAGAATGGTGGGATCCGTTGTGCTCCGTGAAGACTTCGGATATCCGGTACTGCAGGTGGACAGACCATATACACTGGGAACCTCCGGACAGATGCGTACCAGAGTGCAGGCATTTGTGGAGAGTATTGAGATCAAGAAGATACAGGGAGGGGCGGTAAATGGCTAAAGAGATCGGCGGCGAAGCCTTAGGAAGATTTTTTAAGGAAGGGAAAAAGGTCAGGACCAGACGTGAGTGGAGAGGAGTGAAGGATACACTCTATGACTACAGCAGATGGCTCTATATTATGGGGCAGCTGACCAAATTCGTAATGAAGCCCAGGAATGTGAAGGCCATGTTCCGCTATCGCTGGATGGCAAATTACCTGGCTGTACCCATGATGGTAGACAGGCACACTCAGGGACTGAGAGGCCCGTACCTTCGTATGTGCCATCTGGAGCAGGATCTGGTGGTCTATGATGTGGCAAAGCTTCTTGATAATCTGTTCCGTGGAGACAGAAGGATAGGAAACGATAAGAAGTTTTCGGATAAAGTGGTGCTGGTGGATGAAAACGAGATGACAGCCGTTATGATGGGATTTCCCACATTAAAAGGACTGTCCCGTGAGACACCTTCCACATATGTTTCCGTGCTTTTGAATCAGAGAGCGGCTGAGCACTATATAGATGTGGCTCAGGAATACGGACTGCCCGGTGATGTGTGTCCCATGCCGGAGGCAGAGTCCGGAGTATCCATTGATGATGATGCTCCTGTGCTTGGCGCATGTGCTGTGCAGTGTAATACCACCTGCGACGGTTCGTTGCTTGGTAACGGCGTTATAGCCAAGCGTCTGGAACTGGAGGACGGAGTGCCCATCTTCCAGCTGGCCACTCCCTTAAGACATAAGGAGGCTGACACCCAGGAGTATGCAGCCAATGAGATCAAAAACTGTATTAAGTTCATAGAAGAGCATACCGGAGAGAAATGGGACTGGGGCTATTATTTCGAGTGTGCAAAGAGGGTGAACGAATCCACCCGCCACAGAAATGAATGGCTGGATATGAATAAGACTGATTATCCACAGATCTTCGGATCCAATCTGGCGCTTTATACCGAGACCAATTACATGGCTATATGCGGCAAGGTGCCGGAGTTTGTGGATGTGGACAGAAAGCTTACCGCTCTTGCAAATCAGGCATATAAGGACAAGATGATGATGGCAAAGGAATATCGTCACCGTGCCATAGTATGGGGAGTGCAGTCCCACTACTATATGGATTTTCTGCTTTGGATCTTAAACTGCTGGGGCATAGTGCCGCTTACGGATATGCTTTCCATGGTGAATACGGAAATGATAGCGGAGACGGACACTCCGGAAAACAGAGAGCAGGCATATTATGATATAGCTATGCTCACTGAGAACATGATCATGAGAAACCGTACTCACGGCGGATATAAGGTGCTCCTTGACGAGCTCTGGGAGTTCTGTGAGGAATTTAATGCCGATATGGTGATACTTTGGGAGCACATGGCATGTAAGGCCCTTGATGGTATGCACGGCATGTTTGAGGAGAAGGCCAGAGAAAAGGGCATCCATCTGGTATGGGTGTCACACGACCTTTTCGATGCCAGGATCGTAAGCCGTCAGGGTATAAGAGATCAGATCAATCGCTATATGCGGACAGTATTTCAGGAGGAGCCTATAGATCCTTCACTCGAGATACTTCCGGATGAAGCTTCATGGTAGGAGCGATACTTTATTTACAGGAGGAATATATTAATGAAATATTTTGGTGGATGTGATTCAGGTTCTACCTACACTAAATGTGTGATCATAGATGAGAACGGAAAGATAGTTTCGGATGTGACTTTAAAAAGCCGCATAAATGCAGTGCTTTCATGTGAGGAATCCATAGAGCAGGCTGTGGCAAAGGTGCCGGACCTTAACAGTCCGAAAGACCTTTCTTACCTGGTGGGTACTGGATACGGGCGTAATAAGGTGCCATCAGCAGATGAGAATATCTCCGAGATCAGCTGTCACGCCATGGGCGTACATGTGGCAGATCCAAGTGTGAAAGCCATCATAGACATAGGCGGACAGGACGTGAAGGGAATAGCCATAGATAAGGACGGCACAGTACTTAACTTTGCCATGAATGATAAATGTGCCGCAGGTACGGGAAGATTCTTTGAGGCTATGGCCAGAGCATTTGAGATGTCACTGGATGAGTTTTCAAAGCTTTCCTTAAAGGCGAAAAACGTGATACCCATCACCGCTCAGTGCACTGTTTTTGCAGAGTCTGAGGTCATTTCCCTGGTGGGAGAAGGAAAGCCCATGGATGAGATAGCAGCAGGTATCGAGCTTTCCGTGGCAAAGAGATGCTTTGTGATGTCAAAGAAGGCAGGCGCTGTGGATTCCATCACACTCACAGGCGGATGTGCGAAAAACGCCGGTCTTAAGGAAGCTATCGAGAAGGTGCTGAATCTTAAGGTGATAGAACTGCCCATAGATCCGCAGCTTATGGGAGCGCTTGGTGCTGCCGAATTTGCCCGTCAAAAGGGAATGGCATCCGGCAGATAGTATTAAGGAGGAGAACCATGTCAATAATACTTCGCGTGATATCAATAATAGCTATTGTGATAGCATGCTTTTTTGTACTCACATTTACCGTATACTTTTTTAATCTTGATATGAAGCTCATGGCTGCCATGGAGCCCATATTCTTAAAGCATTACGATAAGATCAAACGTGATAAGCATCTGTAAAAATGAGACTGTATGATGAAGTGATCCGAAAATGGGATCAGCTGAAAGAAGCCGGAAATCCGAAGGTACTCGATCTTTCAAGTGCCGCTACATGGGAAGATGCGGGAAAGAATAATATGATCTTAAGAAGCAACATGGCATACGAGCTTGGGGGCGCTGAGATGCCCCTGCCTGCCATGGGCCGGACTGTGATCACTGCGGATGAAACGCTGGTGCCGCGTGATGAAGTGCTGCTTCTTGGCAGGGACCTTCCGGATATAAAGGAAGAGTGTCCCTATGCCCGCCTTACCGTTGCCCTTGTGGATGAAGAGAAGATGGGAGAGGGAGACGCCCTTTATAATGCCATACGCGATATAGAATATGTGCGTTATCATGTAAACCCGAAGGGGTTTATGATGAGGGTGTCCACATCCCATAACAGGGAGAGCGTGAGGGTGTCAAAAGAGGCACTGGACAGCGGCCTGAACTTCGCCGCCGTGGGGAAGAGCTTTATTGACACGCTTCATAAGAATCCCAGAGTGAAGGCTGTGAAAGTGATCTTTATCACAGATCCGCGCTTTGATTTCGATTCGCTTAAGAATGAACTTAAGAAGGCCGAGGACATCACTAAAACTATAGATCACGTCTTTAAAGACCTGACCATGGATTGTAATATCTGTAATCTGAAAGAAGTCTGTGATGAGGTGGAGGGCTTAAGAGAGCTTCATTTTAAGAACAGCACGCCTGCCACCTGATACTTGCGTTTTTTTCATTCCTGAAGATCTATGTACATATAGACAAGCTCCTGAAACCCGCTTATCCGGGAGTTAAAGCCCTTCGGATTTCGCCCGAACTCTTCGAATCCAAGCTTCTTATACAAGGCTATCGCAGCCGTGTTTTCAGCTACCACATTAAGTTCCAACTGCAGATATCCGGCTTCTTTAGCACATTTGATACAGGCTTTTGTCAGGGCTTCTCCAAGCCCCAGTCCCCAGTATTCTTTCAGGATCCCGATGCCGAAGTCTGCCCGGTGCTTAAGCTTATACTTATTTCCCAAAGACTCTATCCCGGCAGTGCCCACGATCTTTTCGTCCACTACCGCGACGATCTCGATTTCATTTTCGCTCTTTGCTTTTTCTTCCAGAAACCTTGCTTCCTGATCTGCACTAAAACTGTTTTCGTCCGGATATGTAAGCAGATGATCCGTCTCGCCGTGAGTCAGATTAAAGACTTCAAGGACTTCACCGCCGTCACTCGCTTCGCCGTTTCTGAGCACAGCCTCTTTTCCGTTTTTTATAATTATATTTTCACTGTATTTCATTTTTTCTCCTCCAACGTACGATCATTATACTGTAATGCCGGACTTCATGTTATAATATCAAAGCCGTTTATATATATGCAATAACCTTCGATCAAATACTACATTAGATCCGGGGGAGCCAATTTGACCCGAGTATTGTAGACATCATGCTTGATATCATGCATGATGATATAAATTATGAACTGCATGAATAAGTAATGATAGAAAAGGAGAAAAACATGAAAAAAGGATACATTATAGCTATCATCGTAGCGGCAGTGGTACTGCTCATTGTAGCCATCTTTGCGGGAGGATATAACTCTCTCGTTTCAAAGGAAGCTTCTGTTCAGGAAAAATCCGCAAATATCGATTCACAGCTGCAGCGCAGGGCGGACCTCATCCCGAATCTCGTAAACACAGTGAAGGGATACACAGATCATGAGTCCGAGGTGTTTGCGGAAGTGACAGCAGCCAGAGAAAAGCTTATGTCATCACAGAGCATGGCAGAGAAATCCGAAGCAAATGAAGAAGTGACATCTTCACTAAATAAGCTTATTGCCATTGCTGAGAGCTATCCGGAATTAAAATCCGATACAGTATATGTGGATCTTATGGATGAACTAGCCGGTAGTGAAAACCGTATCGCATATGCAAGAAACGAATATAACGCCGCAGCCACCGAGTATAATAAGGCCATCCGCATGTTTCCGGGTGTCATATTTGCAAATATGTTCGGATTTGAAAAGGCAGAGCTGTTTGAGGCTGAAAGCAGCGCAAGCGAAGTGCCTGAAGTCAGCTTCTAGGAGACATTCAGATGAGTAAGATTAAAAAGTTCGGGATTGTTGTTGCCATTATATTAGTCGGTTCATGGATAGGAATGTTCATCCTTTCTCTCGTTATCCTGCTGGAGCCGGAGACTGTCTATCCGGAGCACACCGAGAATTTTTATGTGGAGGACTACAGCGGCTGTCTGAATGAGACCACAGAGCTTTTTATCATGGATGAGGCAGTGAAGTTAAATAAAGCCACCACGGCACAGGTGGTAGTGGTAACGGTTCCGAACACCCAGCATGATGAGATAGAAGACTACAGCGTGAACCTGGCAAATAAATGGGGTATCGGAGACAAGGAAGCAGATAACGGCGTGCTCTTTTTAATGAGGACCGGCCAGGACGAGGAAAGCCTGAGGCTCGAAATAGGAAGCGGTATAGAAGATGTGATCACAGACGGTAAGGCCGGCAGGATCCTTGATGATAATGCCGTGGAACCAAAGAACAATCATGAATGGAATAAGGCGGCCGCAAATACTTTCTGCGCAGTAGCGGCCGAACTCTATATGGCTAATGGGATTGAAGTCCCCGACAGCCTGAAGGCAAGAGAAAGCTGGAATGACGGTGAAGAGCAGACAGTGGGGACATTTGCAGATGCAGAGTTCCCTTCCGATAAAAAGAATACCGACCCGCTGCCGGAAGTGATACGAAAGGCAGCTGTTTTTGCTACACAGAATTATTTTATCGGCCTGTTCTTCGGTGTTATAATCGCAGTATTCATATGGCTTGCCATCATAGGAGAAAGCCGTAAAGGATATTACTCCGGCGGCAGCAGCGGCGGATACAGCGGTGGTGGCGGATACAGCGGAGGAGGAGGATCCTTCAGCGGTGGCGGCGCCACGAGATAGAACGGGTATCACCTGTCACCTTGTAAAATATGTTCCTGTCGTATAAAATATGCGGCAGGAGTTTTACATTATAAAAGGAGCATAAGATGCAGATATTTAACACATTATCAAGACAGAAAGAAGAATTTGTGCCCATAGAGGAGGGAAAGGTGAGAATGTATGTGTGCGGTCCCACAGTATATAATCTCATTCATATCGGAAATGCCCGCCCTATGATAGTCTTCGATACTGTACGGAGATATTTCGAATACAAAGGATATACCGTGAACTATGTATCAAACTTCACGGACGTGGATGATAAGATCATAAAGAAGGCTATAGAAGAGGGGACCACCTCGGATGCCGTATCTAAAAGATACATAGTGGAATGCAAGAAGGACATGGCGGACCTCAATGTGAAGCCTGCCACCACCCATCCCCTGGCTACAGAAGAGATAGACGGCATGATAAGCATGATCAATACCTTAATAGAAAAGGGGCATGCATATAAAGCGGAAGACGGCACAGTATATTTCCGCACCAGATCCTTCCCGGAATACGGAAAGCTTTCTCACAGGAATATTGACGATCTGGAGAGCGGACACAGAGACATAAAGGTGGCAGGAGAGAGCACCAAGGAGGATCCCCTGGATTTCGTGCTCTGGAAGCCGAAAAAAGAAGGTGAACCCTACTGGAAATCTCCATGGTGCGACGGACGTCCGGGATGGCATATCGAGTGCTCCGTGATGTCAAAGAAGTATCTGGGACAGGAGATCGATATCCATGCAGGCGGAGAAGACCTTATATTCCCTCATCATGAGAATGAGATAGCCCAGAGTGAGGCTGCAAACGGAGTGCAGTTCTCAAAATACTGGATGCATAATGCGTTCCTTAATATCGATAATAAGAAGATGAGTAAATCACTGGGGAATTTCTTCACCGTACGTGAGATCACGGAAAAGTATGATCCACAGGTGGTGCGTTTCTTTATGCTGAATGCTCATTACAGAAGCCCGCTGAATTTCAGCGCAGAGCTTATGGAAAGCGCAAAGAGCTCTCTGGAAAGGATCACCACAGCAGCCAGAAATCTTAAATACCGTATGGATAACGCTGCGGAGAAGAAATCCACAGATGCAGAGACAGCGCTTTATATGACCACTAATGAATTTGTGAATAAATTCGAAGAGGCCATGGAGGATGACTTTAATACGGCAGATGCGCTTTCTGCCATATTTGAATTCGTGAAATTCATAAATACCAATGTAAGCGAAGCATCGTCAAAAGAATTTGCAAAGCTTCTCTATGACAGGCTGGAAAAACTCTGCGGAGTCATGGGACTTCTGCTTGAAACAGACGAGGAAGATCTGGACAGCGAAATAGAGAAGATGATAGAGGCAAGACAGCAGGCCAGGAAGAATAAGGACTTTGCCGAGGCGGACCGTATCAGGGACGAGCTCCTTTCAAAGGGTATCATCCTTGAAGACACCAGAGAAGGAGTTAAATGGAAGAGAGCATAAACCGTTATATCCGGGAATCTTTCGGGATAGAAGAACAGGATATAAAGACATATTCCCCCCTGGTGCTGGCATATATCGGAGACAGCGTATATGACCTTATTGTCCGATCTGCTGTGGTAGACAGGGAGAACAATAAGCCGGATACTCTTCACAAATATTGTTGCGGCATAGTGAATGCAGGAGCTCAGGCCAGGTTTATCGAGAGTATAGAAGAGCACCTCACAAAAGAGGAGGCGGATGTATTCAGAAGGGGGCGTAATGCCAAAAGCAGTTCTGTGGCAAAGAATGCTTCGGTATCCGACTACAGAAAAGCCACGGGATTTGAAGCTCTGATAGGATATCTTTATATGACGGACAGATTTGACAGGATAATAGAGCTTCTGAAGATCGGAAAAGTATTTGAGGATAAAGAGGAAAGATAATGCGGGACGAATCATCCATAATCGCAGGAAGAAACAGTGTGCTTTCGGCTCTGCGTTCGGAAACCGAGGTGGAGAAGGTCTTCATCCAGGAGGGGCTTAATGACGGTCCCATCCAGACCATAATAAAGGAAGCAAAGAAGCAGAACATCATCTTTCAGATGGTGAAGAAAGAACGCCTGGACCAGATATGCGGTGAAAGAAAGCATCAGGGCGTGGCAGCATATACAGCAAGCTTTGCATATGCGGAAGTATCGGATATTTTAGAAAACGCCGCAAAGAAAAACGAAGCGCCGTTTATAATCATTCTGGACGAAATAGAGGATCCTCATAATCTGGGGGCGATAATAAGGACTGCAAATATCTGCGGGGCTCACGGAGTCATCATTCCGAAACACAGGGCAGCAGGCCTTACAAGCAGCGCATTTAAAGCGGCAAGCGGAGCCCTTTCCTATACCCCTGTGGCTAAAGTTACGAATATAAAAAACACCATAGAAGATCTGAAAAAAGAGGGACTGTGGTTTGTATGCGCGGACATGGGCGGCGAATCTATGTATGATCTGAACCTCACAGGGCCCATAGGTCTTGTGATGGGAAATGAGGGAAGCGGAGTGAGCCCTCTTATCAGAAAAAGCTGCGACATGGTAGCGGCCATCCCAATGAAAGGGGACATAGATTCCCTGAACGTATCGGTGGCCACGGGAGTCCTTTCATATGAGATATTAAGACAGAGAATGAATGCGGGAAACAGGTGAAAGAACATAAATATGAATAAAGAAAAAGTGATAGTAGGCATGTCCGGAGGAGTGGATTCCTCCGTATGTGCCTATCTTTTAAAAGAAGAAGGATATGATGTGATCGGGGTCACCATGGATTTCTGGCATGACGATGAGCCTGAAGATATCTACAGGAACCTGGAAGATGCAGCGGATGCTAAAGCCGTGTGCGAAGTGCTAGGCATTCCCCATATCGCCATGAATTTTACGAAGGGATTCAGAAAAAATGTGGAAGAGTATTTCCGCAGTGAATATGTTAAAGGCCGCACTCCCAATCCCTGCATCAGATGTAATGAGACCGTGAAATGGGGCGCTCTTCTCGAAAAAGCAGAAGAGCTTGGTGTGGAATACATTGCCACAGGCCATTATGCCAGGATAGACAGGATGGAAAACGGAAGGCTTTCCGTGAAAAACTCCGTGACCGCAAAGAAGGATCAGACCTATGTGCTCTACAGGCTGAGCCAGGAACAGCTTTGGCATACGCTAATGCCAATAGGCGAATACGAAAAGGACGAGATAAGGAAAATAGCAGAGCAGATGAAGCTTCCTGTGGCAGCGAAGAAGGACAGCCAGGATATATGCTTTATCGATGACGGTGATTATGCAGGATACTTAAAAAACTATGAAAACGGATCTGCGTTTTCCGAAGGAGATTTTGTGCTTCTGGACGGCACTGTGGTGGGGCGTCATAAGGGACTGGCCCACTACACCGTGGGGCAGAGAAAGGGCCTTGGAATAGCTCTTGGAAAGCATGTATTCGTACATCATCTGGATGTGAAAGGAAACAGGGTGGTGCTCTGCGACAATGAGGATCTTTTCACAGATACTCTGTATGCCGGAAACATCCGATGCATGGCGGAAGAGAGATTTGACGAGAATAAGACCTATATGGGAAAGATCAGATATTCACATACCGCTGAACCTTGCCGTGTTTCCTATGAGGCAGAGGACAGGATCAAAGTGGTGTTTGAAAACAAAGTGCGGGCTGTCACACCCGGGCAGTCAGTGGTGCTTTATACAGGAGATTATGTGGCAGGCGGAGGAGAGATAGAATGATAAAGATCTGGGATCAGCATCTGCATACGGAATTCTCGGGGGACTCCGAGACTCCGGTTATGGACATGATAAATAAGGCTAAGGAACTGGGACTTCCGGGGATCACTGTCACGGATCACAGCGATCCGGAATATAAAGAAGTGCCCGGAAAATTTGACCTTGATATCGAAAACTATACAAAGACTATTCCTGAGATCGCAAGAAGGGAATCCACACAGGATTTTAAGATCTACTGTGGCATAGAACTGGGACTCCAGCCACACCTTGTCAAAGTCCAGGAGGTGATCGCAAAAAGCTATGACTTTGACATCATCATAGGTTCCGTGCATCAGGTACGCACCATGGATCCCTACTATAAGTCGTTTTATGAAGCCATGGGCATGAAAAACGGCTACAGGGAGTATTATGAAGAGATGCTGGAAAATGTCACTCATTTCAATGATTTCGACACTTTGGGACATATGGATTATATCAGGCGCTATGCCGTGAGACACCTCCCGCCGGAAGAGGGGGAAATGAGATTTGAAGATTACCGGGAGCTCACTGATGAAGTGATGAAAACTCTCATAAGAAAGGACAAATCTCTGGAAGTGAACACCGGATCATACAGAAGCCGTCTCACCGAACCGAATCCATCCATTCAGTATCTGAAGAGATATTATGAGCTGGGAGGCAGGCTCATCACCATAGGAGCCGATGCTCATAAACCGGACACCGTGGGGGACCATTTCGATGAGCTTCCGGAGATGCTTAAAAACATAGGCTTCAAGTCGTATTTCATTTATGAAAAAAGAGTGCCCCGGGAAATGCCGTTATATTAATGAATATTTTGTGAACAGCGTGTTTTGTACTTGAAAAAAGCCATAGACTTTTGTAAAATAGGTAACGGTTTGAGCCCTAGGCTCAAAAAGGTAAATTTAATATGTCTAGGAGGATAAAAAATGGCAGTTAAAGTTGCAATTAATGGATTTGGACGTATTGGTCGTCTGGCATTCCGTCAGATGTTCGGCGCTGAAGGATTTGAGATCGTTGCTATCAACGACCTTACATCTCCCGAGATGCTGGCTCATCTTCTGAAGTATGATTCTACACAGGGCAGATACGAGCTTTGTGACAAGGTTTCCTACGATGAGAACTCTATCACAGTAGATGGCAAGAAGATCACTATCTATGCAGAAGCTAAGGCTCAGGATCTTCCCTGGGGACAGCTTGGTGTAGACGTTGTTCTGGAGTGTACAGGATTCTATACCTCTAAGGATAAGGCACAGGCTCATATCGATGCAGGTGCTAAGCACGTTATCATTTCTGCTCCTGCAGGAAACGATCTGCCTACTATCGTATACAATGTTAACCATCAGACACTTACATCTGAGGACAAGATCATCTCTGCAGCATCTTGTACCACAAACTGCCTTGCTCCTATGGCTAAGGCTCTTAATGACTGCGCACCCATCAAGTCCGGTATCATGTGCACAATCCATGCATACACAGGCGATCAGATGACTCTTGACGGACCCCAGAGAAAGGGCGACAAGAGACGTAGCCGTGCAGCAGCAGTTAATATCGTTCCCAACTCCACAGGTGCAGCTAAGGCTATCGGCCTTGTTATCCCTGAGCTGAACGGAAAGCTCATCGGCGCTGCTCAGAGAGTTCCTACTCCTACAGGTTCCACAACTATCCTTACAGCAGTTGTAGAAGGAAACGTAACAAAGGATCAGATCAATGCAGCTATGAAGGCAGCTTCCAACGAGTCCTTCGGCTACAATGAGGATGAGATCGTTTCTTCCGATATCGTAGGAATGCGTTATGGTTCACTCTTCGATTCTACACAGACCATGGTTCTGCCTCTTGACAACGGCACAACTCAGGTTCAGGTAGTTTCCTGGTATGACAATGAGAACAGCTACACAAGCCAGATGGTTCGTACTATTAAGCATTTCGGTAGCCTTCTTAAATAAATTCTCGCTAAATCTTCATCCGCTGCGTCAAGCCTCATCGACGTAGCCCGCTACGCCTTCATCGGCTTTCCTTGCGGAGTGAAGGATTTATCTGCGAATTTTGAAACCTATAGGTCTGGTCAAAATAGACCAGACCTATTTTTTACAAGGAGAATTAATATGGGATTAAACAAAAAATCAGTAGATGACATCAACGTAAAGGGAAGAAGAGTACTGGTGCGCTGCGACTTCAATGTGCCCCTGAAGGACGGAAAGATCACAGACGAGACACGTATCGTGGCTGCTCTCCCCACCATAAATAAGCTTATAAAAGACGGCGGAAAGGTGATCCTTTGCTCACATCTGGGAAAGGTTAAGAACGGCCCCAACGAAGGTGAGTCACTGGCTCCCGTAGCAGAGAGACTTTCCGAGAAACTGGGTAAGAAGGTGAACTTCGTATCTGACTATAACGTGACAGGTGATGCTGCTACAGCTGCTGTTAACGCTATGGCAGAAGGAGATGTGGTACTTCTTCAGAATACTCGTTTCCGTGGCGCAGAAGAGACAAAGAACGGTGAACAGTTCTCCAAGGAACTTGCTGATCTTTGTGACGACTATGTATGTGACGCTTTCGGTTCATCTCACAGAGCTCATGCTTCTGTAGCAGGCGTGACCGAGTGTGTACGTGCTAAGGGCGGTTCCTGTGTGGTCGGATACCTGATGCAGAAAGAGATCGACTTCTTAGGCAAGGCTGTAGAAGATCCGGTCCGTCCTTTCGTAGCTATCCTTGGCGGCGCAAAAGTAGCTGATAAGCTTAACGTTATAAACAACCTTCTGGAGAAGTGCGATACCCTCATCATCGGCGGTGGTATGGCATACACATTCCTGAAGGCTCAGGGCAAGGAGATCGGAAAGTCTCTTTGCGATGATGAGAAACTGGAATACTGCAAGGAAATGATGGCTAAAGCTGAGAAGCTTGGCAAGAAACTGCTTCTTCCCGTGGACAGCGCTGTGATAAGCGAGTTCCCGAATCCTATCGATGCACCCGTGGATGTGGAGATAGTAAGCGTAGACAGCATTCCTGCAGATAAGGAAGCATGTGACATCGGTACAGAGTCTGCCAAGCTTTTTGCTGATGCTGTTAAGAGCGCAAAGACTGTGGTTTGGAACGGACCCATGGGCGTGTTCGAGAACCCCACTCTGGCAAAGGGTACTCTGGCTGTGGCTCAGGCACTGGCAGATACAGATGCTACCACCATTATCGGTGGCGGTGATTCCGCAGCAGCTGTAAACCAGATGGGATTTGGCGATAAGATGAGCCATATCTCTACAGGCGGCGGCGCTTCTCTTGAGTTCCTTGAAGGAAAGGAGCTGCCCGGAGTAGCAGCAGCAGACGATAAATAAGCACCTAAATCTTCCATGCGAGACGTATATTTTTCTCGGCTTTGCTATGCTCTACCTCATCCCGGCGAACATCCGTAGATGAAATCTCAGCAAGGGCTTCGATTTCAAACGGCTGTACGCAGTGTATTCGGAACGCATAGCAAAAATTCCTCGAAAAACATAACGTCTCGCACGGAAGACATGAATGATCACATTTAAATCGAAAGGGGACAACATATGTCAAGAAGAAGAATAATCGCCGGCAACTGGAAGATGAACAAGACTCCCAGCGAGGCAGTGGCACTTTGTAATGAGCTTAAGGACCTGGTAAAGAATGATGATGTGGATGTGGTATATTGCGTACCCGCTATCGACATCGTTCCGGTAGTGGAAGCAGTGAAGGGCTCCAATGTACACGTTGGTGCAGAGAACTTCTACATCGAGGACAAGGGCGCATTCACAGGTGAGATTTCTGCTCCCATGCTTAAGGATGCAGGTGTGGAATACATCATTATCGGACATTCCGAGAGAAGAGACATCTTCGGTGAGAATGATGTGCTTATCAACGCAAAGGTGAAGAAAGCATTTGCATCAGGCTTAAAGCCCATCCTTTGCTGCGGTGAGTCTCTGGCTCTCAGAAAAGCAGACACATATAAGGAGTGGATCGAGAGACAGATCACATGGGATCTGTCCGGCGTGACAGCTGATCAGGTGAAGAACCTGGTGATCGCTTACGAACCCATCTGGGCTATCGGCACAGGCGAGACAGCTACCGCAGATCAGGCAGAAGAAGTATGTAAGCTCATCCGTGAACTCATCGCAAAGCTTTATGATCAGGCTACAGCTGATGCGGTTCGTATTCAGTACGGCGGATCTATGAATGCCGGAAATGCAGCAGAGCTTCTTTCCAAGCCCAACATCGATGGCGGACTGATCGGCGGAGCTTCCTTAAAGCCCGATTTTGGCCAGATCGTTAACGCATAATCTATATTGAAATAATAAACCCGCTGTACATTTATGTGCAGCGGGCTTATTTTTCTTTGGAGTAGGAAAGATATATGAAAGCACTTTATTATGATGGCAAAGGTATGGTATACAGGGAAGATATGCCTGTTCCGAAGCCTGAAAAAGGTCAGAGTCTTATAAAGATTATCATCGCGGATATATGCAGCACCGATAAAGAGATCCTGAAAGGATACAGGCCGGATTTTCGCGGCATCATGGGACACGAATTCGTAGGCGAAGTGGTGGAGAGCGAGAATAAGGAACTTATAGGAAAGACAGTGGTGGGAGAAATGAACCAGGGATGCGGCAAATGTCTTTACTGCCGCACCGGTCGGGAAAAGCACTGCCCGGAAAGAAGAGTTATCGGTATGTCAAAAGACGGCTGCTTTGCGGAATATATGACCCTGGCGGATCATCTCATTCATCCCATACCGGAAAGTCTGTCGCCGGAAAAGGCGGTTTTTACGGAACCCCTGGCTGCGGCTCAGGAGATCCCGACTCAGATACATATCGATCCGTCCCTTAATGCGGCTGTGATCGGAGACGGAAGACTGGGATTTATGATAGCACAGGTCCTTGCCCTTACCGGTGTTGACCTGACGATTATCGGACGTCATGAAGAAAAACTGGAAATGTTCAGACCTTTTGCAAAGACTGTTTTAAGCTCGAAGTACAGTGAGGACAGGATGTATAGCGTAGAGGACTGTTTTGAATATGTGATCGATGCTACAGGAAAAGCTGACGGCATCAGGCTGGCCCTGAAGATAGTGCGAAAGATGGGAACCATAGTCCTTAAAAGCACCTATTCCGGAGAGACAGCCCTGGACCTCTGTCTGATCCCTGTGAATGAGATCACCGTAGTGGGGAGCAGGTGCGGCCCGTTCCCACCGGCCATCAAGCTTCTTTCGGAGGGAAAGGTGTCTTTCCCGCCTGTAGAAATATTCGATCTTTCCGAGTATGAGAAAGCATTTGCATCCACAGCATTTAAGGCCGGGTTTCGGTTTTAGATCGGATTAGATTTTTGGTGTTCCTAATAGTATAATGATTTAGACTAAATTTATGACCACGTTTGGAAAGAGATCATGAACAATTATTTTTTACTACTGGCGCTGTGTATTTTACTGGCGTCTATCCTCATATACACCATCAGATTATCCGGCAGGATAAACAGGCTGGAAAGATATCTTAAAGAGTATACCGATACGGAGAGCGACAGTTCGAAAGCCAAAATAGAAGGCCTCACTTCATCCGGGGATATCGTATCTTCCCTGGCTATCATGATGTACTCCATCATCCTGAAGAAAGAAAGCTTAAAAAGGGACAGTGACCGCACGGCAAAAGAACTTACGGACAGCAGGAAAAAGGTGCAGGAGATGTCGGAAGTGGCCATCATGGACGAGCTGACAGGCATCAGAAACAAGGCTGCCTACGAGAAGGAAGTGAAGAAACTGGAATGGGACGTGGGATACGACCATTCTGATTTTGCCATAGTCCTTGTGGACCTGAATGACCTGAAAGGGATCAATGAAAGAAACGGTCATGAAAAGGGCGATGAAGCCATAAGAAAACTTTGTCGTATGGTTTGTAAGAAGTTTGCCCATTCTGCAGTATTTCGACTGGGAACAGATGAATTTATAGCGATACTTCGAAAAGAGGATTTTGAAAACAGAGATCTTCTGGTGAAGGAATTCGAAATGGATATGGAAAATATGGCATCGAATGCCGGCCTGAAAGAGTGGGAAAAGATATCGGCAGCCATAGGCATGGCCGAATACATCCCGGAAGTGGATCCGGGAACGGATACGGTATATCAAAGAGCTAGAAATGCCATGGAAGAAAGAAAGCAGGAGATGAAGGGATACATGGAATAGAACTCTTTATCTCAGCAGGCATTCTGCCAGCCTGTCATTATCTGCTTTATTCATAAAGCAGATGCGGATAAACCTGTCGGACAGGAAGGGGAAAGTGGAGCAGTCTCTTATCATCATTTTTTCCCTGATGGCTCTTTCGAAAAGAGCTCCGGAAGAGAGGCTGTCATCCAGTATCTTAAGCAGCATAAAATTCGCTGTGGGCTTAAATGCCTTGAACTTATGGGACTTAGTGAACATTTCATACAGTCTTTCTCTTTCGGAAGAAATGAGGGAGACTGTTTCTTTTATATATTCCTTATCTGAAAACATGATGCATCCCGCGATCTCTGCCAGAGAGTTTATCATCCAGGGATTTTTATATTGATTGATGGCCTTTAACAGATCTGCGTTTCCGGTGATGGCATATCCCAGGCGAAGCCCCGGAGCCGCAAAGAACTTACTGGTGCCGCGAAGGATGATGATATTGTTATAAAATGCCGCCAGCGGAATAGAAGAGTACTTTTCGGACTCTTCCACAAATTCCATATATGTTTCATCCACCATCACATAGATGTTGTTTTCTTTGCATACATCCAGAATGGTACGCATTTCATTTTTGGAAATGCAGGTGGAGGTGGGATTATTCGGATTACAGAGTATCACCAGGTCCAGGTCTTCTGAGAGTTTGTCGGTGAAGTGATGGATGTCCAGTCTGAAGTCCGCATCTTCCTTAAGGGGATAATATCTGGTGCGGCCGCCTTCCAGTGTGATCTCTCTTTCATACTCGGAATAGGTGGGACCCAGGATCAGAGCCTTCTTCGGATGTGTGATCTGAATGAACAGTGAGATAAGCTCCGTGGTGCCGTTCCCCACGATGATATGGGATGGATCTGCACCGGAGTATTCTGCGATGGACTCGCGCAGGTCCTTATACTCCCTGTCGGGGTAGTTTTCTATGCGTGTTATATGGGATGACAGCTCCGAGCGAAGACGCGGTGAGATGCCAAGCGGGTTCACGTTGGCAGAAAAACTGACGATCTCTTCTTTCTTTATGCCATATATTTTTTCTATTTTTTCCAGGTCACTGCCGTGGAAATGATCTTTATGTTCCAGCATATATGCCTCCATGTCCCCAAAATTTAGACCATTATACACCATCTTTTCCATGCAGACCAGTTATTTGCATGCGGGTAGAGGTTGGTTTATAATACTATATTGATTTATTGTGTAAAAAAGGGACGACTGACCTTGCGTAAACGTATCTACAGGCTCTCTGAAGCCAAGTTTGACAACGATAAACCGGATATTATCCTGTCGGATAATGACATAAGATCTCTCTTTGTCAGAAAAAGAAAGGCAGAGGGTGTATTTACGATACGCAGCGGAAATAATGTACCCATTCGCGGGATAGTCTATTCTTCAAATCCATATGTGATCTGTCAGAAGCCCGAATTCGAAGGCACCGAGATCCGCATCAAATATCATATTGCAGACCTTGATCATAAGGACGGAGAGAGCCTTAAGGGCGAGTTTACCGTGGTGGCAAACACTGCAGAGCTGCATATCCCATATACGTTTACATTCATAGATGAGCCTCTTAGAGGGGCCTTTGGCACCATTGACACTTTGGAGGACTTTACAGCCCTGGCAAAGGAAAGATGGCATGATGCCATGGCGCTTTTCTATTCGGATGCATTTGCTGCCTTCATGGAAAAGCAGCCTGAAAAGCAAAGACTTTTATACAGCGGATATAAAAATGCTGTCCGTTCCTCATCGAATCTGGAAGAATTTCTGGTGTCCGCAGGGCAGAAGGAACGCACTTCCTTTACCATGGAAGAGGGTACCTCCCGTTACTATAAGATGCGGGAAAACGAGAAGAACTCCATAGAGATCCAGAAGACCACCTGGGGACATATAGAAATAGACGTGGAATGCGACAGTGATTTCGTCACCGTGGAAAAAGAGCATATCACAAATGACTATTTCCTGGGCAGTGTGCTGATCTTTGACTATTATGTGCATAGGGACAGGCTCCACGCAGGGATCAATAAAGCAACCATACGCTTTAAATCCCAGGATACGGTTAAGGAATACCACATAGAGGCTTCGCTTCAGGCAGAGGATGATACCTCATATCTCAGGCATTTCACATCAAAAAAGAAAAAGGTAGAGCTTACTTCCCTGTATAAGGATTTCAGATTCGGCCGGGTACAGACTTCGGAATGGTGCACAGGTACACTAAGGATCCTGCAGGAACTGAAGGAAGCGGAGGCGGATGAAGCCGGAGAGACAGAGTTTGGCGGACCGGAGGTGAATGTATGGTATCTCATGATGCAGGCTCAGGCCCTCATTGTAAACCGTCAGAGGCAGGATGCGCTTTTTATCATTTCCGACCTGAAGAAGGATATTGACGATAAGAAGAGTGCCGAATGGGCATATCTTCTCTATCTTTGCACCCTGATAGAACAGGAAGAGAGCTATGTGAACCGCCTTACGGATGAGATAGAAAAGATCCGTCTGGAGCATCAGGGGGATGTGCGTATATTCTGGTTCCTTTTATTCCTTCGGGAAGAATATCTGGACGATAACGGCAGGAAACTAAATGATATAAGAAAATGGGTAGACAAGGGAGAATGCTCACCTTTCATATATCTGGAAGCATATTATATCCTGAAGCTTTCACCATATCTTTTTAACAGGTTCGAGCCCTTCTTCATTAAGATCATGAAATGGATCTGTCATGAAAAAGCCATCACAGCGGACATGTCCATCCAGGTGGCTCATGCACTGGAAGCGGAAGATGAATTTAAAAAAGATGTATATGAGATAGCAAAGACTGCATATGAAGCCTATCCTTCGGAAGAGCTTTTGATGCAGATCCTGATATATATCCTGAAGGCGGAAAAATACGGCAGTGAATATCTGAAGTGGTACGAAAAAGCCGTGAATAAAGAAGTGAGACTTACCGGGCTCTATGAAGCATACCTCATGTCTCTTCCGGATGATTTCGCGGGAGAGCTTCCGGAAAAGGTCACCATGTATTTTAAATATCAGAGTAACCTTTCATACCAGAAGAAGGCTTTTATCTATGCAGGTGTCATCGGACATAAGAGGCAGAGCCCCCTTGTGTATGAGCAGTATTTAAGAGGCTTGGAAACCTTCACCATGGAGCAGATGAGGCTCAATCATATGGATGACAATCTGGCCATCTGCTATCAGAATATCATGGATGTGGGACTCATTAATCCGGATATTTCCGATGCTATGAGCAGGCTCATCTTCACAAAGAAGATAGGCTGCAGAAATAAGAACATCAGGCGAATCATTGTGCTGGAAAGCTTCAGAAACGATCCATGGATATGCCCTGTGACGGACAGCGTGGCCTATGTTCCTGTATTTACCGAAAACAGTGTCATCTTTTTAGAGGATGACAGGGGTGTGCTCTATGCCGGAGAAAATGAATATTATGTGGAGAACCTCATCCGTTATGAGGGATTTTATGAGGCTTTAAAGGCCCAGTCCAAGAATCCGCTCTATTATATAGTTCATGACTATGATAAGAAGATGGAAAAGGATTATCTGTCCAGGGATGATCTTATATATGCGGAAACCTTCTTAAACAGTGAGGAAATATCCGACAGATATAAGGCTGTTCATTATCCGGATATAGCGAGATTCTTACATGTGAACGGCAGGGAAGATATCCTGGAGAAACATCTCCTCCTTAAGAAACCGTATGCATCCCTTTCATTTGACATGATGGTGTATATGATGGAGATATGCATCCAGAACGGTTTTTATGAAGAAGCCCTAAGGCTTATGTATAAATATAACGGTCTCAGCGTGGATGTGAGGCTTCTTCTTAAGATGTGCACAGTGCTTCTTTCCGAAAGAAATGAAGTCCATGAGGGGGATGACTTTTTCATTTCGCTCTGTGCCATGCTTTTGAAAAAGGATGTGTTCAGCAGTGAGCTCACGGAGTATATGGCTAAATACTATTCCGGACCCACCGATGAGATGATGAAGCTGTGCACCCTCACCCATGACTTTAATGTGCGGGAAGAAAAACTGTACGAACGCACCATTATGCAAATGCTCTATACGGATAATGCAGACCTTAGGAGCGGAGATATATTCAGATTATATCTGCAGCATAACCCGAACCGTATGGTGATGGAAGCATATATCACATTCTACAGCGACATATATATGCGTACTGGACAGGAAGTGCCGGATATCATTTTCATGGAGCTCCTGAAATACTATCTGCGTGAGACCAGGCTGAATGAGCCCTGCAGACTGGCCCTTATGAAGCACCTGTGTCTGAAAAGGGAACTGACGGAAAGCCAGGAAGAAGCATTGGATTCACTTGTGAAGGAATTCACCATCAGGAATATATACTTCCCGTTCTACAGGGAGATGGAAGAAGACATACAGATCAAGTATCACCTTTATGATAAGACATTTCTGTCATTTAACGGAGAAAGAGGACGAAGAGTCCTGCTTCGGTATGCCATGGATAACGGAGACACATATGTGGATGAAATGCCGGAGATGTATGAAGGCATTTTCGTGAAGACCTTTATCATGTTCTTTGGCGAGACCGTGGAATATGAAGTGTTCTATGAAGATCAGCCGGATGTAGTGCTGCTTCGGGATAAGGTGATGTACCAGAACAGTGAAGGAAAGGGAAGCGACAGATACACCCTTCTTAACAGAATGCAAAGCGCAGTGGTCTATGGAGAAACAGAGGAGCTGATACGCGAATTGAAGGAATATCAAGGGCTCGATGAAGTGACCGGAAACTTGTTTAAGGTGATATAAGGCATGAGTGAACAGGAAAGCGTATATCTGGGAATAGATATAAACGACAAATATACCATGGTGAGTTATTATAACTCCTCCATGCCGGAGCCTGATACCATAAGCACCGTGATAGGTTCTGAAAGCTATCAGATCCCTACTTTTCTTGCAAAAAGGAAGGGCATGGGGCAGTGGTTCTTCGGCAGGGAAGCAAAAAGCCAGGTAAATACCAGAAATGCGGATGGCATAGATCATCTCTATCATCTGGCACTTTCTAATTCCAATGTGATACTGGAAGGTGAAAGCTTCATGGCCAGAGACCTGATGGTGATCTTCATAAAGAAGCTTCTGGCTATCCCCGGGCATTTTTATGCAAATAAGCCCATAGCAAAGATAGTATTCTCCGTGGATCATATCACCATGGATGTGATATCTCTGTTTTCACTCATTTCAAATCAACTGGGACTCTCCGGAGAGAAGACCATGATCATAGACCATAGTGAGAGCTTTTACTATTATGCCCTCAGTCAGGAACCTGTGCTCTTCCAGAATGATGTGATGCTCTTTGATTACAGCGGAAATAATATATCCCACTGTCTTTTAAAGAGAAATAAGAACACCACACCTCAGGTGGTGACACTTCTCCAGGGGAATCATCCGCCGCTTCTGGAGCATAAGGACATGGAATTCCAGTCCATAGTCACGGAAGAATTCGCAGGAAATTCCATCTCTTCCGTGTATCTTATCGGAGACGGTTTTGACGGGGACTGGATGAAAAATTCCCTGGCCGTTATATGTAACGGCAGGCGAGTGTTCCTGGGGAAGAACCTGTATTCCAAAGGAGCCTGCTATGCGGGAGCCATAAAGGACGGATATAAGGAATGGCCCTTTGTATTCATAGGGGATAACGAACTGAAACTGAACCTGTCCATAAAGGTTTCCGACAGGAATGAGATGAAGTTCATCACCCTGATAAACGCCGGCGAAAGCTGGTTCAATGAAACCGGAGAGTGCGAAGTGGTGCTGGACGGTTCATCCGAGGTGACATTCTGGGTGCAGAAACCCGACAGGCGTGATGCATCCCTCAGAGTGCTGGAACTTACGGATCTGCCGAAACGGGAAAACCGTACCACCAGGCTTCGCATCATGGCAAAGGCTCTGTCGGATAAGAAGGTGGAGATAGAGATCCATGATCTGGGATTCGGAGAGATAGTGCCGTCTTCAAATAAGGTGTGGTATCACACTGTGGAACTGCAGTAGAGAAGGGAAAAGTGATATGGGCGAAATGATCCTGTGCCGCAGACCTATAGCGGCCACCCCGTTTTACATAGAGGAAACATCCCTTAACATATATTCACTGGAAGAGCTGTCATATTATATAGCAGAGAACGTGTATCTGCTGGATGGCAGCCTTATGACAAGCGAGCTTTGTAACTGGATCGGCAGGGAACTGTCATTAAAGGATCTGGAAAGAGAGCTTCTTGATATGCTGTCCGAAAATGCTCCGCTTCACGTGTTCATAGAAAAACTCCTCAGGGAGACGGGATACCTTACGGGACAGGAAATAAAGAATGTGACGGAGATCATCTCCTCTTTCGAGAATAAGAGTGAGATGGAACGGGGAAAGATACGTTCCGACAGGTTATTCGAAAAAGGTAAATATATCGAAGCCATCTATGAATACGAAGCTTTGCTTTCTTCCGATCAGGTGGAAAATGCCGGTGAAGGACTGTTGGGCGACATATATCATAATCTGGGAGCATCATACGGAAGGCTGTTTTTCTTTTCTCAGTCGGCTCAGGCCTTTGAAAAGGCATATCAGCATAACAGAAAAGAGGTGTCTCTTCGGGCACTTTTATATACGTTTAAGTGCATGAGGGACGGAGACGGATTCTCAGCCATGGTGAAAAAATACCATGTACCAAGAGAGATAGAACAGGATGTGCTTTCTCAGATAGAAGGCATCACATCAGGGGAAAACGTGACGGAATTTGGCAGAAAAGTGAGCGCCATGGAGCGAAGCGGAAACCCCGAAGACAATATGGAGATCACTCAGGCTATCTTAGAGGACTGGAAGAGAGATTACTGCGCATATTGCGGTATAAATTAAAGGAAACGGCATCGGATGTTCGAACTGTTTAAGAAGAAAAAAGAAAAGGAAAAAGAGATAGATCTGGCCTTTGACAGAGTCACGAGCGAGATCCGTTCGCTGGATGCCTGGGATGATCCGAAGAAGCTGGAACACTACATTCTGGACTCGCTGGAACAGATAGTGGGGATCACTAAGGAGATCGAGGCCGAGAAGACGGAGTACAGAAACTTAAGCTCATATCTGGATGACATTGTAAAGATAGAGAGCCTGGACGAGTATGAAAAGAAGGATCTTTTAGAAGCCGCACAGGAAGTGGTGAGTCTGACCAAGGCACGTAAGCACTACGAAAATGCAGAAAGGAGACTCACGGAGGAGCAGTTCCTTCTCATGGAAGAAAATGAGAGCGAAGTGATATCCACTGCAAAGCGCATGGCTGAAAACGAAAAGTATCAGCACAATGTGAAAAAAAACATGCGCTATCTGGAAGGACAGAAAAGCCAGATGGAGATGGACAGGGATGATTATGCCACCAATAAAAAGATATTGTCCGTTTTTGCATTTCTCCTGGGAGTGACTTTCATATCGGTATTCACGCTCTTTTTCCTTCTTGAAAAGTATACGGGAAATGATTTTTCATGGTTTCGGCTTTTTGCCGTGATAATAACCGGAGTGCTGGGGGTGACTCTGTTTACTCAGTTCTACAGAATAAGGAGCGATAAAAGAAAATCCTTAAAAAATCTGAATAAGACCATCACTCTTTTAAATGGCGTCAGAATGAGATATGCTAATGTGACATCTGCCATTACTTATGTTCAGGATAAATATAATGTGAAGACTGCGGCAGAGCTGGAACTCCTCTGGGAACATTATCAGGAGGAGATCCGTGACAAAGAGAGATTCCTTCGTAATAATAAGGATCTGGAATTCTATCTTTTCAGGATGCAAAGCATACTGGAGAATATGGATCTTTACGACATGAATATCTTCATCATGCGGCCGAAGCTGCTTCTTAATCCGTCAGATCTGGAAAGCAGAAAACAGAAGCTGGTGAAGGAAAGATCTGTGATCAGAGATCAGATACAGCATAACACGAAGATGGTGGCATCCGAAAGAGAAGAGATAGATAAACTCATGAAGGAACATGAATACTACGTTCCCGAAATAATGGAGATCATAGGATCCGTGGACAGGCTCTGCGGTCTCAGAACCCAGGCCACAGTCTCTGCGGTGAAAAAGAAAAGGAGTTAATAAAGAGAAATGAAGATCAGAACAAGATATGCGCCAAGCCCCACAGGCAGGATGCACGTAGGAAACTTAAGAACGGCATTATATGCCTATCTTATAGCAAAGCATGAAGGCGGGGATTTCATCCTTCGTATCGAGGATACGGATCAGGAAAGATATGTGGAAGGCGCAGTGGATATCATCTACCGTACGCTGAAGGCCACAGGTCTTTTGCATGATGAAGGCCCGGATAAGGACGGGGGAGTGGGGCCCTATGTCCAGAGCGAAAGACAGAAGGCCGGCATATATCTGGAATATGCCAAAAAGCTCATAGAAAAGGGAGAAGCCTATTACTGCTTCTGCGATGAAGAAAGACTTTCGGGACTGAAAAAAGAGATACAGCTTTCCGATGGGACAGTGAAGGAAATATCTGTGTATGACAAGCATTGTCTGCATCTGTCCAAGGAAGAGATAGAGGCGAACCTGAAGGCCGGAAAGCCCTATGTCATCAGACAGAATAATCCGGACAGCGGAAAGACTGTGTTTTCGGATATCATATACGGAGATATCGAGGTGGATAATGCGGAGCTTGATGATATGATCCTCATCAAATCCGACGGATACCCCACATATAATTTTGCAAACGTGGTAGATGATCACCTGATGGGTATCACCCATGTTGTGCGCGGAAACGAATATCTGTCATCATCACCGAAGTATAACAGGCTCTATGAAGCCTTCGGATGGGAAGTGCCCCAGTATATCCATTGTCCGCTCATCACGAATGAAAACCATGAGAAGCTCTCAAAGAGAAGCGGACATTCATCCTATGAGGATCTGATAGAACAGGGATTTCTGTCTGAAGCGGTGGTGAACTTTGTGGCACTCCTGGGATGGAGCCCTGCAGAGAATAAAGAGCTTTTCACATTGCAGGAGCTGGTGGAAGCCTTTGATTATCACAGGATCAATAAATCCCCTGCGGTATTTGACATAGGAAAACTGAAGTGGATGAACGGCGAATATATGCATGCGCTGCCCTTCGATACCTTCTATGAGATGGCCGAGCCATACATCAGGGAAGTGGTGAAAAAACCATATGACCTTAAAAAGATAGCAGCTCTGGTACAGTCCAGAATAGAGATATTCCCGGATATTGCCGAGCATATAGACTTCTTCGAGAAGGTGCCGGAGTATGATATATCAATGTACTCCCATAAGAAGATGAAGACCTCTCCGGAGACCTCACTTGAGGTGTTAAAGGAAGTGATACCGGTGCTTGAGGCCACGGATGACTACAGCAATGACGGACTCTATGCCACATTAAAGGCTTTCATCGAAGAAAAAGGATATAAAAACGGATATGTGCTTTGGCCCATTCGTACTGCAGTATCCGGAAAAGCCATGACTCCCGGCGGGGCCACAGAGATCATGGAGATCATAGGCAAGGAAGAAAGCATCATAAGATTAAAGGCTGCAGTGGAAAAACTGACAGCGGAGATCGGATAAAGATCTAATATATAGAAAACGAATTCAGCCTGCATCCGAGGAGAGAGAGAAAGGATATGCATGCTGGACGAATTTCAAAAAGAAGCGGTGGAGTTTAAAGACGGAGCCTGTCTGACACTGGCCGGACCGGGCTCCGGGAAAACCCACACACTGCTTCACAGGACTCTGTATCTAATTGAGAAATACGGGGTGTCACCGGGCAGGATCCTGCTCATCACATTCACTAAAGACAGTGCACTGGAGATGCAAAGGCGTATCACTTCATATGGGGCTGTGTACCCCGTGGTGGTAGGCACTTTTCATAGTGTGTTCTTTAAATTTCTGAGGAAGTATTATCACCTCTCGAACGATTCTCTCCTTTTCGGAAAGGAGAAGGCTGCCTTCTTTCGAAAGGCAGTAAAAGAAAAGGATGAAGAAGTACTTTCTTCTCTGGAAAGGGAGATCTCCTTTTATATGAACACCGGAGGGGATATAGATTCGTATGAGCCGGGAAATGTGCCAAAAGAGAAGTTTCTTTCGGCATATAAGGGATATACGGATGCCAAGAAAGCTGCAAAGAAAATAGACTTTGATGACATGCTCTTTAAAACAAGGGAACTGTTTCTTAAAAGTCCGGAAGCTCTCAGATCTGTCCGGAGCCTTTTTTCATACATCATGGTGGATGAGGCACAGGATATGAACCCGGTGCAATATGAGATCCTGAAACTCATGGCAGGGGAGAAGGGAAATGTGTTTCTGGTAGGGGACGATGATCAGAGTGTCTATTCATTTCGGGGTGCGTCTCCGGATATCCTCTTTAAGTTCATGGAAGACTATCCCGAAGCAAAGACCATAGTATTATCAAAAAACTACAGATGCGGACAGTCTATCGTGGAAGGTGCGGCAAGGCTTATTTCCCATAATAAAAAAAGATATGTGAAAAACCTTGTTTCCGCCGGGGAAGAAAAAGGGGAAGTCTATTATCTTAATGAAGATAACGAGACTGAGGAAGCCATGAAGGCAGTGGAGATCATAAAGAATGGAAAGGGAAGCACAGCCGTGCTTTTCAGGAATCATCTTTCCGTGACAGAGCTCCTTTATTTTCTGGAGGAAGAAGATATTCCATACGAAATGAAAGAAGGAATGAAAAGTCCGTTTTCCCATTTTGTCTGCAGGGATATCCTTTCTTATCTGAAAAAGCCGGAGTATAAAAAGATCTCTCCCTATGCTGCCATCACATATATCCTGAAGGGCGCCGGGTATGAGGACTCCCTCAGAACTATGGCAAAGGGTGACGAAACCAGGTTTCATAATCTGATGGCCCATGCAGAGGAGCTGCGGGAGTTTTCCAGGGGACAGAAAAATGTGGAAGTGTTCTTAAAAAAGGTGGAATACATTAAGGAAAGCAGCCGGAACATGGCTGTGGTAAACAAAGTGAGGCCAAAGGTATTCTTATATACTTTTCACGGGTCCAAAGGTCTGGAGTTCGATAATGTGATAATCCTTGATGCCAATCAGGGGATCACTCCGTCATCCAAGGCGGAAACGGAGGAAAAGATAGAGGAAGAACGCCGGATGTTCTATGTGGCGGCTACCAGAGCCAAAAAGAAGCTCTATATATTCTCCATAGGACGGAGGAACAACGCAAACATGTATCCATCATGCTTCGTGAGGGAGTTTTTGCCCGAATAAAGGGCAGATTTTCTGTTTTTTTATGGAAATAAATATGATAAAATAATTCAGAATATGCGCTGAGCACGAGAAAGAAGATTTTTTATGAAAAACATCCGCATAGGAGATTTTAAAAAACAGGGAGCATTCTTAAAAAACGGTGAAGGAGTATTCACTTTCTCCGTGAATAAGGGTGATGATCCCTCCCTGGTATTATTTGATACAGAATCAAAAAGACAGATTAAGAATATACCGCTATCCAAAGAATTCAGGCACGGACGGATGTTTTCCGTGGCTGTGAGCGGATTTGACTGGGACAAGACCGGGTACCTGATAAAAAGAGGCGGGGAGCCGGAAATGGACATATATGCCGGAAGGACAATTGGCCGTGAGGTCTGGGATGACGAGGAGAGGGTGAAGAATAATTACCGCATCTTCGGGGGACTGTATGACGAATCCTTTGACTGGGGAGACGACAGGACGGATTTTCTGGACCCTTCCGATGTGATCATATATAAGCTCCATATGCGCGGATACACCATGGAGCATGGTCTTTCATTCAGAGAAGCGGGAAATTACCGCGGTGTGCTTAAGAAACTCCCGGAACTTAAAAAGCTGGGTATCACTGCGTTGGAATTCCTTCCCATCTATGATTTCGAAGAGCTTCGGTATAATTCCGTTCAAAAGATCTCTAAAAAAGGAAATATCACTTTTGTGCCGGAGGCACCTTACGGCATTAATTACTGGGGATATGGTCCTGCCATGTATTTTGCACCGAAGGCTTCATATTTCGGGGGAGAAGATGCTCCCGGTAACATGAAGGATATGGTGAAGAAGATCCATGCCCAGGGTATGGAAGTATACATGGAGTTTTCATTCACCCCGGATATGAGTGCGGTATATATACTGGAATGCATCAAACACTGGGTGAGCGAATATCATATAGACGGATTCCATCTCCTTGGGATAGGTCTTCCCATAGAAATGATCGCAGAGGATCCGTATCTCGGCGCCACGAAGATATTCTATGAGAGGTATCCGGGAGAAGTGCTTTATGACGAAAACAAATATGATCATAAGCATCTTTTCCAATATGACAGTGGTCTTCTGTATCCATTAAGAAAGCTTCAGAATCATATGGATGGAAGCATCATAGAATTTGCCAATCAGATCAAGCGGCAGAACAGTGCATATGGCTTTGTGAACTATGCAGCCATTAACTCCGGATTCACACTTAGAGACACCTATTCATACAGCGAAAAGCATAATGAAAAGAACGGTGAAGACAATACGGACGGAGACAATTATAACTTCAGCCATAATTACAGCGTGGAAGGAGAGACACAGAATAAGTCTGTGATAAACCTTCGGATGAGGCATATCAGGACGGCGCTGGCCACAGTTATCCTGTCCCAGGGTATACCTCTCATCCTTTCCGGTGATGAAGCAGGAAACACTCAGTACGGAAACAACAATGCCTACTGCCAGGACAATGAGATAGGCTGGGTCACCTACGAAAGGAAGAAGAGATACCAGTATCTTAAGAAATACGTAGAGAATCTCTGCAGCTTCAGAAAGTCACATCCTGTCATCCGGATGAATGATCCCTGTGTCATGTCGGACTATAAACACCTTGGCATACCGGATCTTTCATATCACGGAAAAGAGCCATGGACCATGTGGCTGTCCGATGATAAGAAGTCTCTCGGGATCATGTACTTCGGAGCATATAGCGGCAAGGACGAAGAGGATGTGATGCTTTGCTTCAATTTCTATTTTGGTGAGGATATGTTCGCACTTCCTCATCTGCCGGGAAACCGGAAGTGGTTTATGGTCTCAAATACCACGGAAGAAATATGGTCGCCGTCGGATACACCGCTGCCTGACCAGACATGCATCACAGTTCCCGGAGGATCACTCACCATTCTGGCCGGAAAACCATGGCGGGAAAAGAAGGAACAGGATAAAACAAAATGAAAGCCATAGAGCATTTAAAGACGATAAACCATCATAAGCTGCTGGTTATGGAGATATGCTTTAAGCTGGGGCTGTACTGGCAGGGATTGCTTCATGATCTGTCTAAATATACGCCCACAGAATTCATGACGGGCGCGAAATACTATGTGGGTGATAAAAGTCCGAATACCGTGGAAAGAGAAGCCCGCGGCTACACCGCAGCATGGCTTCATCATAAGGGGCGAAACAAGCATCATCTGGAATACTGGATAGATTATGATATGCGTGAGGGCGGAACCATAACCGGTATGAAGATGCCCACGAAATATGTGGTGGAGATGTTTGCAGACAGGATCGCTGCATGTAAGAATTATCAAAAAGACAAATACACCGATGCCAGTGCCTATATTTATTACGAGAAGGGCAGGGCAAAGACCATTCTCCATAAAGAAAGCGCAGCACTACTGGTACTGATGCTGAAGATGCTGAAAAAGCGCGGAGAAGACTATACATACAGGTTCATAAGGAGATACATACTTATGAATGATGCGTATTGCAGAAAATACGGCATACATCCGGTGAATGAATACAGCGGATATGAAGTGCTTGACAGAATAAAGAAAAAGGAAGACTAAAAAGAAATGGAAAAGGAAAAGAAGATTTTATACAGCGGCATGCAGGCCACAAACACACTCACTCTCGGAAACTACCTGGGGGCTTTAAAGAACTGGGTGTCACTTCATGAGGAATACGAATGCTTCTTCGGAGTGATGGATCTGCATTCACTCACAGTAAGACAGGATCCGCCTGAGTTTCGGAAGAACGCTATGTCACTTTACGCACTGTACATTGCAGCCGGACTGGATCCGGAGAAGAACTGCCTGTATTTCCAGTCTCATGTCAGTGCACATGCGGAGCTTTCATGGATCTTAAACTGCTTCACATATATGGGAGAATTGGCCAGAATGACCCAGTTTAAGGATAAATCCGCAAAGCATGCCGATAATGTGAATGCAGGACTTTTCACATATCCTGTGCTTATGGCATCGGACATCCTTCTATATCAGGCCGATGTGGTGCCGGTGGGAGTGGATCAGAAACAGCATCTGGAGATCACCAGGGACATCGCGGAGAGATTTAATTCCATATACGGAGAAGTGTTTACCATCCCGGATGTATATCTGGGAAAGGCCGGAGCAAAGATCATGTCACTCCAGGATCCGGAAAAGAAGATGAGCAAATCCGACGAGAATCCAAACGGCGCAGTGATGCTACTTGATGATAAGGACACTATCATCCGGAAATTCAAGCGGGCCGTGACAGATTCGGATACTGTGGTACGTTATGATAAAGAGAATAAACCCGGTGTATCGAACCTTATGGAGATCTATTCCACCATCACGGGAAAGAGCTATGCCGATATCGAATCCGAGTTTTCCGGAAAGGGATACGGAGACTTTAAACTGGCAGTGGGTGAGACAGTGGCAGAAGAACTGGCTCCTATTCAGAAGAGATATAATGAATACCTTTCGGACAAGGAGTATCTTAATAACTGCATCAAGAATAATGATGACAAAGCCAGGTATTTCTCAAATAAGACACTTCGCAAAGTAAAGAAAAAAGTGGGACTCACAGAAGAGATCAGATAAACAGAAAGGAAAAATGATATGGCAAACATGAGTGAAGTGAACGAAATATTCCCTGTAGACGAAAACGATACCGACGTGATGGTGACCATTGAACTGGACGACGGGGAAGAACTGGACTGCGAGATACTGACCATCTTTGATGTGGATGACAGAGACTATATCGTGCTCATGCCCGTAGACGAAAACGGCGATCCCCTTAATGATGAGCAGGTATATATTTATCGTTATACTGAGGATGAAGACGGAAGTCCTTACCTTGAGAATATCGAAACAGACGAAGAATATGAGGCAGTGGGAAAGAGATTCGATGAGATCCAGGATATGGCTTCCGAAGAGGAGGAGTAGGAAGGCTATATGAAAGACAGATCAAAAGAAATATTCGGAAACGTGCTTCCGGACAGCGTGTATAAAAAGGCGCTGAAGTCAAAGAAAAAATATGCTGCAAAATACGGCGACGATTCAAACGCAGATTATCCCGTGCATCTGGAGAAGAATCCGTATATAGGAGATTCACTGGGAGTGCAGAATGTGCTGGTGGGAGACCTTAAGCAGAATGCCCATTTTGACACAGCCCTTCATCCCGACGGGACACTTCCGGATCCTGTGTGGGACACTGAGAAAGGTATCATCGTGGGTAATATCCGTATGGGTTTTGGCCACTATCGTATATCCATGGCCATTGCTTCGGCTGCACACCATATGGGATATGTGCCCTACTGGATGGATCTGAATTCATATTTTGAAACCACCTGCACCAAGGTGATAGGCGCACAGAACGACCTTTATTCCATGGGGTCCAGACTTTCAAAGAATCCCATTTTTAACAAGCTGGTGTGGGAACCCATGAATTATGAAGGCTTCAGAGCACTTTCATATAATTCATCCGATCAGAAAAATGCCGAGCTCATGGCCCCTGTATATAAGAATGTGCCCCATGATATTCCTGTGGTGGGTACTCATGTGTGGCCGGCTCAGGCAGCTATACATGCGGGAATGGAACATGTGGTGAATGCCATTCCGGATAACTGGCCCATGGCACTTCATTTTTCGGAAGGTTCCGTGCATACCATACAGTGCAGAAATGCATATATGGGATACCGTATCTGTAACGGAATGAATAAAAAGGCAGTCTGCAAGCCAATGCCGAAGGATGCCCTGATCTATACAGGACATTATATCGACCATGAACTGGTGGCAAACCTGGAGGAGGACTGCAGAAAGAGGATCGAGAGAAGAAGGAACGGAAAGCCCATGAGATTCCTGCTCACTATCGGTGGAGCCGGAGCTCAGAAGGAAATCTTCGCAGCCATCATAGAGTATCTGCTTCCCTTTATTAAGTCAGAAAAGGCTGCACTTTATGTGAATGTGGGTGATTATAAGAACGTATGGGATGAGCTTACAGCCGAGATTCCGGGAATGAAAGACGTATCCACAGAGCATTTCGATGACTTTAAGGCCTGCACGGCTTTTGCAGAGAGTGCCATAGACGGAGAGGTGACGGGAATTCACGGATTCTGGCATAAGAACATATTTGAAGCCGTATATGCTACCAATCTTCTCATGAGATCTGCAGACGTGCTGGTGACCAAGCCTTCGGAGCTGGCTTTCTATCCTGTGCCGAAGCTATTTATAAAGAGAGTGGGCAAGCATGAAATGTGGGGCGCCATCCATTCGGCAGAAGTGGGAGACGGATCCCTCGAGTGCAGAGATATTCCCCATACCCTTCAGATGATAGATATGTTTATGGAGACAGATCTTCTGGATGAGATGTGCGAGAATATAAAAGAAAACAATTCCGTGGGACTTTACAGCGGTGCATACCGCGTGGTGGAGATCGCCATGGGTTTAAAAAATAAATAATAAAGGAGTTATATAAAAAATGGACGAGAAGCAGAAATTAACAGGGGCAGCAAAGGCGGGGTATGCCCTTGGAGCAGTGGGAAAGGATATGGTATATATGCTTTCCGCATCCTATATCCTATATTACTATCAGGATATCCTGGGTGTGGAAGCATGGATAATGGGTATCATCCTTATGGTGGCCAGAGTTTTTGATGCCTTTAACGATCCCATAATGGGTGTGCTGGTGGCAAAGACAAAGACCAGATGGGGAAAATTCCGTCCCTGGCTTTTGATCGGAACTGTCACAAATGCAGTTATTCTATATCTCATGTTTGCATGTCCTCCCGAGATGACCGGATCCGGACTGGTGGCATATGCCGCAGTGTTCTATATTCTCTGGGGAGTTACATACACCATGATGGATATTCCGTATTGGTCCATGATCCCTGCATTCACTAAGGGCGGTAAGGAAAGAGAAGGCCTCACCACTCTGGCTCGTTCCTGCGCGGGCGTGGGATCGGCCCTGGTTTCCATCTTTGCCATAAAAGTGGTACAGAGCATCGGAAAGGCTGTGGGAGGAGAATCTGCCACCGCAAGACAGGTGGAGATCTTCGGTTTCAAATATCTGGCACTTGTCATAGCAGTGCTTTTCATAGTATTCATAATAGTCACCTGCATCACCGTAAAAGAGCAGGCCACTGTGGATATGAAGACCGCATCCATCGGAGAAATGTTCAGAGCCCTCATCCAGAATGATCAGGCTATGGCTGTGGTGGTGACCATTGTGTGCATCAATACAGCGCTTTATATCACATCAAATCTGGTTCTGTATTTCTTTAAATACGACCTGGGCGGAGTGGCATGGTATGATAACTACACGCTTTTTAACACCGTGGGCGGTGGCGTGCAGATCCTTTCCATGATGCTTCTTTATCCCATCATGAGAAAATTTTTTGATAACATCAAAATATTCTATATCGGTGCTGCTATGTCCATAATCGGCTACGGCATCCTTCTGGTACTGGCTACCACGGGACAGACAAATATCGCACCCTTCCTGGTGCCCGGAGTCCTTATCATGGCTACAGCCGGTATGAATAACGTGATCGTGACCGTATTCCTGGCAAATACCGTGGATTACGGCGAGATAAAGAATAACAGAAGAGACGAGTCCGTGATATTTTCCATGCAGACATTTGTGGTGAAGCTTTCAAGCGGTATAGCGGCACTGATCGCATCTATAGCGCTTTCAGTGTTCAGACTTTCAAATGCAGCCACCACAGAGGCTGAGCAGACCATGGACCTGTCACTTAATGTGGCAGACTCGGCGAAGATGGGCCTCAGGATGGTGATGACACTTATTCCAATTGTGGTCCTGGTATTTGCCATATTCTGGTTCAAGAAGAAATACATCCTGACGGATGAAAAGATAGAGGATATAACAAAGCAGATTGCTGACAAGAAAAAAGGAACTGAAGCATGAGTGCCATAAACGGCGATCATATGATAAGGGCAGCGGCAGCGGATGGCAGCATTCGCTGCTTTGCCATAACATCAAAGGATACGGCGGAGGCCGGAAGGGCATATCATGAGACCAGCCCGGTGGTGACGGCTGCACTCGGAAGAATGCTGTCCGGCGGAGCCATGATGGGGCTTATGATGAAGGACGAAAGAGACCTTCTCACCCTTCAGATCCGGGGCGAGGGCCCGCTTAAGGGGATCACGGTGACTGCCGATAATGCAGGCCATGTGAAAGGATTCCCGAATGTATCCGATGTGGAGATTCCCCCTAAGTATCCCGGCAAACTGGACGTGGGCGGCGCAGTAGGCAGCGGATTCCTGCGAGTGATACGTGATACCGGAGGTCCGGAACCCTATGTGGGGACCGTGCCGCTGCAGACAGGAGAGATAGCAGAGGACCTCACATATTATTTTGCACAGAGCGAACAGACGCCTTCGGCTGTGGGGCTTGGAGTGCTGGTGGATAAGGACTGTACAGTGTCATGTTCCGGTGGCTTTATAATCCAGCTCATGCCTGATGTGAAGGACGAGACCATAGATGCTCTGGAAGAGAATCTGAAAACTCTTCGAACAGTGACAGATATGCTGTCTGACGGGCTTTCTCCGGAAGATATGCTAAATGAAGTGCTTAAAGGCATGGGAGTGACAGTGCTTGACAAGATACCGGTGTCTTTCACCTGTGATTGCAGTAAGGTGCGTGTGACAAAATCACTTATAGCGCTGCCGAAGTCTGACATACAGGAGATGATAGACGATAACAAACCGGTAGAGGTTCGCTGTCAGTTCTGTAATAAAAAATATGATTTTTCCGTAGAGGAATTGAAAAAGATCCTGGAAGTGTCTGCAAATAAAGGGAAGTGACCGGATGAAAAGGCATGACTTGATACTGGTAGGGGCGCTTCTTGTCGTATCAGCTTTGCTTTTCCTGATCACGTATATCTATGGGCAGGAGAATCACGGTGCGGCTGTGGAAGTGGTCATTGACGGTGAGCTAAAGAGCACATTACCCTTATCCAAGGACACTGAGATACGTTATGAGACCGGGGACGGTCATTATAATGTATTGGTGATAAAGGACGGAAAAGCTGATATAATTGAAGCAGATTGCAGGGATGGTATCTGCGTTAAACACGCTCCGGTGTCAGCTCCGGGAGAGACCATTGTATGTCTGCCACATAAGTTTGTGGTGACGGTTGTCTTACAGAGCACAACGTGACGTTATTTTTGGATGAGTGTTATGACCTGGCAATAGGTGAAAAAGTGTCTGTCACCATATACAGCAACGAAATAGAGGTGACAGTAAGCGGCGTAATATCCGGGATAAATGAAGGTCGGAGCGGAAGGATAGTGACCTACACAGTTGAGATACTGGATTTCCGGGGTAATGAGCTGGAGTATCTGCAGATCCTATATGACAGGATTCCTTCGCTTCCTCAATCTCTTAACAGAGATTTTGGCTTGTTCTCGCATATGTGGCAAAACATTGCCCACCGCGTGGCCCGCACCAGACGGACATAAAGTTTGGATATAGTACGACATAAAAAAGGACTTCCTGAGTTTCAGGAAGTCCTTTTTAGCGGAGAGGGTGGGATTCGAACCCACGCGCCCTTTCGGACAAACGGTTTTCAAGACCGCCTCGTTATGACCACTTCGATACCTCTCCATGGCATTTCTGCAACGAACGATATATTAGCATACTTTATTAGAATTGGCAAATAGAAATTATCCCTTCTTGATTTGGCATCAGGGATGGTTTATTATTAGACCATTAAAAACAGAAAGCGAGGTGTTTCATTATGAAAGACAGAATAATGAACAGAAAATCTGAATATCTGATGAGGCCCTCGGTTTTATATTGAATAGTATTAAGCATTCTGCCGTGGCTTCTTAGCCACGGCATTTTCATTTCTGATCATTTCGGGCGTTCTCGGATATTCATACAAGACCAAAGAAACAGTTGTGATGAATTAATCAAGGAGAAACCGTATGATTCTACTAAAACCAATTACTGAAGACAATTTCATAGAAGCTTTTGAACTGAAACTGGCACCGGGGCAGGAAGAGTATGTATCTCATCCGATCCGAAGCCTTGCCCAGGCATATGTTTATCGAGAGCAGTGCCAGCCTTTTGGGATATATGAAGATGACGTCATGGTGGGCTATGTGATGGTGATCTATGATTATGATATCCCCGAATATGATATCTGGCACATGATGATCGATGAATCCAGACAAGGGCAAGGATATGGAAATGCAGCCCTTGATCAGGTCCTTACATATATTAAGGGAAAACCCTTCGGGGATTCTTCACGGGTGGCGCTCACCTGTAACCGTAAGAACCGGCGTGCGCTGGCTTTATACAAGAGCAAGGGGTTTAGAGAAACCGGAGCAGCTGATGATGATGAGATAGAGCTCGCTGTACTGGTGCAATAAGACAGAAGCTTTCCATAGAGATCAGCTTCTTCGTGACTTCGGCGGCAGTGGAAGTGATGCATCAAAGGATTTGTTTTAAAAAATGAAATTCCCTATTGAAAATGGATATTGAACGTGTTATATTATCAAGGCACCTCAAAAAGAGGTGCTATAATTTACCTATTAGATAGGGCAGTAAGGAGAAGTACCCAAGCTGGCCGAAGGGACACCCCTGGAAAGGGTGCAGGTCGTTAACAGCGGCGCGAGGGTTCAAATCCCTCCTTCTCCGTTTTTTCATTAGTATTCTGGGGACAGAAAAAAATAATGAAAAAAATTTAAAAAAGTTGTTGACAAACTAATAACTCGGTGATATGATGGCATAGTTGTCGCTCAAACAACAAAACAAATGCAGAACATTGATAACTGAACAGTGAAACAACCTTGAAAGATCCAAGTCAATTCAAGAACGTGACTTTTTAGAATCTAAAAAGATCGCAAACCTAAAACAGTAATTCAAGGAACTAACGTCAAGTTTGTTCTGATGGATAC
>JAILDZ010000096.1 GCA_024688505.1 Lachnospiraceae bacterium
AAGAGCGTTGCTTTTTGCTGTATTTCAACAGGAGTATTTCATTTTCCTAACAAAAAAGCAGCTGAGATTGCCGTTGAGACTGTATCAGAATGGCTCAGTGATAATCCTGGTAAGGTAGAAAGGGTGATATTCAATGTTTTCAAAGATGAAGATAAGGCCATTTATGAAAAACTTATATGAGGGAAGCAAAGAAGAACAGATAAGCAGACTTAAAACAGAAATCAAGGAAGCGGATGCCATTGTTATAGGTGCGGGTGCAGGATTATCAACATCAGCAGGGTTTATTTACAGTGGCGAACGTTTTGAAAAATATTTTTTCGACTTTGAAGAGAAGTATGGATTTCATGACATGTATTCTGGCGGCTTTTACGTGATGCGCTTAGACCCTGAGATTACATGGGCGTACTGGGCGAGAAATATTTATATCAATCGCTATATGAAAGCACCAAAGCCTGTATATGATATGTTGTTGGAGTTGGTTAAAGAAAAAGATTATTTCGTGATTACAACAAATGTAGATCACCAGTTTCAAAGAGCCGGTTTTGACAAGAAAAGACTGTTCTATAATCAGGGTGATTATGGTTTGTTTCAGAGCGTGAATCCTGCTATTCAGAAAACCTTTGATAATGAAGAGTGGGTAATGAAAGCCATGGAAGCTCAGGGCTTCATTCAGGATGAATTCGGCGTATTTCAATTGCCAGAGGATGGGAAAATCAAAATGGAAATCCCTTCTGAGCTGATTCCAAAGTGCCCTGATGATGGCTCTGATATGACTATGAATTTGAGAGCGGATGATTCTTTTGTCGAGGATGGAGGATGGCATAGGGCATCTGCGGCATATTCGGATTTTATCCGCAGACATGAAAATCTTCATGTATTGTATCTGGAACTGGGGGTAGGCGCAAACACTCCAGTGATCATAAAGTATCCGTTCTGGCAGATGACTTCAGATAATCCGGATGCAACATATGCCTGTGTCAATTACGGGGAAGCAGTCTGCCCGGAGGATATCAGGGAGCAGGCAATCTGTATCGATGGGGATATCGGTACGGTAATAAATGAATTGAGGAAGTGATTACATGATCATAAATACGGGGATGCGAACGGACATACCGGCGTTCTACCATGAGTGGCTAATAAACAGAATAAAAGAAGGCTTTGTGCTGGTGCGAAATCCCTATAACCCGTCTCAGGTGACCAGGTACAGCCTGTCTCCGGAGGTTGTGGATCTGATTGCATTCTGTACGAAGAATCCGGCACCGATGCTGTCGCATATGGATGTACTAAAGCCTTACGGACAATATTGGTTCGTTACCATTACGCCGTATGGGAAAGATATAGAGCCTAATGTGCCGGAGAAGCAGAAAGTGATGGAATACTTTAAGAAACTTTCTGATATTGTCAGTGTAGACAGCGTTGGTTGGCGATATGATCCGATCTTTGTGGATGATAAGCATTCCGCGGACTGGCATATAGAACAGTTTGAGCATATGGCTGCAACACTCTCCGGATATACGAAGACCTGTGTGATCAGCTTCATCGATATCTATAAGAAGGTGGAGCGGAACTTTCCGGATGCCAAGGAGGTTTTTAAGAAGGACAGACTGACGATCGGCAAAGCTTTTATTGAAATCGCAAAACAGCATGATATGATCATCAGACCGTGTGCGGAGGGTAATGACCTGCAAGCCTACGGTGCAGACTGTTCCGGCTGCATGACGGTAAAGACTTTTGAGACTGCTCTCCATGCAAGACTCGATGTTCTTAAACGAAGCAGAAATCAGAGGAACAATGAATGCGCCTGCCTTTTGGGAACCGATATCGGGGCATATGATACCTGTGGACATCTTTGCAGGTACTGTTATGCCAATACGAATGCAGCATTTGTGAAGGAGAACATGAAGAAGCACGATCCAAAGTCACCTTTCCTGATTGGAAACAATCTGCCTGGGGATGTGATCCATGAGGCAGAGCAGAAAAGCTGGCTGGATCTGCAGATGAGATTGGAGATATGATGGTATATAATATCTCATGGGAAACTTATCAGTACAATTCCGTCAAAAGGATATTTATATGGTAAGCCCGTATTACAAGATGAGAAACTATATATCGGAGATGCTGATAATGTGTTGGACAGCGAGTCATGTCACATGAGCTGTTATGAAGTTACCGGCGATACTCTGAAAGAAGTGTTCTCTCATCCGTTAGATGGCGCACCTTCTACTTCCGCGATAATTTAGCTTTAAACAGGGTCAGTGAAGTATAAAAAAGATTATTTTTTAAGGTTCATTTAAGGTTACAGCTTTATAATGCACTTAATCTGATAGAAATATATTGGTTTAAGTTCAGAAAGGAGCTGATTTTATGAGAAAAAAGAATAAACACTTTATGAGATTATACTCAAT
>JAILDZ010000101.1 GCA_024688505.1 Lachnospiraceae bacterium
GCAGACGCTTCCGTGCTCTATAAACCCACATCCGAAGGGGGCATTCCAAGAAGGCTTACGCAGGCTCTGGAGGAGAAGGGCATGACATATACAGACATTCATGAGTCCGGCTGGGAACTCCACACAGATGACGGGGACACAAAGAGCATCAGGCTCATGGGTGTTTCCGACATAAGTGACCTTAAGGATTTCTTCTATGTCCGTGATGCAAAGACGAAGGAAGATATGCCGACGCCGCAAAAAGGAGAAGCATATATTTCCGTCAGCATAATGGACAGGATGGGGCTTCGCCCCGGGGACACCATGACCCTTCGTAATGAAGATATGGATGAAATGACCGTGAAGATAAGCGGTGTGTTTAAAAACTTTGTATATAACTATGTGCTGATATCCGATGAGACACTGGGATCTTTGGGAGAGCATAACACTCTATACGTGAATGCGGGAGAGGGCAACACGGAAAAGGAAGTGGCTGCACTTTCTGAAATAAAAGGAGTGCGGTCGGTGACGCCCTTCGGAGAGCTTAGAAAGAGAATGAGCGATATGATGGTGAGCCTGAACTATGTGGTGGTTCTTGTGATCCTTTGTGCAGCGGGTCTGGCCTTTGTGGTGGTATATAACCTCACGAACATAAATATCACGGAACGGCTGCGGGAGATCGCCACCATTAAAGTCCTGGGATTCTACCGGAAAGAGACATATTCATATGTGCTCCGGGAGAATATGCTGCTCACTGCAAGCGGAGCTTTTGTTGGCATATTCCTGGGAATAGCTCTTCTTAAATTTGCCATGCATGAGATCAAGGTGGAAATGGTGTTTTTCGAAGCCAGACTTTTGCCTATGAGCTATGTATATTCTGTTATACTCACCTTCATCTTCACTCTGGCCGTGAATTTCTACATGCGCCGCAAACTGGATCACATTAATATGGCCGAGTCACTGAAATCCGTGGATTAATGTGGCATTATTTCGGCATAGTATAAAGGCAGCGATAGATGCAAAATCCGCACGCAGGAGTCCGTGCCAAGTACGGATTTTGTATCTGTTGCTGCTTTTTATTTCAAAGTAACACTATTCGGTGCTGTGCCCTGATGATAATAGGTGATGCCCTTTTCGGAGCAATACCACGCCAGATCCTTCTGACTGTGATCCGGGTCCGTCATCAGCCATTCCGGCGAATCGAAGAACATGACCCGGGGAGAGACTGCATCATAAAAGGATGTGGGGAAACTGTTACCGCCATGGTGTCCCGCCTGGACATAGGTGGATCTCAGCTCATCACCATAGGTTGAGATCAGCCATTCTCCGAGGGCCGGAGAGTGAGCATCACCCAGGAAGAGCATGCTTTCTTCGTTTCCGCACACCTTGAAGATGACAGAGCAGTTATTCGGAATATCACTTTCCTGCACTTTGCCGCCCAGGATATCTATCAGTTCATCACTCATGGCAGACAGCACATCTATCTTCAGATTGCCCACAGTCACAGTGTCTCCGGCATAGAGCTTCTTTATATTCTTAAAATCTTTTGTGAGATACATGTATGCTTCATAAGTATCCATATTATCCCATTCCTGAGCCACTTCAGAGAACACTTCGGGCGTAAGGTCGGTCACATATATCTGCTTTATCTTTATATCTTTAAGATCCTGTATCAGATACAGAAAGGCTTCGGCATGGTCTTTATGATAGTGGGTGAGTATCCAGGCGTCCACTTTCCCACCGTGTTCGTTAATGACGTCACGCACCTGCTCAGTGTTATCTCCGCCCCAGCCGCCGTCTACTATGATAAGGCTGTCGTCCATATCATTTACTATGGAATAGAAGCTGGCCTGGTTTCCCGTCACATCCGCATATTGGGTCACTGTCCATGTGGTATTCTTCTTTGCCTTTTCACGGGCCACAACTCCGATAAGCAGCATTGTAAGCAGCACCAAAGCTGAAATGATGGCTATGGTCTTTGCATTGCTGAATCGGCTTCTTTTATATCTTCCGTATAAAGTGTCGTCTGTCTGCATATTCATCCTCCGATATGTTCGCGATAATATATCATTATCAAATAATAAGCCGATATTGTAAAGAATCCGTTTCTTCCTTTAATGTTCTGACAGTACCCTGAAAGCATGAAATAATAAATTGTAACTAAAATTCCTGTTTGATATAATTATAATGTTTAAGATGTGATACAAGGGAGATAATTGCAGTGAAAATAAATCCCAAACAGTCAAACAGATATGCAATTCAGCTTGCACTTGCAGTATTGATCGGCGTGGCAGTAGATGCTGGCCTTTCTTATCTTGTAAACAGGTTTGATCTGCCGCTGTATGTGGATACAGCCGGATCCATCACAGTGGCTGCTGTCCTGGGGCTGTTTCCCGGCATGATCACAGCGTTGCTTTCTAACCTGATATGCGGCTTTTATAATGAGTATGCCGCATATTATTCTATCATAAGTATTATGATCTCCATCACGGCATCATATTTCTTCCGAAGGGGAAAGATTAAAAAGATTTCGAATGCCATAGTATTTGTCCTGATCTCGGCAGCTCTGGGCGGAGGCCTGGGTGCAGTATTTCAGATGGGCCTTCTGGGACATCCCCAGTTCCCCCAGGTGGAAGAAGTGGTCAGAGCCATAGTCCCGAGTGACGGACTGTTATTTATGGCAGTCTTTATACTGGTTAATATCGGTCTTAACCTGGTGGATAAAGCCGTCTCCACCATCATTGTGGTGGCAATACTCTCTGCTATTCCCGAGAACGAAAAACGGTATATATGGGCCAGCGGTTGGAAACAAAAACCTCTTACGGAAGAAGAAGTGAAGACATACAGCGGCAAAAAAGGCCGCGGCGGAATATCTCTTCAGGCCAGACTGACGGCCCTTATCATAGTGGCTATGGTATCTGTGGTGGCGGCCATGGGTGTCGCGGGCCTGCGACTGTTCTTCAATAATATGAAACAGCAATACAGAGCAGATGCGGTAAACGCTTCTCAGTTTGCTGCCAATGCAGTGGATGCGGATCTTCTGGAAGGGTATGTGCATTCCCGCTCCGCCATTAAACTCTACACGGGAGCAGGCTATCAAAAGACCAATGAGCTTTTGAAGGAATTCCAGACAAGCGTGGGCAGCATAAAGTATCTGTATATATATCAGATCAGGGAGGACGGACGCTATGTGATCTTTGATACGGACGAAGAGCTGCAGGAAAGCGGCATGATCGGAGAGTATATTCCCTTTGATGCATCCTTCGAACCATACATACCGATGCTTCTGGCAGGGGAAAAGATCCCGACCATAGAAAATGACGATATCTATGGTTATTTCATCACAGCATACACACCCATCTATAATTCCCATGGTGAATGCGTGGCCTATGCCGGTGCGGATGCATCCATAGATTATATTTCCGACTACATGAGAGATTTCATTCTCAGAGTGGGTATGATATTCTCCGGATTTTTCGCCCTTATCCTGGCATACGGCCTCAGGATGTCCAGAGTCTATATGGTATACCCCATAGACAGCATGGCATCGGTCACCGACAGCATAGCGGATGCCAGCACGGACCAGGAATCCATGGAAGCCTATGTGAATGAACTGAAGGCTCTTGACATACGTACCGGTGATGAGGTGGAGAAGCTTTATAAGGCACTTTGCAGGATGGCCCGGAACACCAGCGAGCAGATGCGCGGCATCCGGTATTTCTCAAATGCGAACCTGAAGATGCAAAACGGTCTTATCATCACTATGGCGGACATGGTGGAAAACCGTGACTCCGATACGGGTGCCCATATCCAGAAGACCGCCGCCTATGTGCGGATCATCCTGGAAGGACTGAAAGAAAAGGGATACTACGCAGAAAAGCTCACCGATAAATACATGTCTGATGTGGAAATGTCTGCACCTCTTCATGATGTGGGCAAGATAAACATTCCGGATGCGGTCCTTAACAAGCCCGGAAAGCTCACAGATGAAGAATTCGAGATCATGAAGACTCATACCACAGCAGGAAAACATATCCTGGAGAACGCCATCAGTACGTTCCAGGGAGATAACTACCTGAAAGAAGCCAGAAACATGGCCGCATACCATCATGAGAGATGGGACGGCAAAGGCTACCCGGAAGGACTCCACGGACAGGTGATACCCCTGTCTGCCAGAGTCATGGCGGTGGCAGATGTGTTTGATGCACTTACATCCCCCAGAGTATATAAGCCGGCATTCCCGCTGGAGAAAGCTCTGGAGATTATCCGTGAAGGCGCCGGCACACAGTTTGACCCGAAGTGTGTGGAGGTGTTCATGGATTCCCTCGGAGAGGTGAAGCAGGTGTTAAAGAAATATCAGGAAACATGAGGCAGTGCTGAAGATGAAAAAGATTACCAAAAATATGATCGCTCTCTGCTGCCTGTCGGTGCTTTTGACGGGAAATGTGATCGTTTCATATGCGGCAGAAGCGGCTGAAGGATTGGACACAAATAACGCTACGGAGGAAACGGCAGAAGAAGCTAATAATGGAGGCGGATATGCGGTCTCAGGGCAGATTCCCAATGTGGGATATTCCGCTGTGCTTTATGATGCCTCAAACGGACTTCCTACTTCGGATGCGAATTACATCATGGCAGATGCCGATGGATATATCTGGATAGGCGGATACAGCGGCATCATTCGCTATGATGGCACGAATTTCGAAAGACTGGATTCCAAAGACGGTCTGGCAAACGGCAGAGCCATGATGCAGGACAGCTCCGGCCGTATATGGGTGGGAACCAATGATAACGGTATAGTGGTGATGGACGGCGGCGAGAAGCAGCGGTTCACCTATAAAGACGGTCTGGCATCTTCATCCGTAAGGACCTTCGCCGAAGGAAAAGACGGCACTGTATATGTGGGAACTGCAGTGGGCGTGGCCTACGTGGACAGTAACATGAAGCTTAAGGTCATAAACGATCCCAGGATAGTTTCCCAGAATATTGATTCCATGGTGTCGGACTCCAAAGGCGATATATACGGAAACACCTGGAACGGCGACATATTTAAGATCAGCGGCAATGCGCTGGTTTACTATCAAAAGGGAGAGAACCTGGGACTGGGAGTGGTATCGGCCATATATGCCGATCCTGAAAAACCTGGGAAAGTGTACCTGGGGTCGGACGGAGACAAGCTCTATTACGGAGATTTCGGACAGAGCGCGGATAAAATGGAAGAGATATCCGTGGCCCCCATGGAAGGCGTGAAATGGATCACCAAAGCCTGTGACAGAATATGGGTCCTTTCCCAGAGCATGGTGGGATATCTGGACGAGAAAAAAGAATTTCATGTCATTGAAAACCTGCCTATAAATAATTCATATGAAATGATGACCAGCGACTATCAGGGGAATCTCTGGTTCGCATCCTCCAGACAGGGCGTGATGAAGCTGGTGGCCAGCAATTTCCAGAATCTGACCGCACTGGCGGGACAGGAAGAGAGGGTGGTAAACAGCACCTGCCTCATAAACGACGTGCTCTATGTGGGAACGGATAGCGGTCTGCAGATAATTGATTCCGATAATAATCCCGTGGAGAGTGAGCTGATAGATTACATAGGTGAAGCGCGGATCCGATGCATAATGGAGGACAGTGCGGGGAATCTGTGGCTGTGTGTATCAAACGGTGAAACCGGGCTGGTGTGCTACACTAAAGACGGAGAGATCTTTAACATCACCGAAGAAGACGGACTGGCAAATATTCAGACGCGCTGCATGACAGAGGCTGCGGATGGATCTGTCATAGTGGGTACCAATGACGGCATATCCATAGTGAAAGATCGCCGGGTGGTGAAAAACTACGGTGCCGCAGACGGCATGGCAAATACTGTGATCCTCACTCTGGAAACGGGCGGAAACGGAGAGATCATGGCCGGCACCGACGGGGACGGCATATACATCATAAAGGGAAACAGCATAAAGAAAGTGGGCCGGGACCAGGGACTCACCAGTGACGTGGTCATGAGAATAAAGAGAGACGGACAGCGGGGCCTGTATTGGCTTATCACGTCAAACTCTGTGGAATATATGATAAACGGAAAAGTGACTAACATAGAGAATTTTCCGTATAACAACAACTTTGACATCTTCAGTGACGACAGCGGCGATATGTGGATCCTGTCTTCATACGGATTATATTGTGTGAATTCCGATGCCATGCTTTCCGGAGAACCTTTTGACTATAGTCTCTATAACATGTCAAACGGTCTCACCAGCATACCCACGGCAAATGCCTACAGTGCACTGGACCCGGACGGAAATCTCTATCTCTCCGGCAGGACCGGTGTGAGCAGAGTGAATATCAACAACTATTATGAAGTGAGAGACACTCTCAGAGTGGGAGTGAAATCCATTAATGCAGGGGACAAAGAGATAAAACCGGATGAAGAAGGAAAATATGTCATTCCCGCAGACTCCGGCCGTATTCAGATCAATGCTTCGATCCTGGACTATTCCATGTCTAATCCTACCATCCGCATGTATCTGGAGGGAAATGACGATAACGGTATCGTCACCACTCAAAGTTCACTGTCCCCGCTGGAATTTACAGGCTTAAAATACGGCACATATCCTCTTCATATCGAGGTGATAAACCCTGCCACCGAAGAGGTGTATCAGGAGAGCATATACACAGTGGAAAAGCAGCCATCCATAAGAGAGCTGCTGGTGGTCCGCGTGCTGGGCGTGGCCCTGGTGGCCGTTCTGGTAGGTCTTATGGTGTGGCGTATCATGACGGGAACCATCATAAGAAAACAGTATAATGAGATACAAAATGCCAAAGACGAGGCGGAGAGAGCAAATTCTGCGAAATCCAGATTCCTGGCAAATATGTCGCATGAGATAAGAACACCTATCAACACCATCATGGGCATGGATGAAATGATACTCCGTGAAGATGCTTCGGAAGTGCCGAAACCATACTTCATGTCTGTGGTGAATTACGCTCTGGATATCAAGAGTGCATCCGAATCACTGCTGGCGCTGATAAATGACCTGCTGGATATTTCAAAGATAGAGTCCGGAAAGATGCACCTGGTGGAAATGGAGTATGACCCGGGCGAACTGCTCCGTTCCATTGTCACCATGATACGTGTAAGAGCAAATGAGAAAGATCTGACATTTGCGGTAGACATTGACGAGAGACTGCCGAAGAGACTCTTCGGTGATATGGGTAAGATCAAGCAGATAGTGCTGAATCTCCTTACAAACGCGGTGAAATATACGGATAATGGCGGCTTCACCCTGAAGGTGACAGTGGAGGATAAGACCGAAGGCACATGTCATATCCGGGTTTCCGTAAAGGATACGGGTATAGGTGTGAAAGAGGAAGACCTGGAAAAACTCTTCACGGCATATGAGAGACTGGATGAAGAGAAAAACAGTGGCATTCAGGGTACAGGTCTGGGACTGGATATTTCCCGTCAGTTTGCAAATCTGATGGACGGAAATCTGTGGTGTGAAAGCGTATACGGGGTGGGATCCGATTTCCTCTTCACTTTCGAGCAGAAGATAGTGGATGCCACGGAGCTTGGTCCTTTCCGGGAAGAAGATGATGCAGGACCTAAGGGCCCGTATGTGCCTCAGTTTGTGGCACCCGATGCGGACATCCTGGTAGTGGACGATAACCCCATGAACCTGGCTGTCATAAAGGGTCTCCTCAGGGCCACAAAAGTCTTTGTAACCACTGCCGAAAGCGGAGAAGAAGCCTTAAGCAAGATAGAAATAAATAATTTCGACGTAGTACTTCTCGACCATATGATGCCGGGAATGGACGGAATAGAAACCGTGGCAAAGATCAGAGAGAAATACCCGGATCTGCCGGTATATGCGCTGACGGCAAATGCCGC
>JAILDZ010000104.1 GCA_024688505.1 Lachnospiraceae bacterium
CCCACCACCACACCTCTTATCAAGGTGAACCGCACCAAGAGCTATGGTGCGGAAGTGGTGCTTTACGGCGATGTATATGACGAATCCTGCCAGAAGGCATATGAACTGGCCGAGGAACACGGATACACCTTCATTCATCCCTTTGACGATCCTGTGGTGGCTACAGGACAGGGTACTATCGGAATGGAGATTATTAAAGAGCTGCCTTTCGTGGATTATATCCTGGTGCCTGTAGGCGGAGGCGGCCTGGCTACCGGTGTTTCCACTCTGGCAAAGATCCTGAATCCGAAGATAAAGGTTATTGCCGTGGAGCCCGCAGGAGCTGCTTGTCTTAAAGCTTCTCTGGAAAAAGGAGAGGTGGTGACTCTGCCCACTGTCAGCACCATTGCAGACGGTACCGCAGTGAAGACTCCGGGAAAGAACATCTTTCCATATCTGAGAGAAAACATAGATGATGTGATCACCGTGGAGGATGATGAGCTTATCGTAGCCTTCCTCGACATGGTGGAGAATCATAAGATGGTGGTGGAGAACAGCGGACTTCTCACTGTTGCGGCCCTTTCTCAGCTTAATGTGAAAGACAAGAACATCGTATGTATCCTGTCCGGCGGAAACATGGATGTCATCACCATGTCTTCCGTGGTTCAGCAGGGCCTGATTTTCAGAGACCGTATATTTACTGTTTCTGTTCTGCTTCCGGATAAGCCCGGACAGCTTGCTGCTGTGGCTGACTGCATAGCGAAGGCACAGGGTAACGTAATCAAGCTGGAGCATAACCAGTTCGTTTCCACGAACCGTAACGCGGCAGTGGAGCTTCGGATTACCCTGGAAGCTTTCGGTACCGCTCATAAGGAAGAGATCCTTTCGGCTCTGGATAAAGCGGGCTACAGACCCAAGCAGGTGCGGACCAGCCTGTAAAACAAAAAAGCGGCGGAGGATTCCGCCGCTTTTAATATATTCATTTAGGAAAATTACTTTGTGTACTTTCCGTCTACGAATACGAATTCCTGATCATCCTTGTAAGCTTCGCCGTAAGCCTTAACCAGAGCGATGATCCAGTCAACAAGCTCCCAGATTCCGCATCCGCCGCAGGTGATCAGCTTTAAAATTCCAAGTCCGATCTGTCCTCTGACAAAACGATCTACACCAAGTGCTCCAAGAAGGAAGCAGAATACCCATGTGTGGATGTTCTTGTCTATTCTCTTTTCCATAACTACAGTACCTCCCAAAATTAGTTTAATAATTTAGTACGTTAAAAGTATGGACATTTGTATACATTTTTGCTATACTGTAAAATGTATCTACACAACATATGGTGTATTTTAATTATGCTGCAAATGCTTTGTAGATATCTATTTCAGTATAGGCATATATACTCAAAATGCCCATACTTTAGCGGGGAGTACAATCGGATGATTGATTATGGACCACTGTGGGATACAATGCAGAAAAAAGGCATTTCAACATATAGCCTTATTAATCAGCATAACATCAATCCCAGGACCATTAACAATTTAAAGCACAATAAAGGTATCACTACAGATACCCTTGAGAGGCTTTGCAGGATCCTTGAATGTACTCCAAATGAAGTCCTTGAATTCAAGGATTAGATTTTTTATTTATCAGAAGGAGGTATTTCATTATGTGGAGTATCAGTGAGGTAAAGGAGAGAGGTAAGACAGTCTTCAAAGCAAACTACTGGAAGAGTGTTCTTGTAGCTCTGGTCCTTTCAGTATGTGCAGGTGGTGCAGGCGCAGGTGCCAGCAACTCAGTTAAAAGCGAGGATCTGCAGAATCAGTTTAGCGAGCTTTCACCGGAGCAGATGATGATCATTTTATTTGCTATACTTGGTGTGATAGGCGTGGCAGTTACTATCGGTGAGCTTATTAAGATCTTTGCACTTAATCCCCTTTCAATAGGATGCTATGGATTCTTTAAGGATAATAATCAGTCTGACGGAAGAGCAGATTTAAACGGGCTTCTGGATGGATTTAAGAAGAATTATCTTCATAACGTGCTGACAGTATTCTTAAAAGATCTGTTCCTTGCACTTTGGACATGTCTCTTTATCATCCCCGGAATCATCATGGCATATGCATACCGTATGGTTCCCTATATCTTAAGAGATAACCCTGAGCTTGCTCCCATGGAAGTGATAAAGAAGTCCAAGGAGATGATGAAAGGAAATAAGTGGCAGGCATTTGTATACGACCTTTCCTTCATCGGATGGATTCTGCTTACTATCATCACATGTGGTATCGTAGGCGTGTTCTACCTGAGCCCCTATAAGGAGAATGCTGATGCACAGCTTTACATGACCCTGTCAGGCCAGAATAATGCAGTGACTTCTAATCCTTATGACAGCGACCAGAACACCACATTTTAATAAAAAGCTTTGAAATATAGGCTGTAAAGAAAAAATACTTGACACCACCGGCGTAAGAGTGTATATTCTTATGTCGGTGGGTTTTTTTATGGAAAAAAAGGAACGACTGAATCTCCTGTATGACTTTTACGGAGAGCTTTTAAACGAAAATCAACGAACCGTGTTCGAAGATTATATTGAAAACGATCTGTCGCTTTCGGAGATAGCGGAAGAAAGAGGCATCAGTCGTCAGGGCGTACATGACATGGTAAAGCGCCTGGAAAAGACCCTGGAGGGATATGAAGAAAAGCTGCATCTCTTAAGACGGTTTCAGGACATTAAGGAAGATGTGGCATCCCTAAAAGGAAAGACTAAGGATCCTGAGATACTGAAATCTCTGGATGACATCATAGATAAACTGTAAGAAGGATAAGATATGGCATTTGACAGCCTTTCGGAAAAACTTCAAAACGTATTTAAAAGCCTGAGGGGCAAGGGACGTCTGTCGGAAGAAGATGTAAAGGCCGGGCTTAAAGAAGTGAAGATGGCCCTCCTGGAAGCGGATGTTAACTTCAAGGTGGTAAAGAACTTCATTAAGACAGTGGAAGAAAGAGCTGTGGGCGCAGATGTGCTGAACGGCCTGAATCCTGGACAGACAGTGGTGAAGATAGTCCATGAAGAGCTTGTGAATCTCATGGGCGAAGAAAATACAGAGATAAAATACGTACCCGGACAGGGCATCACCATTCTTATGATGGTGGGGCTCCAGGGTGCAGGTAAGACCACCACCACGGCGAAACTGGCCGGGAAGATGAAGCTTAAGGGAAAGAAACCTCTTCTGGTGGCCTGCGATATATACAGACCTGCCGCTATCGACCAGTTGAAGATAAACGGTGAAAAGCAGGAAGTGCCGGTCTTTGATATGGGCACGGACCATAAGCCGGCAGAAATAGCATTAAATGCGCTTGAATATGCAAAGAAGAACGGAAATAACGTTCTGATCCTTGATACAGCCGGACGTCTGCATATAGATGAAGACATGATGGCAGAGCTTTCGGATATCAAATCCAAGGTGGATGTGACGGAAACCATCCTCATCGTGGATGCCATGACAGGTCAGGATGCGGTTAATGTGGCCAGCTCCTTTGATGAAGTGGTGGGCATAGACGGAGTCATCCTCACTAAGCTGGATGGCGATACCAGAGGCGGTGCCGCACTTTCCATCAGAGCAGTCACCGGAAAACCCCTTCTCTTTGTGGGTATGGGAGAGAAACTCTCGGATCTGGAACCTTTCTATCCGGATCGGATGGCAAACAGGATCCTTGGCATGGGAGATGTGCTATCTCTCATAGAAAAAGCCGAATCCATGGTGGATGAGGAGAAGGCTAAAGAGATCAGCCGAAAGATGAAAAAGGCTGAATTCGACTTCAATGACTATCTGGACTCCATGAGCCAGATGAAGAAAATGGGGGGCCTGGCATCGGTGCTTTCCATGATGCCCGGGATGAACAATAAACAGATGAGTCAGCTTACGGATGCCATCGATGAAAAGAAGATGGCACACATCGAAGCTATCATATACAGCATGACACCTGCGGAGAGAGGCAATCCCAAGCTTATGAACATGTCTCGGAAGCAGCGCATAGCAAAAGGCGCCGGGGTGGATATAGCCGAAGTGAACAGACTGGTGAAACAGTTTGAACAGGCTAAGAAGATGATGAAACAGATGCCCGGCATGTTTAAAGGTAAAAGAGGAATGAAATCACCATTTCCTTTTTGATAAATATTTTTGACAATTGTGCATGTGGCGAAGCCACATTGCAATTTGCACATAAATCGTTCGCGAAAGCTAGCTTTCGAAGACGATTTATATGCAAATTTATAATGGCATTACATGCCATGTAACAATTGTCAAAAAAGCAAACATTAATTGTCATAAACAGGAGGATATCGAAATGGCAGTAAAGATCAGATTAAGAAGAATCGGTAAGAAGAAGGCACCTATCTATCGTGTGATAGTAGCTGATTCACGTGCACCCAGAGACGGTAGATTCATCGAGGAGATCGGTTCCTATGATCCCAACGTGGAGCCCGCAAAGGTAGTGATCAACGAGGAGCTGGCTAAGAAGTGGCTGAACAACGGCGCACAGCCCACAGAAACAGTAGGAAGACTTTTCAAGCAGGCAGGTATCTCAAAGTAATTCAAAGCTTACAGGAGTAAATAAATGAAAGAGTTAGTAGAAGTGATTGCGAAGGCTCTCGTAGACTCTCCGGATGAGGTGGTGGTTACAGAAAGAGAAGCCGGACGCACACTTGTAGTAGAGTTAAAGGTGGCCCCCGGCGATATGGGGAAGGTCATCGGTAAGCAGGGCCGTATAGCGAAGGCTATCCGCTCTGTAGTGAAAGCAGCATCTTCAAAGACAGATAAAAAGGTGGTAGTAGATATCATTGAATGATCTTTTTCGTGTGGGTGTCTTAAGCGGAACCCATGGATTAAAGGGAGACGTGAAAGTATATCCCACCACGGACGACCCGGATAAGTTTATGCGGCTGAAGGAAGTGTTTCTGGATACCAAGAAGGAAATGCTCACCATGAAGATAGCAGCCGCCAAGCCATATAAGAATATGTATCTCCTTCGCTTTGAAGGCTATGAGGATATAAATCTTATAGAAAAATACAGCAAATGCGAGCTTTATGTGGGAAGAGAGAATGCGGTGCCCCTTGAAGACGGAGAGCACTACATCGCGGATCTCATAGGGCTTAATGTGGTGACAGACACCGGTGAAGACTTCGGTACAGTAAAGGATATAATGAGAACCGGAGCCAACGATGTGTATGTGGTGGAAAAGGACGGACAGGAAGTATTGATCCCGTCCATACCCGACTGTATACTTTCCGTGGATTTAGAAAAAGGCGTAGTAACAGTTCATCTGTTAAAAGGTCTGATATGAAGTTTTATGTGCTGACATTATTCCCGGAGATGTTCGGAAACGCTGTGAAGGGCAGTATCCTGGGAAGAGCTATAGAAAAAGATCTTATCTCTATAGAAGAGATAAATATCAGAGATTTTTCTCATGATAAGAAGCACGGCAAGGTGGATGATTATCCATACGGCGGCGGTGCAGGCATGGTGATGCAGGCGGAGCCCATATATGATGCTTTTATGTATGTAAAAGAAAAAGCAGGTCATGATATGAGGCTCATCTACCTCACTCCACAGGGCAGTGTGTTTTCCCAAAGCAAGGCACACGAATTCGCCATGGAAGAGGACGTATGCCTTCTCTGCGGGCACTATGAAGGCGTGGATGAAAGAGTGATAGAAGAGATAGTGACCGACCGCATATCCATTGGGGATTATGTGCTTACAGGCGGGGAACTTCCTGCCATGGTCATGATCGATGCCATAGCAAGACTGGTGCCGGGAGTGCTTCATAATGATGAATCATCTTCCACAGAATCCTTTGAAAACGGCCTGCTGGAGTATCCGCAGTATACCAGGCCGGAAGAATGGAGAGGAAGAAAGGTGCCGGATATCCTGCTTTCCGGACATCATGCCAATGTGGAAAAGTGGCGTGCCGAGCAGTCCATTATCAGGACAAAGATGTATCGCCCTGATCTTATAAAGGAATAAACGGCTTAATATTAATAAAAAGCACTTGCACAATGCTAAAAGCCGTGATATAGTTACATAGTTGTTTTTTAGAGAGATGGTCCTCTGTCTGCACAGGGTAGATAAGAACATCAAATGAAGACAGGAGGATTTTTAAAATGAGTGCAAACGAGATTATTAAAGAGATCGAAGCAAAAGAGCTTCGTGAGTCCGTACCGGAGTTTTCCGTAGGCGATACCGTAAAGGTATATGCTAAGATTAAAGAGGGAAACAGAGAAAGAGTTCAGGTTTTCGAAGGAACTGTTCTTAAGAAGCAGGGCGGAAGCAACAGAGCTACATTCACCGTTCGTAAGTTCAGCAACGGTGTGGGTGTAGAAAAGACATGGCCTCTTCACAGCCCGAACGTGGAGAAGGTGGAAGTGGTTCGTCAGGGTAAAGTCCGCAGAGCAAAACTTTTCTATCTTCGTGACCGTGTGGGTAAGAAGGCTAAGGTTAAAGAAGTTATTAAATAATCTTTGTATACTTAAGAAACAATCACCCTGCGGTGGTTGTTTCTTTTTTAGTATGGTTATATGAGAATATGAAAAATCCGCTTAAGAAAGACGGTCTGAATTTTAACCGAAAAAGAAGAAAAATAGAGTTTTCCAGATTCCAGAGAGTTTTCATATTTTTGGGGGAAATGATCGCAGTGGTGCTGCTTTCATATTTTGTGGTGATCTCATACGGCATACGTATAGATTCCCTGGGAGAATCCATGGAGCCCACCCTTCAGGAGGGGGACGTGCTCCTTATGGATAAGCTGAAATACAGGCTGCTTTCCCCTTCAAAGAATGATATCATCGCATTCCAGCCTTCCGGAAACCTTAATTCCAAATACAGTATTAAACGAGTGATAGGGCTCCCGGGGGATTTAATTAAGATTGAAAACGGTACCCTTTATGTGAATAACGAAGCCTACAGAGATGTGGCGGATACAGAATCCATTAAGGATGCCGGTATAGCGGAAAACGAGATCACTGTGCCTTCCGGTTCATATTTCGTGCTGGGTGACAACAGGAATAACAGCGAGGATTCCCGCTACGAGACCATCGGTATGGTGCGTGATGAGGAGATAGTGGCCAGGATATGGTTTGATCTTACCATGTCAAATTTCGGTTTTGTGAATTAGGATTATTATATGGAATATCAATGGTATCCCGGGCATATGACGAAGGCTTTTCGTCAGATGCAGGAAGACATTAAATTAATTGATCTGGTTATAGAGATCACCGACGCCAGGATCCCGTATTCTGCCAGGAATCCGGAGATAGAGAAGCTCACGGCAAATAAGGCCAGAATGGTGCTTCTTAATAAAGCGGACCTTTCCGACAGCAAGGTAACGGAAAGCTGGATCGAGTATTATAAAAATATGGACATTCCGGCTGTGGCACTGGATTCCAGGAAGAATAACAACATGAAAGATGTGAAAGACGCCCTGGACAAAGCGTGTCAGAAAAAGAGAGAAAGAGACTTAAAGCGGGGCATAAAAAACAGACCTGTACGTGCCCTGGTGGCCGGCATACCGAATGTGGGAAAATCCACTTTCATAAATAGTTTTGCCAATAAATCAGTGGCCAAGACGGGGAATAAACCCGGTGTCACAAAGGGAAAACAGTGGATCAGACTGAATAAGGATGTGGAACTCCTTGATACTCCTGGAGTCTTATGGCCTAAGTTTGAGGACCGGACCGTGGGACTTCATCTTGCAATGACAGGCGCTATTAGCGATAATGTCATTGAACATGAAGAACTCTCTATGGAGATTATCAGGTTTTTAAAATCTGATTACGCCACATACATATCAAAACGTTATAATATTGATGAAAATGAAAAAGAAGCTGATATCCTTTTAAACATTGCTTTAAGCAGAGGGTGCCTGAAAAAAGGCGGAGAGCCTGATATCTTAAAGGCTGCTGACCTTATTATAGACGAGTTTCGAAGCGGGACTCTGGGCAGGATATCTGTAGAAAAGCCCGATGACCGGGGATAGATCCGGGATTTAAGATGGAAAACGATAATATAAAGAAGAGAAAGAAAATAAAAAAGCCGGCAGAGCCGGTGAATCCGGATGATGAGAAGCTGACCGGTAAAGAAATACTGTCCATGATCCTATATGTGGTGGTGGTTTTCTTTATTGCTCTGTTTATCATAAAGTTTATAGGGCAGCGGACCACCGTGAGCGGCTCATCCATGGAAAACACACTGTCTGACGGAGACAATATCATAATAGATAAAGTAACATACCGTTTTTCCGAACCAAAGCGCTTTGATATCGTGGTTTTCCCATATCAGTATGATGAGGACACCTATTATATAAAGAGGATCATAGGCCTCCCCGGTGAAACGGTGCAGATCATGGCTACAGGTGACATATATATTAACGGCGAAATGCTGATAGAGGACTACGGCCGAGAGATCATAGAAAATGCAGGATCCGTATATGAACCGAAAACTCTGGGACCGGATGAATACTTTGTGCTGGGAGACAATCGTAATAACAGCTCAGACAGCCGGTTCGAAA
>JAILDZ010000129.1 GCA_024688505.1 Lachnospiraceae bacterium
TTGGATTCTTTCTGGCGTCTGTTTCCACCAGATAATACATATGAAGTCTCTCTCGTTTTGAAAGAGCCAGGATAGCACTCACAAAATCCGCATGCTCATTCTTAATGCCGAACAGTCCGCCGTTTGCGGCATTACGGATGAGCCAGGTATCTATCTCCTGTATACCCTTCAGCTGTTCTTCGGACAGGCCTTCATCTATCTCTTCCTTCTTTAGATTGTCCTTTTGTTCTATCTCACCTTCCTGCTCCAGATGTTTATTTATCACCTTTTCGATGGATTCGGTCTTCTTTTGTTCCCCTTCCTTCTTTACCTCTAAATGAGCGTTCGTAAAGGCCATGACCTTTTCCCATCTGATGCAGTCCTCGTAGTCACGGATCATCCGGGTGATCCTACCTCCCCATTCTGCTTCCGGCACTTCGCTTCTATATCTCTTTATCTGCACTTCGTAATTCTTAAGTACTTCAAGCTTGCGCTTCAGCATTTCTTCCGGGGTATATGCCGAAATAGATTTTCCCAACTGGTTGGAAAAAGACTCCCAGCCCTTGGCAGCCCTCTTCATGATTTTCTGAACGCTGTCCAGGGATTCCTTTCTCTCCTCCGGCTTAAGAGTGTTGTCCTTTATGTCCTCCTCGTCCTTATCCGTGGTCATATTCTTCACGGCAGTCTTCATAAGGTCCGCAAGAGCATTGGCTTCCCTGGTGCGAAGCTGTCCTTCCGTGGTATAAGGAGACCCGTGAGAGTTCACATAGCCCGTAGAAGTCATATAAAGGGAAAGCATCATCTTTATCTTGTCTGCTGATGAGGGTTCGTCCACCACGATCTTCCCCCCGGTGGCCTCAAAGAAGCTCTGTGCGGCACGTGCCAATTCCACGGCTGCTCCGGATCTTTTCTTTCCTGTGAACATGCTTTTCATGTTCTTAAGGCTGGTGGTGATCATGACAGGCGGGGCACCAAAACCACCGCCTCCCACCACTACTTCGAAGACCTTTTCATCCCAGGCCTTTTGAAAGACGGAGGCCGCCTTGTTTACAGAATCCTCCAGAATAGTCTTTCTGGCCGCGAGGGAGATTTCTTCTTCACCATCTTTGAAGGCATCTTTTCGCTTAATGTCATTAGATTCTTCCTGGATTTTCTTTTCTTTTAGCTTCTCGACATCTTTTAAGACCTCTTCATTGTATTCCTTCATATATCCTCCTTCTCATATCCCTACTCTTTTCTGCTTCCGAAAAACACTTCGTCACCCTTCACCTCAGGTAACAGTTTTTTTATCATTTCTTTGGACGCTTTTTTTGTCCGGCTGATAATCACTTCCGTTTCCGGCGGATATTTCTCCAAAGCTTTTTTGATACTGTATATCAACATGTATGCCAGCCTCTTTACCGAATCGGGACCGGTAGCAAAGAAAAGCACCGGTATCAATACTCCCGACGGGGTGGCTCTCACCAGGAACAGGCCGTCCACATTACCATCGGTTATGGAGCAGGCGGAAACCTCTCTTTCGAACCAGGTCATGGGAAGATATGCCAGGTCCTCCAACACTCCTTTATGCCCCTTAAAGAGACAGGCCTTTATGGCAGTCCGATACTGAGCTACCGATAATTCAATGATGCTCTTTACATAAGAGGGCGGATTTCCTTTTTTCACAAGGTCCAGTCCTGCTGTGTCCTTAAGGGATATCTTCACCACATCGCTTTCCTTTTTATCCTTGGAAAAACCTTCCGTGGCAAAGTCGTCTGCCAGCTTCTCATCTTCCGATTCGTAGAAGCTCTCTATAATGTTCTCTTCATATACATAGTCTTCCTTATAAAGCTTCTGAACCGCTTTTCCGGCTTCCGGGCTATTATACTTAGCCATCACCACATGGCTCTTGGTGTCCTTGTCGCTTTCAGCGTCCACCAGCTCGTAAATAAGAACCCCTTCCGGTTCGGAAGAGTCCCCCATTACTCCCAGTCCGCGGTAAAAGACCCGCTTCATATCATCCACTATGTCCGGCCCGAGTATCGAAAGGAAGTCCTCGGCGTTGTCGCTTGAAATTTCCTCTATTTCCATGAATTCCTTACCTCGCGTTTAACCGCTTCAGCACACGGTCAAAAAGTTCATAACCCGATTCTTTCTTCTTTTTCAGCTGATACCGGATCTTAACATCCATAGGATTCTCGCTGTTTTTCTCATTATATTCTTCCACGGACATCTTCACGTCCTCAGCCACCATAAATAGCGGCGCCTTTTCATTTACTGTGGACAGCACCAGGATTTCATCCTTTTTTAGTCTTATGGGTTCGCAGTCAACGGGCAGCTGTTTCTTTAGTATCTTGCAAAAGTCCGCGATATTTTCGCTACCTTCCAGATCGAAGACCATCACGTTCCCCACATCATACTTCTTATTACTGATTAACTCCGCCATATGCTCCACATAGGATCTGTCAAAAAATCCTGTCTCCCTGTCGCAAAAGCTCTGCTCGTTGGCAATCTCCGCATAAAGAAGTGCCAGCCCTACTGCCATTCCCAGAGAAAGGGTCTGGATATAATAGGGTGTCAGATCATGAAGTACTGCTCCTGCCGCTGCCGGGAACACAAAGGTTATCATATTGAAAAAGCGGCTGCTTCCCTCTTCCTTGTTATGCTTATAAAGCTGAACTGCCGCCACTACCATATAACCGTATCTGATTATATCCTGGAGAATAAAAAGGGCAGTATCATGGACCTTCATGTCATCCCCGTAATAACGGAAAACCGGGAAGAACATGTTTGCCATATTCAGCACCAGCAGTATGAAGAAGGGTGCCAGATACAACCATTTCTTTCTCTTCACATATCCAAAGCCCTTGTACATCCTGTAGTTTGCATAAAGGATCCAGGCGATGCAAAAGCCGTTTAGGACTATGTCATGAAGAACCTCTTCCGCAATAATGATCTTATAGTGTAGCGGCACTATCTGCTCCGAAACCGCCGTCTCAAAAACATAAGAAACAGACAGCAGAATGATTAACAGTGCCATATCGGAGAAAATTCGTTTTTCGGTCTTATCACGCCTGCCGGCACGACCATAGAGCACTATCACCCCCACCAGAAGGACGATAGCTATAGAATTCAGATAGAAAGATGCCAATACCTCATCCGGGATCATACTCACAAAGCTCATACTTCACCCTCCTCATATTCGGTATCTGTTATTTCATTCATAGAACCAAGGTGAGTGAACATAATGGATACCGCTATGCCCACCGGAGCCAGAGAAGTGCTTCCCAGGATAAAGGTAACCACCACGCCCAGTATTATGGGCATGAAATAGATCCAGAGTGGGATCAGCGAACGTCCGGTGCCGGCGTTTCTGTATCTGGTCATAGTGGCAAAGCCCCAGATGAAGTAGAACACTATTACTACATACATGGGGATAAAAAGAGGCCCCCTGTAATATACGTTCTCTTCGCTTACATAGAAGATACACCCATTAAAGGAATTGATAAATATGGTGGTCAAAAGAATGAAACCGGGAATATAGAAAATAACCTTCCTTAGAATACTGTAGTTCATATGCCAACCTTTGAAACGGACATCGGCATAATATGTCCACACCATGGCTTCCAGGGTGAAGGTCAGATAAAAGACCTGCATTCCGGCCTGCTGCACAAAGGGCGCTCCAAAAAAGCTCTTCCCGTCTGCCAAATAGCCCACAATGTCCGATCCAGCTATTACCATGGCAATGATCACCATGTAGAAGAACAGCTTATCGTCCGCACGTCCTCTTTGCCGGAGAACATTCGTGACCATAAGGAGACCTATTAGCATGACTATAGTGCCCAGATCCAGTATCAGCGTTGTATAATTAAATATGGTAAGTTCTGACATCTGTCATCCCCCTGTATCAGAAACTATAAAGAATAGAATCTCCCCCTGCCTTTTTCCGAACGGTCATCTCCCATTCCGGAAAGGATCTGCATTTCTTCTGAAAGCTCTTTCAGTTTTTCCCCCAATTCCCTGATGTCTTCTTTTTCATTATCGGATAAGCCTCTCGCGGTCTTTCGAAGGACCTCCGCCTTTTCATCCAGGAATTTATTCTTAGCCTCGTTTTCGTCCAGGGCACGCTCCACCATGATGCCACGCTTTCCGGCTGTACGCATGATAAACACGATGATGACCACCATTACCAGTACCACCACGATGGTCAGAGCAAACATGATCTGAAGCTGTCTGTAGATGGATGTGGTGTCTATCACGGAAACACACCGCCATGAATCGGCAAGTTGTGCCACGTAAATGATATATCTCCTGTCGCCGTATTCCAGTTCGTAATAATCCTGCACGGAATCCGTGATGGTGTCATATATGGCCACTCCGAGGGTGCCGGTTTCTTCCGTATAATTCTTTCCCACTTCATTTTCGTCGGAATGGGTGACCACATAGCCGGTGCCCGTAAGAACCATCTCTATATCTATATTGCCGTTTTCCACGGCATTTTTTGTCATCTCCTGGGCGTTTATAATGGACATATCCACGGAAACCACGCTTTCGCCGTCACTTAGCATCTTTCCTATGGCCAGCTGTATTTCCCCGGTCTGCATATCCTGATAGGGTTCCAACACGGAGATCAGGCCATTGTTTTTAATGTGATTTTTGTACCATGGCCTTTCGGTGGCATCATAACCATCCGGTGCCACCCAATCGGTGCCGCTGTAGAACTTACCCCGGATATAGCCATACAGACCGGTGGTGTTTTTCATGGTAACGTTTTTGACACCCATGGACTGAGCCTCCATGAAGTCCTGTATTTCCTGATCGCTGCGGCCGGCTTCTATCATATCATCCAGTGCCAGGGCAGTGAAACCTATAAAATTACTGTTCAGGTTCATATACTGCTCGAACTTTTCCGCTGCTACCTGGGCGGCTATTCGGCCGTCTTTTATTATGTTGTCCCTCTTCTCGTAAAAAAGCATGCTGTAGTACATAAGAACTGTACTGACGAAAAAGATGATGACCAGAATGCTGACTATAATGGTCTCGACGGTGTTCTTCCCCTTGTTCCTGATTCCATTTTGCATGATCCGTTTCCCCCTTCTAAAAGCGGTTACAGGTACCTATGATTTTATCACTTTCGTATAGTATCTGTCACCACAAAAAAGAACATTGCAATCAGATATGATGGCCTTTTGGATCATTGACATCAGGAATACCCTTATCTTAATATAATTTCGTGTATGTCTTGAAGGAATGATATGAAAAAATACTTATATATCTTAAAAACCCAGATCATAAAGAGCATGACATATGAGTTCAACGTATACGGAAACATCATCATGCAGACCATAATCATGATCACTTCGGCATATTTCTGGAGGGCTCTTTACACCGGACGCAGCGTGGTGGACGGCGTGGATGTGGGCAGCATGCAGACCTATATCATAATCTCATCCGCTCTTTCCGTGCTACTTATCACAAACGTGGAAAGAAGAATCGGTAGCAGCGTGGAAAAGGGCTCCGTGGCAACGGATATGATGAAGCCCATCAGTCTCTTTGGTATGTTTCTGGCGGAAGATATAGGAAATATCATCGCCCTCATTTTCCAGAACATGATCCCGATCCTGATCATCGGGACCCTCATGATAAAGCCTCCTCTCATGGCGGATGTCCGTGACCTTCCCCTCTTTATAATATCAGTCATCGAATCCTTCCTGATCAACTGGCTCATTGCAGCCCTGTTTGGAATGATGGCCTTTACCGCCATTAATAATAACGCACTTATACAGGTGAAGAAGCATCTCATACGGCTTCTCTCCGGAAGCATCATTCCCATATGGTTCTTCCCGGACAGCATATCAGGTGTCCTCACCGCTCTTCCTTTCGTTTATATATACCAGCTCCCCTTAAGCATTTATATAGGAAGAGGTGAGCGAGCTGATATACTGATGCAGATGGGGATCCAGTTCATCTGGCTTATAGTCCTTTCAGCACTCTTCTTCTTCGCTGAGAGCAGGATCACACGTAAAGTCATGGTTCAGGGAGGATGATCATGAGAAAAGCTTTTGATACACTGGGCCATTACCTGGATGTGACAGGTCAGGAGATAAAGATGGCCTTTATGACAATGATCGAATACCCCAGTAATATCGCGGGATGGTTCATATCAAACCCGCTTCAGTTCATCATGGGCTTTGCCATCATAAAGTTCGTGGTGGAATCCTTCGGAGAGATAAACGGGTGGAACTACGGGCAGCTGGCGTTTCTCTATGGTCTGTCCGTTATTTCCCATGCCCTGTCCATGATCTTTTTTGTGCAGGGATGGTTCATGGGATGGTATGTGATCGAAGGAGATTTCGACAGGTATCTCACCAGACCCCTTGGTGTGATGTATCAGTTCTTCTTTACCAACATTAATATCTTCGGCCTCACCGACCTGGTGCCGGGGATCATGGTCTTTATCTATGGCTGTATGAAATCCGGGATACAGGTCTCAGTCATGTTTGTTTTCCAGGTCATCATCATGCTTATCGGCGCCACTCTCATCCGGGGCGGCATCTATATCCTCCTGGGAAGCACTTCCTTTCACACAAGAAGCGCTGTGGATTTCGGACAATACACTCAGGAGATCATGGATAAGACCACCATGTATCCTCTCTCCATGTATCCCGAGAGTCTGCAGTTTATCCTGACATATCTGATCCCCATCGGATGGGTGTCCTATTATCCGGTTTCTTCACTTCTTGGGATTGAGAATGGTTTATCGGGCGGGATGACCACTGCCCTTATAACCCTTGCCGTGGGTCTTCTCTTAATGTGTCTGGCAGGGGCATATTTCCGCTCAGGTCTTAAAAAGTACGAAAGCGCAGGTAACTAATAATGATCGACGTCAATAAATTATGCAAAGATTACATCATTAAGCGTAAGGGTGCCGGACTTTCCGGAGCTCTTAAGGGCCTGGTGTCAAGAAACACCGACACTATCCATGCTGTAAAAGATCTGTCTTTTCACATTGATGAAGGAGAGATCGTGGGATTCATCGGCCCGAATGGCGCCGGAAAGAGCACGACCATAAAGATGATGTCCGGGATACTCACTCCCACAAGCGGCAGTGTCCTGATAGACGGTGAAGATATCACAAAGCACAGGAAAGAAGTGGTAAGAAACATTGGTGTGGTCTTCGGTCAGAGGACTCAGCTTAACTGGGATCTTCGGCTGGGAGAGACCTTTGAACTGCTGAAGCACATTTACCGGATCCCTCAGAATGATTTTGATAATACTCTGAATGTCATGGACGATATCCTGGGCATTAAAGAGCTTATAGACAAGCCGGTGCGGCAGATGTCTCTGGGGCAGCGTGTGAAGGGGGATCTGGTGGCATCCATGCTGCACTCCCCGAAGGTGCTTTTCCTGGATGAGCCCACAATAGGTCTTGATGTATCCGCCAAATATTCTCTGCGAAAGTTCATCAAAGAGATCAATGAAGTGCGAAAGACCACCATTGTGCTCACCACTCATGATCTGGGTGATATCCGGGAACTTTGTGAACGCCTTATCATCATTAACCATGGCACCATGATAGAAGATGGTAATCTGAAAGAGATCACAGACAGGATCGCTCCCTATAAAACTCTTGTGGCTGAATTCTATGATGAAAAAGCTCCCACCCATGACAGGTGTGAGCTTATCTCCCGTGAAGGGAATGTGGCGCGCTACAGATTCAATAAATCCGACATCACCGCCGCGGATATCATTTCCGATCTTTCATCCATAAAGCCTCTGAAGGACGTTTCCATCGAAGAGGCAGGGATTGATGATATCATAAAAATTGCCTATGGGCGGTAACGACGGGAATCATTATTATGCGAAATAGAGCAGGTAACCGGAGAAGAGGAACGGTTCTTTCACCCTACATAGCTTTCTTATAAAGCTCTATGATATCCGTTAATCTGGAAGATCTGGGGTTAGCCATGATGTTACCGCTCTTCATGGCGTCCTCCGCCATGGGGCCGATAAACTCGTCCTGCACTCCCACTTTAGATAATCCGTCCGGTATGCCTATCTCAGCATTAAGCTCCCTTAATACATCCGAGAGCATCCAGGTTTCAAAGCTGTCTTTCGTTTCCGGTTTTTTGGCTATGTAATTATAAATCTTTAAATATTTTCCTTTATCGGCCAATGCGTTATAGTCCACAATGATAGGAAGCAAAATGGCATTAGCCACTCCATGGGGCACATCAAAATACGCACTAACCGGATGGCTCATGGCATGCACATTTCCCAGTCTGGCCCAGGAAAAGGCAATCCCTGCAAACAAGGATCCCACCAGCATGTCTTCGGCCGCTTTTTCATCTTCTCTGCATGCCACAAAAGCCCTTATGCTCCTTCCGATAAGTTCCATGGCTTTTTCGGACATGGCCTCAGTGAAAGGGGAAGCATCCCTGGAAACATAGGATTCTTCCGCATGAATGAAGGCGTCGATGCCACAGGCCGCCGCCACCGAAGCCGGAGCCGTCATTATAAGTTCCGGGTCTAAAATGGCATATTCCGGAATAAGTTCATAACTGAATACCGTAAGCTTATAATCCCTGTCATGGTCTGTGATAACAGAGAACGCTGTCACCTCCGAACCTGTTCCGGCGGTGGTGGGAATGGCTATCATAGGGATCACTTTCCCGGGGACCTTATGGGCTCCTTCATATTCTGTAATGCTTCCGCCGTATTTAGCCACCACAGCCACAGCCTTCGCCACATCAAGGGGTGAGCCTCCGCCAAAAGCCACTATAAAGTCTGCCCCTGAATCCAGGAATGCCTTTGCGGCTTTCTCCACTGTAGTTACGGAGGGATTGGCTTCGATATCAGAAAAGCTGTCGGCAGGGATAGATACCTCACTAAGCATGGTTTCCACCCGGGAAACCAACCCCATTTTTGTTAGATTGGGACCGGTGATGATAAAGGCATGCTTCATCCCCATCTTTTGCGCAATTTCTCCCGTTTTACCCAGGGAACCTTTTCCCACTATCACGTTTTGGGGTATTCCAAATGAAAACTCCTTCATGTAAATGCCCTTTCTATTTGATCACTGCTTCAACGGATTCTTTGATTATCTTAACTGCTTTATCGCAGTCTTCCTCTGTAACAATAAGAGGCGGGATCATACGAATGGTATGTGCTCCTATGGCTGTGATCAGAAGATGTCTGTACAGACATTCATGTTTTACTTCTACGCCCGAAACCGCATCATCAAACTCCACACCTACTAACAGGCCCATGCCACGTACTTCTTTTACATGCGGAAGTTCTGATGAAAGCTTTTTCATGAAATAGTCTCCCACCTTCTTTGCGTTGCCTGCCAGATCCCTATCCATAAGTTCATTCACCTCTGCCAGAGCCGCAGCACAGGAAACCGGATGACCTCCGAATGTGGTTCCGTGTGAACCCATATTGAATGCTTTTGCCACCTCTTCTGTGGTACAGATAGCACCAATAGGCATTCCGCCGCCCAGTGCCTTTGCCATGGACACAATATCAGGCTTGATCCCGTAATTCATGTAACACATAGGTGCACCGGTTCTGCACCATCCTGTCTGCACTTCGTCCAAAAGAAGGAGCATACCCTTTTCATCACAAAACTCTCTAAGTCCGCAAAGGAACTCTTTTGTGGCAGGATGTACTCCGCCTTCGCCCTGAACAGGCTCTACCATTATGGCGATAGTGTTCTCTGTGCAGGCATCCTTGAAAGCCCGAAGGTCATTATAGGGAGCATAGGAAAAACCGTAAGTCATGGGACCGAATCCTACCTGGCATCCGTTTCCCGGCTGGCCTGTTGCCGACATGGCACCAAAGGTTCTTCCGTGGAATCCCATCTTCGCTGTTACAATGTGATATTTATTGGGACCGTATTTTTCAATTCCGTATTTGCGGGCCATCTTTATCATAGCCTCATTAGACTCTGTACCTGAATTCTGGAAGAAGATCTTCTCCATACCTATAGTGGTACATACTTTCTCGGCCAAAAGCGCCTGGGGAATAGTGTAGGGATAGTTAAAGGTATGCATTATATCCGATACCTGGTCCTTAACTGCTTCCACCACTTTATCATTACAGTTTCCGGCTGAGTTAACGGCTATACCTGCATAAAAGTCCAGATAGGCCTCACCGTTCTCATCATACAGATACTGGTCTTTAGCGGTCTCTGCAATAAAATCGAATCTCTCATAGGTTTCGATCATATACTTGCTTACTTTGTCCTTAAGCTCCTGTGCTGTTAATCCCGTGTCTTTTAATCTCATTTTTCATTCCTCCTGTTTCATAAAGATATTTACATGCTTCTGGAAATATCCAGGCATTTCTCCATACATTCAAACACTGCGCTTCTCATTCCGCGTTCTTCCAAAACCCTTACCGCCTGAATGGTGGTTCCTGCCGGTGAGCAAACCATGTCTTTAAGCTCCCCGGGATGTTTTCCCGTTTCAAGAACCATCTTTGCACTTCCCATTACTGCCTGGGCTGCGAATTTATACGCCTGTGCTCTTGGCATTCCGCCTGCCACAGCGGCATCTGCCATGGCCTCGATAAACATAAATACGTAGGCGGGAGAGCTTCCGCTTACTGCTGTCACCACATCCATAAGATGTTCCGGGATCACCTCCGTAGCAGAAAACCCATCGCAGATAAATCTGACTGTTTTTATATCTTCCTCAGTGACGTTCTTGTTGGGACACATTCCCATCATTCCCGCCTTAACCATTGCCGGAGTATTTGGCATAGTTCTTATGATCTTCAGTTCCTTCCCGAATCTATCGCTCATCCACTGAAGAGTTTTTCCCGGGGCAATAGATACGATCACCTTTTCACTGGTCACCTCATCTTTAATATCCTCGATGACCGACTCATAAAACTGGGGTTTTACGGATAAAAAGATAATATCTGCAAACCTCGCCACCTCTTTATTGTCTGTGGTGGTCTTAATGCCCAGAGCCTCTTCCTTTGCCTTCAGTGCCTGTTCCGACTTATCCGAAGTAATCATTTCCGCTTTTTCGCACTTCCCGGAATCCAGCATACCTTGCATCATGGCACCGCCCATGTTTCCGCAACCTATAAAGCCTATCTTCATAATGTCTGTCCCTCCTGTATGTCTACTTTATCAGCAGGTGTTCCAGATAAGCCGGTAACACCTTGCTACTTCTCTTTACCAGTGAATCAGTGCCGCCCTTTATACACCAGTCATAGATAAGACCTCTCTCTATGGAGAAATATGTATCTGCCACGGACTGGGCATCCTCTTCACAATTAAACTCTCCCGACTTTTGTCCCTCATCAATAATCTGTGGGATCAAATGGTAGTAAAGTCTTTTATCGTTTAACACATTCCATCTTTCGGCGGGAGTACCAACGTAAATATGGGATATGAGTTCAAAGGGCACCTTGTTTTCGATAAGGGAGAAAAGCTCCTTATTCAAGTACACCAGCTTTTCATACTGGGATATCTTCGGATCGATCGAGATCATAAGCTGGGTGTACTTCTCATCAAAGAGATCTCCCAAGGTATGCTCCAATTCATCCTTATCCGCAAAATATCGGGAGAATATATCCTTATCCACATCCGCCTTGGAGATAACATCTTCAATGGATGTGTTTTCATAGCCCTTCTCCGCAAACAGGGCCCATGCAGCTTTAACGATCCTGCTTCTGACGCTTTCTTCCTCCTGTTTCGTGGTTCCCAGAAGGAATCCGTACTTATGGGGATCCCGGTCGTCTATGATCCACTCATTTATGCCGGTGATCCATGCGCTTCCGGTGATCTGGGGGATTATGGCCGTCCTTCCGGCTATCTTGACTTCATTTATGGCCACGCCTGTAAAAAGTGATCCTGTTATGCTCTCGTATATAAACTTTTCATTCAGTCCCAGTTCGCCCTTCGCATATAAGGCGGCCAGTTTTGCGGAAGTACCCGTACCGCAGGGGGATCTGTCTGCCTGGGCATCTCCGAATATCACACAGTTTTTCATGTCGGCCTTGACGGTTAATGTATGAGCATAAAATTCCACCAAGTCCACAGTGGTAATATCCAGATAGGGATGCTTGACTTCAATCTCATCATTTATTCTTGTCAAAAGCTTTATTCCCAGGTCGGTTATTTCCTCTATATTTTCTATTTCCAGTTTCAGACCTATCTTTTCTGCATCTACAATGGCAAAGAAGGATCCTCCGAAAGAAATATCAAAAGTGATCTCCCCGTAACCCGGTATTTCTATCTTTTCATCTTCCTTATAAAGGAAGGAGGGAACGTTCAGAATGCTGACATCCACGGCGGCGCCGTCCACCACATGTACACGGGTGCGGATTATCCCACTGGGAGCGTCCAAAACCACCTCGGTGTACGGTTCCGTCACCTCTACCAGTCCCGTTTCCACCAGCATGGAGGCTGTGCCTATACTTCCGTGTCCGCACATATTCAGACAGGAACCGCTATCCATGAATATCACTCCAAAATCGGCTTCTTCATTAACCGGCTCTGTGAGAAGTGCGCCAAACATATCCCTGTGACCACGAGGCTCCAGCATGAGGGCGGTCCTGAGATAGTCGTAATGTTCCATCAGATAGTTCTTCTTCTCCATCATGGTTTCCCCCGGAAGATCCGGGAATCCGTCATAACATATCCTGGTGCATTCACCCTCGGTATGAGAGTCTATGGTTTTCAGATGATATGCGTGTTTTTTAGCCTTTGGTACAAGTTTCATATGCCTGCTCCTTATTTTTTTCAATACTAGACATATGGTTTTGATTTGTAAAAGTACTCATTTTCATATTTGACATAAGAAAATGTAATGCCTAAAACTACTTATCATGCTAGACAGTTATGAAAATACCCTATATAATCACAGACAAGAATGACGAGGCCAAAGAGGGCATCCCAACAGGGGTGCCCTCTTTTTTTCCCTACAGCGCAGAAAGGGTTTACGCATGGAGATCAATAAATACTTACTATTTGCAGACGTGGCAGAAACAAAGAACTTCACAAAGTCGGGCGACAACATGGGCTATACACAACCTGGCGTCAGCCACATCTTAAAATCCATGGAGCATGAAATCGGCTTTCCCCTCTTCATCAGAACACGTCAGGGGATAGAGCTTACTCCCAATGCGGAAATAATTCTTCCTATAGTAAGGAGACTTCTTTCCATCAATGAACAGTTGGAACAAACTATTGCCTCCCTTAACGGGCTGGAAATAGGCCATTTATCCATTGCGTCCTTTGCCAGCATATCCAGGATCTGGCTTCCGAAAGTACTGAACCGCTTCCAGAGAGAATATCCGGGAATAGAGATTGAGCTGATGGAAGGCGGTACCGACGATATTGTGGGCTGGATAAACAATAATTATGTAGATTTCGGTCTGGTCAGCAGACGACATACCGAAGGTCTGGAGTGGATCAGCATCGCAGAAGATCCCTTGGTGGCTGTGCTTCCCGAAGGATATGTGGATGATGATGACACGGTCTTCCCTATAAAGGAAATGCACAACAAGCCCTTCATAATCCCCGCCGAAGGAACGGATTATGATGTACATTACGCTCTTGCAGATTCCGGCGTAGTGCCTGATGAAAGGTTTTCCTCCAAGGACGACAGCGCCATAGTATCCATGGTGGCTAATAACCTGGGGCTTTCCATATTGCCGGAGCTGGTGGTCATGGGAAACGACTTTAAGTTCAAAAATCTTCCCCTGGATCCGCCTTATTCCAGAGAGCTGGGTATTGCCTACAGATCAGGCAGTTCCCTGTCTCCTGCCGCAAAGCACTTCCTTGAAGTCCTGCAGGAAGTAATCTGTTCATAACGTTTTTACATGCTTGATATGCAGCATATTCATTTCCGTTATGGCGACACTACCATTATATTCTTAATAACACATAGCTATGGAAGCAGTTGAGATTCTGGTGATCTCCGCGGTCTTCAAAACCGTTGTGGGGCATTTGGTTGTCCCGGGTGGGTTCGATTCCCACATGCTTTCGCCAAAAACAAGGGAGATACACCCATGAAATATAAGATCTTACTGAAACAACACATCGGAGCCCCCTGTACTTCAACGGTAAAAGAGGGACAGCGGGTAAAGAGAGGGGCACTCATAGCTTCTCCCACAGGACTGGGAGCGCCTATCCACAGCCCGTTTTCGGGAACTGTAGATTCCGTTTCCGATGAGGCTATATTCATTGAAGCCGACGAAACCCAAAGTGAGGAATACGAAAAAATCTCCGGGGAGAATGTGACTGACTTACTGGCCGCCAGTGGAGCCGTGGGAATGGGCGGAGCAGGATTCCCTACCCACATCAAGTGTAATGTGGACCTCAAGGGCGGCTACATATTGGTAAATGCCGCGGAATGCGAGCCCTTGCTGGGACATAACATAGCGCAGCTGGAATCTAACCTGGAGAAGACATTGGAGGGTCTAAAGATCCTCATGAAGCATTGCAACGCCGCCGAAGGGATATTTGCCATCAAGGCAAAACATGAAAAAGCCGTGGCCATTCTGGATAAGGCTCTAAAGGATGAAAAATCCATAAAGTATCACCTCCTTCCCGACCTTTATCCCATGGGGGAGGAGAGAGCTGTGGTCCGTGAGGTGCTGGGAAAACTCCTTCTTCCCACAGATCTTCCCTCCGCAGCCGATGCGGTGGTCATAAACGCAGAAACAGTGCTTCGCGTGGCAGAAGCTGTGAATGATAAACGGCCTGTGATCACAAAAAACGTTTCTGTGGCCGGCAAGCTAAAAAAAGGAAAAGACACCCAGGTGTTTATGAATGTGCCCATTGGCACCACCGTGGGCCGGCTTATCGAAATGGCCGGAGGTATAGACGGTGAATACGGCGAGATCATCATGGGAGGTCCCTTTACCGGACATTCGGTTGATCCCGACACCCCCATCACAAAAACCACCGGAGGTATCATTGTCACCGATGCCTTTGAGGATCTGTCAGGCAAACGGGTAGGACTCCTCCTATGCGCCTGTGGCGGAAACGAAGAGAGAATGCGTGAGATAGCCGGCCGGATGAACGGCACTGTAGGTCTGATTCAAAAATGTAAGCAGGCCGTTGAGGTAAAGGGGACCCTTAAATGCGAAAATCCCGGCAACTGTCCCGGACAGGCCGAAAAATGCCTTAACTTCAAAAAAGACGGCTGCACGGACATCCTGATCGGAAACTGCAGCGACTGTACCAATACGGTAATGGGATCCGCACCAAAACTGGGACTTACGGTTCATCATCAAACAGATCATGTTATGGATACCGTAGGACATGAAAGAATGCGTCATCTTACAAAATCAAAACAGGTTCAGGCGGACATAACATCAAGTGGAGACTATGAGATGACCCGGATAATAGAAGGCGGAATGCTAAAGATCCGTATCAAAGAAGGAAAGAATATACATATTGAACTACCTTGCTAATAAAGGAGGATGCCTAAATGTCTATAAGTGAAGAAACTGCCAGAGCTCACGTAAATGATCCTGCCGTATTATGTTGCAGAGCAGAAAAAGGTATAAAGCTAACATGTCATAATCTGGAAGATCCCGCCATTTTTGACGATCTGGTAGATTCCGGTCTTCTGGATCTTACGGGATGCTTAAAGATCGGTCAGGTGATAGGTGCCACCCTGCTGGAAACATGTGACTCATTAACACCTCTCACTTCCGATAAGATAGATAAGATCATGGAGCAATCTCCTACGGAGGAAAAAGAAGAGGCAAAGGCTGCCGTTGAAACCAAGCTTCCTCTTCCCTCCGGCTCCGGATCCATCAAAATATCCATCGGCGAAGGAAAAGATATCCTGATAGAGATGCCGGTTTCGGCTTCAGCAAATATGGGCCCGGCTGCGGACAATACTCCCAAACCCGAGAAGCTCATAAGAAGCCTGAAAAGAAAGCATTATAAGATCACAAAAGTAGAGCGCGGCCCTGAAACAAAGATAGAGGGAACCACCCTGTTCATACGTGAAGGGATAGAGGCCGAGGCTGTTGAGAGCCAGGAACTGGTTCATGATCTTAAAATAGAGGTCATAACTCCCGATCTTTATCATACATACTCCGAAACCATCATGGATGTACAGCCAATTGCCACTAAGGAAAAGGGCAGCGAATTAGGTTCGGGTTGCACCAGGGTTTTGGACGGCGTGGTAATGATGGTAACCGGAACCGATGATAACGGTGTCCAGATCGGCGAATTCGGATCATCCGAAGGTTATCTGGATGAAAACATAATGTGGGGAAGACCCGGTGCCCCGGATAAGGGCGAGATCTTCATTAAGACCCAGGTAACCATAAAAGCCGGAACAAATATGGAACGCCCCGGTCCCCTTGCTGCACACTCTGCTACGGATATTATCACAAATGAGATCCGTCAGGCCCTAAAAAATCTGGATGACGAATCATTGGTGGTAAGTACCGAAGAATTCAACCAGTACCGAAGACCCGGCAAGAAAAAAGTGGTGATCGTTAAAGAGATCATGGGACAGGGTGCCATGCATGACAACCTTCTGATCCCCATTGAGCCTGTGGGCGTGCTGGGTGCAAAGCCAAACGTGGATCTGGGAAACGTTCCGGTAGTAGTATCTCCCCTGGAAATCCTGGACGGTTGCATACATGCTCTCACCTGTATAGGACCTGCATCGAAAGAGATGTCCAGACACTATTGGAGAGAACCTCTCGTACTTGAAGCCCTATTTGATCCGGAACTGGATCTATGCGGAGTGATCCTGGTGGGAAGCCCCCAGATCAATTCCGAAAAATTCTATGTGTCAAAACGTGTAGGTATGACCTGCGAAGCCTTGGATGTGGACGGTGCATTTGTGACCACCGAAGGCTTTGGAAACAACCATATAGATTTTGCCAGCCATATAGAGCAGATCGGCATGCGCGGAATATCCGTGGTGGGGCTTTCCTTCTGTGCAAAGCAGGGAGCCCTGGTGGTTGGAAATAAATACATGACCAGCATGGTTGACAATAATAAATCCGAGGCCGGCATAGAAAACGAGATTCTTGCCAATAATACCCTTTGTCCCGAGGATGCTATCCGGGCCATTGCAATGCTTAAGACCGAAATGAGCGGAGGATCTGTGGAAACCGCGGAGCGTAAATGGTCACCTGATGTGAAGGCGAACAATCTAAAGCTCATTTCAAATGTTACAGGCAAGCCCATCGTTCCTGTAGAAAATGAAACCTCTCTTCCAATGAGTAAAAAGAGGTTGGAAAAGTACTCATAAAGAAACGGAATGACTATTCTATGAAATACAGTGATAAGATTATTTACATGGAAGGCATCATTACCGAAGTCCACGATGGTGCCGTGGCCATAGACCTTAAAGGGCGGCTGGGTTCGATGCGCATTCCTCTTCGGATGCTTATAACGGATACCGAGCCCAAAGTAGGTCAGGAAGTAGGCTTTAACATGAGTTTCATCGAACAGCTTCCACAAGCTCCAAATGGGACCTATGTGAAATAAAGCAACCGGACTATGGATCCGGAATATCACCGGGAAATACCGGTGGGAAAGGAGAAATGGTATGAGTGATACATCTTACAAGGGGCTTAAATCCGAAATATATGTACCTGTTACCCCACCTCCCGTGTGGGCAGAGGTAAAGAAGCCCTTATCGGAGATGAAGGTTGCAATAGCTACTGCTGCAGGTGTTCATCATAAGTCAGATACCCGTTTTAACCTGGCCGGCGATTTTACATTCAGAGAGATTTACGATTCAATGCCCTCCGGTGAACTCATGGTATCTCATGGCGGATATGATAACAGCGATGTGAACAAAGACATTAACTGTATGTTTCCTATCGATCCCCTTAAACGTCTCGCAGAAGACGGCGTGATCGGCAGTGTATCGGAGATTCACATCGGCTTTATGGGCGGTGGCGGTAATCAGGAAAAGTTTAAGAACGAAACCGGACCAACTATCGCGCATATTCTAAAGGATCACAACGTTGACGCTGTAGTCCTCACCGCAGGATGAGGGACCTGTCATCGCTCTGCAGTATTGGTGCAGAGAGCCATTGAAGAAGCCGGTATACCTACCGTAATTATTGCAGCACTTCCACCCGTCGTTAAGCAGACAGGCACACCCCGTGCCGTAGCACCTCTGGTTCCCATGGGAGCAAATGCGGGAGCACCGCATGATATAGAGATGCAGTATAACATCGTTAAATCTGCTTTAGAGCAGCTGGAAATCCTGGATTCCCCGGGACAGGTAGTTCCCTTGAACTACGAGTATGTTGCAAAAGTATAAAAATAAACCATCCGATTTCCCAATCAGAAACCGGATGGTTTTCTTTCTGTTTCTTTTCCGCACCAGGCGGTTATTTTCCTGTCGTCCAGCCAGGCCATCAAAGGCTTTGCAGTCTTTCTGCTGGTTCCCAGCAGATCTCTTAAGGATGCAAATGATAGTATTTCCTCGGTTTTAAAATATTCTTTTACCATGGCAATTATTTCATCCGCTATCAGAGGCGTGGTATAAAGCTTATCCTTAATGTTTACCAGGACTCCCGAATATACCATGTATTTTAAATAATCTTCGTATTGGCTGTCACTGAGAGTCGGATGATTTACCGACGAAAGATCTCCCAGATTAAATCGCCCCTCTTCAATGATCTTTTCTATCTCCTTTCTTAGCCCCTCCTCTTCTTTTCTTTGGACTAAAGTAACAGCTGCCGGATAGAAAAAGGTCTCTGTTCCAAACTGCCTGTCCTTGATAATGCCTTCATTTAACAGGTACCGAACATAAGCATCTACCGCTTCATTATCCCAGCTTTTCAGGAAAGCGGTCTTTGCCATGAGTTTCGTAAAACCAAGGCTATATGGATTCTCTCTAAAGTATTCCAGTAGTACCTCCAGGAAACAGTGCCTAAACTCTTTCTCATGATCCCAGAGCCAGTAATAGCTTTTCTTCTTTCCATTTAATATAATAGTGTCCTGATCTAATACAGCCTCTGCCTCTTCTCCGGTGAGTCCGGTTTTTTCCGTGATCGTACTCCGGGACGTCGGACAGGAGCAGCTCCCGGATATCACCGAAAAGACCAGGGCCTTTGTTTCATTATTCTCCTTATCTGAAAGTAGGGTTATGGTCGGTTCATGGAAGCGTTTGTGCTTTTCGGAATTGGGAGATATTACGGTCCCTCCCCCAATGGTTTCAAGGGGGGAATAGTATCTTATGACCAGATTATCGCCCCTTTTTGCAACTATATTTTCCTGTAATACCAGCTGAGCGTATCCGGATTCTCCCGGTGCCAGCTCGTCTTTATCCAGCAGGATCACTCTGGCTATGGTTTCTTTGGTACCGATATACACATGTACCCTGCTCTGGTTTTTCACGCTTCGTGTGGAATACCTTCCCACTACAAGTCTCACGTCCATCCTATCCGCCGGTATAAGGGAACCCGGGCAGGCGATCACATCTCCACGTTTAACCTTCTCCTTCTCTATGCCAGAAAGGGAAAGGGCCACCCGCTGGCCTGCATGAGCCACGTGTTTATCTTCCCCGTGAACCTGCATGGACCTTATCCTTGCCATTTGTCCCGGGGGATAGAGCATTATATCGTCATCCAGATAAATGGATCCTTCCAGCAGGGTGCCTGCCACCACAGTTCCTATGCCCTTGGGAGAAAGAACTCTGTCTATAGGCAGTCTGAATCGACCCTCGGTGGAGCGTATTCTTCGAAGCGAGGAAGACATTTTCCCAATGTGATCCATTAATTCCTTTATCCCACTGCCTGTGACCGATGAAACGCATATACAGGGCCAATCCCTGCAAACGGTATCCTGAAGCTCCGCGCGGATATCCTCTGCCAGAAGCTCCGGCCAGCCCTCTTCCACCAGGTCACACTTAGTGATCACTATTATACCCTGTTCTATTTTCAGAAGTTCCAGTATCTCTATATGCTCTACCGTTTGGGGCATTATCCCCTCATCTGCCGCAATGACCAGAAGCACAAGATCCATTCCGTATACGCCTGAAAGCATATTAGACAGAAACTTCTCATGTCCGGGAACATCTATGACTCCCGCTTTTCTTCCGTCCGGAAGCGTAAAAAAAGTAAAACCCAGATCTATGGATATTCCCCGCTTTTTTTCTTCGGGTATAAGATCCGTGTCATGACCGGTGATGGCCTTTATCAATGCAGTTTTACCATGATCCACATGTCCTGCGGTGCCGATGATAAAGTGTTCCATTATGACAATACTCCGCAAATTGCTTCAGAAAGCTTTTCTATATCATCATCAAATACCGTTCGAATATCAAAGAGCAGCTTTTCATCCACTATCCTGCATACTACCGGAATCCTTCCCGTCCTAAGTTTGCCTGCTGCCAAGTCCGCAGATAGGCTGTTATATGAAACCATAAGCCCATAGCTTTCCATCACTTCCCCCGGCAAGGATCCTCCCCCCGCCGTGCTTTCGCATTCAACAACTGAAAATGAAAGGCCGCTGCTGTCCATGGCCGCTATGCACTCTGCCAACCTGTCTGCCCGAAGCTTCACACTTTCTTTAGACTCTGTAAGCATGCGTAAAACAGGGATTTCCTTTATCGCCCGGTATTCATCTTCATAATATAAGAAAAGCTGCTCCAGCACCGCAGCTGTGAACTTGTCTATCCGAACCGCTCTGGTAAAGGCATGCTTCTTACACCTTTGGATCAGGTCGGCCTTCCCCACTATCACTCCCGCTTGTGGTCCCCCCAAAAGCTTATCCCCGGAGAAGCTTACCAGATCCATACCGCTTTTTATGCTTTCCTGAACCGTGGGCTCCTTTTTCATGCCATACTTGGACAGGTCTATCAGAATACCGCTTCCCAAATCTTCCATTATCGGAATACCGTGTTTCCTTCCCAGCTCCACCAGTTCCTCACGGGATACACTTTCGGTGAAGCCCTCCATCCTGAAGTTGCTCTGATGAACTTTTAGAAGTGCCTTCGTTCTCTCCGTTATCCGCTCCTCATAGTCGGAAAGCCTGGTCTTATTGGTGGTACCCACCTCTATTCTCTCGCACCCGCTCAAATCCATGATATCCGGGATTCTGAATTTCCCGCCTATCTCCACCTGCTCTCCGCGGGAGACAATTACCTCTCCATCCCGTCCCACAGCAGCCAGCATAAGAAGAACGGCAGAAGCATTATTGTTTACCACCATGGCCGCCTCCGCCCCTGTGATCTTACAGATCAGTTTTTCAAAATGAGCGTACCGCTCTCCCCGAATCCCGTTTTGAAGATCAAATTCCAGGTTGGAATATCCGGACATCTTTTCCGTTAGGGACTGTATCACACCGGCAGGAAGGGGTGCTCTACCCAGATTTGTATGAAGGACTACTCCCGTGGCGTTGATCACGGATTTGTAATGTGTCCTGTTAC
>JAILDZ010000134.1 GCA_024688505.1 Lachnospiraceae bacterium
TCTCACCCAGATCATCGGTGAATACGAGGAACGATTCGAAAAAGCGGGAATTGAAGCGGTGTCAGAGATCCCGGAGGAGCCGGTGATCCTGAAAGCAGACCATAGGTATCTGTGGAGAGTGTTTGATAACCTTATGGGAAATATAGCGAAATATGCTCAGCCCGGCACAAGGGGATATATCTCCCTTAAGAAGAAAGAGGAAAAAACCATAGTCTCCTTTAAGAACACATCCAGGGAACCGCTTAATATCACGGAAGAAGAGCTGATGCAGCGCTTCGTCCGGGGAGACAGATCCAGAAATACGGACGGAAGCGGTCTCGGACTTTCCATAGCAGAGTCCTTAACCACGCTAATGGGCGGGAAGTTCTCTATTGCAATAGACGGGGACCTTTTCAAAGCCACAGTAGAGTTCTAAATATAATTATCTTCTAAAAAAACGACCGATCCGGAATCCGATTCCGGATCAGTCGTTTTTCTGATTCCCTAAATCTGCGATCCGGAAAGGTACAGACGCCCCGTCTCTGTGGACAGCCCATGTATCTTATGATATCATCCGTCATAAATAACGTTTCTTATGATCATGAGGTTTTAGATATGGACAGAAAGATCCTGATAGTTAATGATGACGGCATAGATTCCGATGGGCTTATAAGGTTGACCCGGGCCGCCCTTCCCTTCGGTGAAGTCTGGGTGGTGGCCCCCGAAAGTCAGCGGAGTGCTTCCTCCCACTCTATCACTCTGAGAGATCATCTGGATATTTATCCCCGTCCGCAGTTTCCTGTGGAGGGAGTGAAAGCCTTTTCCTGCAGCGGCACACCGGCAGACTGCGTGCGCGCAGGGGTTCGCGGCATCATGCCATATAAACCGGATGTGGTGATATCCGGTATAAACTACGGATATAATGTGGCCACGGATATTCAGTATTCCGGTACGGACGGCGCCGCATTCGAAGGTGCTTTCCAGGGTTTTCATGCCCTGGCTTTCTCGGAAGAAGGGGTATCCTGCCATGAGGTGACAGACAGGTATCTTTCGGACCTTCTTGCCGAACTAATTGATAAACCTCTTGATACAGACAATATATGGAACGTGAATTTCCCCGGCTGTCCTCTTTCCGAGTGCAAGGGTGTCCTTTTCGACAGGACTGTGTCTCACAGCCTCTTCTTTGACGACGAATATATACGTCATGAAGATCTGGATAACGGCGGTTTCCGGTTAAAATTAAACGGCATACATAACCGGTCCTGTGAAGAAGGTTCTGATATGCATGCCGTGATAAACGGATATGTGTCTGTGGGTGTGGTAAGTAATACCGGTTTCTAAGGGTCTTATGATATCATCCTACAGATGATCCATGCTAAGCCCCGTGACTTTCAGCCCTTTCTTAAGGGCTTCGTTTATTTTTTCTATCACCTCTTTTGTATAGGTTTCGCCGGGTATGATGATGGGGATTCCCGGCGGATATACTGATATAAAGCTTTCTGATATATGTCCTTCCCTGTCCATGGGTACCAGTGGAGGCACGTGCATTTTCGGGGGTTCACATACTTCGCTTTCCATTTTTTTCAGTGCATCAAGAAGCCTGTCCAGATCCCTCTTTTCATCTGCCACCGTGCTCATGGCAAGGACATGACTGGTGGTGGCCATCTCTGTTTCTATACGGTATTTTTCCCGGAGTATGGCTGCCGCTTCCGGTCCGCTAAGTCCCATTTTCTCCGCGTTTATAAGTATTTTTGAGGGATCTCTGTCACTTTCCGGAGACAGCACCTCTATCTTTTTCAGTTCCTCTGCTTCCTTATAAAAGTCTTTCAGATCTTTCGCGTACCGTTCAAATGCTTCTTTTCCGTGTTTCTTTAAGAACCCGGTGGTTCTTGATACGCTGCTCATCAGCACATATGACGGCGAACTGGTCTGAAAGATGTCAAGATAAATGCGTACGTCCCTGTTTATAAGCCTGCTGCCCTCAGGGAGCAGGAGTACCGCGGTCTGCGTCAGCGCCGGCAATGTCTTATGAAGGCTCATTATCACTGCATCCGCCCCGGATACTGCTTCGCTCTCGGGAAAATAGGGGTCAAATCCAAGGTGCGCTCCATGAGCGCTGTCTATTATGAAGCTCACATTACGCTCATGACAGATCCGTGCTATTTCCTTTGTGTCCGATACCGTTCCTTCATATGTGGGAGAAGAGATGATCACCGCCTTGATTCCGGGATGTTCCGTAAGCTCTTTTTCCACAGACTCGGGGCTTATACGGCCTCCGGATCCGTTTGTTTCTTCCGGATAGAGATAATGATTCTTTGCCCCCCGAAGATATGAACTGTGATATACGCTTTTATGACAGTTTCTGGCCATGAGTAGCTCCTCATGTCTGTTAAGCGCCGAATGTATGGCCACCAGATTTCCTGCGGTGGAGCCGTTTACCAGCACATGAGCATGTTTCACCCCATATATTTTCGCCAGATCCTTTTCCAGATCCTTTATGATCCCCTCCGGATCGTGAAGATCGTCAAATCCCTCTATCTCCGTGATGTCTATGTCGTTTGGGCTGGGGCCTTTCCTTTTATGCCCCGGCATGTGAAAGGGGTATATGTCCTCTCTGCTGTATTCTTCCAGTTTATCATGTAGCATCAGTCTAAAAACCTCTTTAAATCCGGCATCCAGTCTCCGAAAAAGACACCGTTTTCTATAATTGTACTGTATAAGGGTTCTATAAATGAAAGTACTGTTTTATGGCATTCCTCCCATGAGGGCTCTGCTCTTTTTTCCCTGCGAAGGAGTACCTTCCAGCGCTTTTTCATATATGAATACTTTCCGTAGCTTTTTAGAAGCTCTATCCTCTTTTCTTCGGCCTTTTGTCCCGTCTTTTCCATTATATCCGAAAGCTCCCGCATGACCTTTCTTCCCTCAAGAGGTGTAGTAAGTAGCATGTCGTAAAGATACAGATATGTTTCTATCTCCCTTATAAGCTCCAGGTTCTTAAGGATATCCCAGGCATATGATACTGCGCTTTCCTCACTTCCCAATGCGAAGTACTCTATGGTCTTTCCCTCGGTCCGAAGCTCTTTTTCCCGTTTTATAAGGTTTCCGGGGCGATCTTCCGGGACGAATACGATCTTTAGCGGCACGTTTATCCCTTCCGCATCCGCATCTATCTCCAGCACAGATTCTTCCCGAAGAGTCTGCTTTAGTCTAAGGTCCATCATCCGGCCCTGGGCCTCTATGTTTTCAGAAAGCTCTCTTAAATCTATAGACGTGCTTTTGTCGTAATAAATATACAGTCTCTGCCCCTGCCACAGGTCGTTTCTTTCCTTAAAATACACTGTGTCCATAATGCCCAGTTCCCATAAATCCAGAATAAGGGCGTCTTTTACGGCCCGGTTAATGCAGCTTTTCACGTCCTGTCCGGTTTTACCGGCCTCCTCCCGGGCAGCCTCCATCCGGTTCAAAGCCACACTCCTATCATGGTCTGCACTTTATGCAGCACCTTTCTTTCCCTGGCATATTCCATCAGGTTCAGCACATTCTTTTTTTCGTCCCTGATATAGCAAAGAGCCGCTTCCCTGAAGTCCTGCCTGTCCATCTTTTCTTCATATTTCAGCACATCGCATATGAGCCTGTCGATATCGTATATTTTCATTTCTTTACCGCATATGGTGATGTTTTCCACACCAAGGGACAGCACGGCTTCCTCTGTGTAATATGGGGTGACAATGGGATACTCCAGCGAAAACCTGGATTTTGACGTATTCTTGCTTATGGCCACGTACCAGCCATAGGGTCTTTGCTTCAGATACCCATGATAATAAAGGGCTGTTTCCATAGTGAGAACCCCTTCCGGAAAAAGGGTGGTAAATAGCTGCTCCTCGGTATATTCACCTCCGGGAGTAGTATAATATCCGTTTTTCAGGCGCCTCAGACTTCCTTCTTTCACAAAGGTCTCCACTCGCCTATAATCCACTCCCAGAGCCTCGATATCTCTGGTCCTTGCCACTCCGCTTCCCTGCTCGATAAGTTTCACGATCTGCTCCAGCTGATATTCCTTCTTTTCCGCCCGGGAATATGGCATGTCTAAAACATTTATTTCCACCACTCAAAGTTCTCCTTATTGGCACTTTTCTTCTATTCTAGTTCAAGGATTTTTCACTGTCAACGGGATTGTATACTTGTCGTTATATGTCTTGTAACTTTTATGTTTTTGTCGTATACTTCTATTCAGACATATTTGATCAAGCATTATTTCGATTGGAGACGTTTATGAATTCTGACCCCTTACGACGGAGTCCTTCCCGAAAAACCTGTGAAGAGATCATTCGCCGGATACTCATGACAGAGGTTTTGGAACAGGGTACCAACAGTCATTTTAAGACCGCTGCGGACTTTATGAACTATTTCGAGTCCCTCTATCCTGCCGGCCCCGGCCTCACGAAACAGGTCCAGCGGGCAGTTAAGTCCTTAAACATGCCAAAGGATTCAAACGGATATTTCATTATCAATAAAACCCGGGACCAGCTGGACCGGGAAAATGAAATTTCCGATCTCTTCAAAAAGGCTGACTGTGTGGTAGATGATCTTGAAGAACAATATGAGACTCTGTTTTTAAAAACCGATCCTTTTTATCGGGACTATATCATGTCTCTGCTTTCGGCTTCGGATTCCTTCAGGGACAAATTCATAACCATAGTTTCTTCTTCGGAAGGTCTCCTGTTTTATACCAGGAATAAATCCCAGTTATCCGTTCTATTGAACAGCCTTCTGAGATAATTTGGGCTTTTGTCTGACAACTCAGCACTTTTACTTGTATGTCTAAAAAAACAGCACCGACGAATCTATCCCTCAGATTTTGTCGGTGCTGTTATATTTTTGTCGTTAAATCTGTCGTTTTAGAGAATTCTTCGTCCCCTTCTGGGGCGTCTTCGTCCTCTTGTAGACTTTATACTTCTGTACTTCGACTTCTGGCTTTTTCTACTTCCCATATGTTTATATCTGTATACGGAAAGCTTGCTCCACTGCTTTACGAGAACTGCGATCAGGATCAGAGCCAGGATCACGCCGGCTATCACGATAAGGATCTGCCTGTAATCCACCCGTGCCACCTCTATGCCTGCTCCGCCTTTTTCCACCGGCAGATTATAAAAAGGATAAGGAGATACATCCGTCACCTCGCTGTACAGAAGGTCCGCTCCTCCCACATTTCTGTCTCCGTAGGAATACACCACTCTGCCTGCCAGGTTCGTGTTCTTTTCTCCGGATGGCACTATCTCATATGTGGCTGACGAGAAATCCACGGTCTTCGGAAGTGTGACCTTTCCCGCCCTGTCTATATATATGAGTTCCGGTGCAGTGCCCAGCATGCCTTCGCTCTTTGACTTTTCTTCCGTCAGGAATCTGGCATTCTCGCTGATATTATAAGTGGTGAAATTATCAAAGCAGTAGTCGAAGAGATTTGTGGTATCCACATAATGCATCTTTCCGGGGGCATTCATGATCACACAGACCAGGGTCATATCGTCCTTTCTGGCATATGTCACCAGTGTGTGCTGGGCCGCGTCCGTGTATCCTGTCTTTCCGCCCAGGCAGTAATCATATACATACCCCGTGTTCCAGAAATTTGTGAGCATGGCGTGCTGATGATGGAGATATGTGGGCTCGGAGTGCTTGTTTGTGGGCGGTATGGTGTACTGCTTCGTTCCCACAATCCTGGCAAAGGTCTCGTTCTTATATGCTGCCGATGCT
>JAILDZ010000163.1 GCA_024688505.1 Lachnospiraceae bacterium
ACTTCGCAGGGCACACCGTATTTCCCGTGGTATTTCCCGGGAGCTTCCGCTACGAGAACCACTTCGGCGCCGGCTTCACGAAGCCGCATCACAGGGCACCATAGTTCCAGGTCTTCGAAGTCATCACTGACAAGTTGTAACACTTTCTTCATAGTATAATCCCCCTTCCGAAAGACATTATAATATGATTGTCTGTATTTTTAAATATGGAAAGGCGGGTATATTGACAACTGTTTTATTCATTTTATAATTATCCGTGGATTTTTGATTAAGGTGGATAGGATTTTGGAAGCAGAAAGAAAAGGCAGGCTGGGGATCCTGGGAGGACTGGGCCCCATGACCACGGCAGTGTTTATAGAAATGCTGGTGGAGATGACGGATGCCGATAAGGATCAGGAACATATATCCATGGTGATAGAGCATTGTCCGGAGGTCCCCGATCGCACAGATTATATACTGGGAAGGTCTGATATCAGTCCGGTGGACGGCATGGTTAAGGCCATGAAGAGGCTCTGCAGGTCCGGAGCTGACGAAATAGCCATTCCTTGCTTCACAGCCCATTATTTCCATAATAAGATGCAGGAGAAGATTCCTGTGCCCATAATAAACGGTATTGAAGAGACGGCAAAGGCCCTGGCTTTGGCCGGAGTCAGCTCCGCAGGCGTGATGGCTACGGACGGTACCGTGCATGCCGGACTTTTTAAAAGTGCTCTGGAAGAAAAGGGCATTGCCTGCATATACCCCGATGCGGCCAGGCAGAAAAAGGTGATGGGGCTTATATATGAAAATGTGAAAGCCGGAAAGCCCACTTCTCCGGAGGATTTTTACGAGATAAAGAGGCACCTGAATGTCAAAGGCGCAGAAACAGTGATCTTAGGGTGCACGGAGCTTTCTGTGATAGCAAATGATCTGCCGGATAAGAAAGGGCTCACGGATGCCATGCGGATCCTGTCTGCATGTGCAGTGAGGAAATTCGGTGCTTTAAAAAGGGAGTATGAGACTCTGATATGATAAACCATGTATTAAAAAGCCTGAGCGAAACAGCGGCAAGGCTTCCGGAAAAGATCGCTTTTGCCGATGACAAGGATTCTCTCTCCTTCAGAGAGCTGGAGGAAGACGTGAAGTCCATAGGCACGGCACTTAAAAGGGAAGGCTATAAAAAAGAACCGGTTCTCATATTCATGAGAAAAAGCCCTGCAGAGGTGGCCGCATTCTTCGGCACCATAGCAGCCGGATGCTACTATGTGCCCATAGATGAAGAGATGCCTGTGAGCAGGATAAACCTTATCATAGAAAACTGCCGCCCCAAAGCCATGATATGTGACGACACCACATGGGAAAAGGCAGGGGAATTCTCATTTGAAGGAAATAGATTCCGCTATGATGATCTTATAAAAACAGAGCCGGATGATATAGCATTAAAAGAGATATATGAAAAAACTCTGGATACGGATCCCATATATATAGTATTCACCTCCGGATCCACGGGAGTGCCAAAAGGTGTGGCAGCATGCCATAGATCCGTGAACGATTATATAGATCAGCTGTCCGAGGTCCTTTCTTTCGATGAAGATACCATATTCGGAAATCAGTCACCGCTGTATTTCGATGCGTGCTTAAAAGAACTCTACCCCACCATACGATACGGGGCCACCACATATCTGGTGCCGAAGGAGCTCTTCATGCAGCCGAAGAATCTGGTAGAGTTTCTGAACGAAAAAAAGATAAACACCATATGCTGGGTGGTGTCCGCCCTTACCATGATCTCGGCGTTTAAGACCTTTGATCTGGTGAAGCCTGAGTATCTTCGGACCATAGCCTTCGGAAGCGAGGTGTTCCCCAGGAAACAGTACGATATCTGGAGACAGGCGGTGCCGGAGGCAAGATTCACAAATCTCTACGGTCCTACGGAAGCCACAGGCATGAGCTGTTACTTCCACTGCGACAGAGAGCTCTCGGAAGATGAGCCCATCCCCATAGGACGTCCCTTCCAGAACACGGAAGTACTTCTTCTAAAGGAAGACGATGCTTTGGCCGATACAGGAGAGGAAGGTGAGATATGCCTTCGGGGAACCTGCGTCACACTTGGATATTATAATGACAAAGAAAGGACAGACGCAGCCTTTGTCCAGAACCCGCTCAATAAGAGCTATCCGGAGCTTATATACAGAACCGGAGATATGGGAAAGTGGAACGAGCGGGGAGAGCTTATATTCCTTTCCAGGAAAGACTATCAGATAAAGCACATGGGACATCGCATCGAGCTGGGGGAAATAGAGGCAGATGTGAGCCGCATAGAAAGTATTAAAATCTGTGCCTGTACATATAATAAAGATAATGATAAGATAACACTTCATTATGTGGGTGACATTGATAAAAAGGAATTAAGCGAA
>JAILDZ010000170.1 GCA_024688505.1 Lachnospiraceae bacterium
TATCTCATGTCATGCTTTCTGACTGTAAGAAAGATATAGAAGTCATACAGGAGGCTGCCCGGGAGAATGGCTGCACTCCTAAGATCCTGATAGATATGCAGGGACCGGAACTTAGGATAGGAGACATCAAGGAACCCATAACACTGCGCGAAAAAGAGAATGTGATTATCGGTGATTCCGGTATACCTCTTGAAGAACGAATTACCCGGGAACTAGAGGAAGGTATGGAAGTCCTTCTGGATGATGGTAAGATCCTGGCGGTCGTAAAAGAGTGCGGAGACACTAATGCATTACTGACAGTTATGCGAGGAGGGATCCTTTCCGGCAGGAAGAGTATAGCTCTGGTAGGGAAAAATGTATCCGCCCCTCCGGTAACAGAAACAGACGAGATTAACATAAGTATTGCAAGGGACCTGGGCGTTACTGGGATAATGCAGCCTTTTGTCAGAAACAGAGCTGATATCCTTGCATTAAAAGAGGTTCTGGCAAAGCATAAAAGCAGTGATCTTCGGATATATGCTAAAATCGAGAATACAGATGGCCTAAATGGATTGGAAAGCTTTATTAATGACTGTGACGAAGTGATCATAGCAAGGGGCGACCTGGGAAACAGTATGCCTTTATGGGAGCTTCCCCGGGCCCAAAAGCATATTTCAAAAATATGTGTTAAACATAATAAGCCATTTATGGTGGTGACACAGATGCTCTCATCGATGGAACATAAAAAGATCCCGACGCGGGCGGAAGTGAGCGATATTTATAATGCGGTTCTGGATGGGGCCACATCTGTAATGGTGACCGGAGAGACTGCTGTGGGAGAGTATCCGGTAGAAGTGATAAAGTACCTTGCAAAAACAGCTGATTCAGCAGTAAAGACTAAGATCCTGTAACATAGATTAAACATAGGTAGAAAAGATAACTATGGCAACGAAAAGCGGAATAAAAGAACGGACAAACGATAAACTGATGGAACCCAAACATTATAAGGTTATCATGCATAACGATGACTTTACGACTATGGAGTTTGTAGTAGAGGTGCTGGTCAGTATATTTCATAAGGATCAGGTTACTGCAGAGACCCTAATGCTGGATGTACATAAGAAGGGAATGGCAGTAGTGGGAGTATATCCTTATGATATAGCGTATTCCAAGGTGAATAAGGCGATAGATATGGCCAGGGCTGAGGGATTCCCATTTAGAATGACTGTGGAGGCGGAATGAACATAGAGTTTTCAAAAGAGGCCTTAGAAGTAGTGGATTGGGCCGTAGAGTATGCCACACAGAGGAAACTTGAACTTCTGACACCGGAAATCATTCTTATGGGGCTTTGTGAGGATGCTACATTTATATCATCGCTGAAAAACTGTGATGTGGACCCTGCAGAATTACAGGAGCTGCTTATATCTTATGTGGATGAGTATATAGATAAGTCAGATGATGCAATCACGCCGGAAACATCGACCGGGCTTATGATCGCATTACAATATGCTTATAGTTCAGCCCAGAACAGTGGCACCGATATCGTTGGGATACCGCATATTTTGTCAGGTATCTGGAACACACCGGAAAGCTATGCAGTCTATTATATGAAAAGTCTCGGCCTGGACAAGGCGACGCTACTTAGTTATGTGATAGATGAAGGGGAGTCGGAGATGGATGCTGCAGATGAGGGTGAGATTGATAGCACCCGGAATGATAAGAAGAAGGCATATAAGGAAGCGTATAGATGTATAAATGATGATGCAGACAGGTATAATCCGCTCATAGGCCGTGAAGATGAACTGCAGCGCACTATACAGGTGCTTTGCAGGAAGGATAAGAATAATCCACTATATATCGGTGAACCGGGAGTCGGAAAGACTGCACTCGTATATGGACTGGCTCAAAAGCTTAATTCCGGAGAAGTCCCCGAGCTAATAAGCGAAAGCAAGATATTTGAACTTGACCTTGGTAATATGCTTGCAGGGACTCAATACAGAGGTGATTTTGAAAAACGCCTGAAGAAGGTCTTAAAAGAGATCGGGAAAGAAAAGCAACCGATCATCTTCATAGATGAAATCCATAACCTTACAGGAGCCGGTGCCGTGGGTGAAAGCTCGTATGATGCATCAAACATGCTTAAACCTTATCTTAATGAGGATCATATCAGGTTTATTGGTGCTACTACATATGAGGAGTATAAAAAGCACTTTGAAAAGAACAAAGGCGTGATCTGGCGCTTTCAGAATATTGAAATAAAGGAGCCGTCTGAAGAGGAAACGGTAGACATCCTAAAAGGTCTGAAGGATAAGTACGAGGCATATCATAGCGTAGAATATGCAGACGGGGTGATCGAATATGCTGTATCCATGAGTGCCAAATATATAAATGAGAGATTCTTGCCGGATAAGGCCATAGACCTTATAGATGAGGCCGGGGCTTATAGAAAGTTAAATAAAGTCGATGGTGAAAAGCCGATCGTTTCAAAGGATGATATAGCAAGAGTCTTAACAAAGATATGTCGAATTCCAATAGAGACAGTAAAGACTGAGGAAAACGAAGGCCTTGCAACACTTGAGGAACGGATAAAGGAGAAGATATTCGGGCAGGATGAAGCCATAGGACATGCAGTAAATGCTATAAAGTTTTCAAAAGCCGGGCTTCTTGAAAGTGATAAACCCCTTGCAAGCCTGCTTTTTGTGGGGCCCACGGGTGTTGGCAAGACAGAAGTGGCCAGAAGCCTTGCTGAAGAGATGGGGATAAAACTGCTCAGATTTGACATGAGCGAATATGAAGAAAAGCACGCTGTAGCAAAACTTATTGGGGCCCCTGCTGGATATGTGGGATATGAGGAAGGAGGCCTGCTTACTGAGGGGATACGTAAAAATCCTCACTGCGTTCTGCTTCTTGATGAAATAGAGAAAGCACACGCGGATATTTATAATGTACTTCTTTCCATCATGGATTATGCAACGCTGACTGATAATCAGGGGAGAAAAGCTGATTTCAGGAATGTGATAGTCATTATGACATCTAATGCAGGAGCCAGCCGGATTGGAAAGCAGGGCATAGGCTTTTCTTCCGAGAGCCTGGATTCCGGGGTCATCATGGACGAGGTAAAGCGTGTCTTTCAGCCTGAGTTTAGAAACCGATTAAACCGGATCGTGGTATTTAACGGTATGGATGACAATATGGCAGAGCGCGTGATCGAAAAGAAACTCAGTGAACTTTCTGATCAGCTATCTGCGAAATCCATAGAGTTTAAGGCTGAAGATAAGGCTATATCACTTATCAAAAAGCGCGGAATCAGCAATGAATATGGCGCCAGGGAGATAGACCGGGTCATCAGGAATGATATAAAGCCTTTATTTGTGGATGAAATCCTCTTTGGAAAGTTGAAAAACGGTGGCAAGCTGACTCTGACTGCTGAAAACGGAGAGTTCTCCATAAGAATTGGTTGAAGATATGAGCGTATCCGGTAAAGTAGAAGAATTCTTACATGGTCTCATTATGAGCGCTTAGGTATGGATAAATGATTATGGACATTACGGAAAGTATAAATGATACCCGAAAAGGCTTTGAAGAAAGCTTTTCCACAGGGGATTTTTATAACAGACAGACGCAGGATTCAGAGCATCTGAAAAGGATACTTGAATTTGTGAAGATCAGTGAGGGGATGAGAATCCTTGATCTTGGAACCGGAAGTGGATATCTTTCTTTTCCGATTGCGAAGA
>JAILDZ010000176.1 GCA_024688505.1 Lachnospiraceae bacterium
TGCTAAATGAATACAGAAGACAGGGTTCGAAGGGAAAGATTATCTTCCCCTCCACCCGTCTGGTCTATGACCACGCATCAAACGCAGACGAAAAGGACGTGACAGAGGATTTTAAAACCATCTATGCCATAAATAAATACGCCTGCGAAAAATATCTGGAAATGTATAACCGGGTATACGGCGTGCGATACAGCATCTTTCGGATCTGCCTGCCCTATGGCACATTGATCCCGGGAGCCACCAGCTATGGCACAGCGGAGTTCATGCTGGGAAAAGCAGAAAAAGGAGAAGATATCTCCCTCTATGGTGACGGCTCTGTGCGAAGAACCCTCACTCACATGGAGGACCTGTGCTCAATGCTGATAAAGGGCGCTTTCTCAGAAGAAACGGAAAACAGCATTCTTAACATTGGCGGCGAGGACTATAGCCTGAAAGAGATGGCAGAAGCCATAGCAAAGAAATACGGCGTGGGAGTCACATACGTGCCATATCCTGAGGTGGCAGAAAAAATAGAATCCGGAGACACGGTGTTTAACGACAGAAAATACAGGGACGCCGTGAAGTATAAAAGGGAGCATACCTTCCAAAGCTGGATAGATTCATAAGATTCGCAAACTAAAAAGATAAATGATATAATCGGAGCCATGTATAGTAAGAATAAATCCGACAGCAATAAAAATATATTCAGGGGCATCTGCTATTTTATACTCATAGTAGCACTCACAGTCCCCTACGCATATCTGTGGTATAGCCGCTTTAACAGGATCCAGGCCCTCATGTATAAACTCACGGGAAACTGGATGGTTATCGCCATGTATGCCATCATCACAGCCGTATTCCTCCATATCTTCGGGGGACATCAGGTGGGAGTCCACAGGAAGTCAAAGCTGATATTGTCCCAGTGGATAGGTATGCTCTTTGCAAACATCGTGATGTATATGATTACAATACTTACCATAGGACTGATCGAATGGATATACAGGATCACATACCTCTTTGCGGCACTCTATGCGCTGCAGGCAGTGATGCTTCTTTGCATGTCCTCAGTCATGGTGGATGTGTACCGCCATATATTCCCGCCCCTAAACGTGCTTGAAATCTACGGAAAGAACAGAAACGATCTGGCGGAAAAGATGAACTACCGCCCGGATAAATACATCGTAAAAAAAGGCGTGTCCTATAAAGAGGACGAAGAAAAGATCGTAAAACTCATAGAAAAATACGATGCGGTGCTAATAAACGACGTGCCGAGCAAGGCCAAGAATCAGTGGATCAAATACTGCTTCGCCCATGATAAGAGAGTGTACTTCCCGCCGAAGATATCGGATATCCTGATAAAATCCGCTACGGAATTAAACCTCTTTGATACCACCATATACCTGTCCAGAAACAGCGGCCTTACGGTGACACAGAGGACGGTGAAGAGATTTTTTGATATCTTCCTTTCGCTTTTTGCCATCATCGTTCTGTCACCCCTTCTTCTTATAGTGGCTGTGCTGATCCATGCGGAGGATAAAGGGCCGGTATTCTTTAAGCAGGAAAGAGTGACCATAAACGGAAAGCGCTTTATGATCATCAAATTCCGAAGCATGATAGTAAATGCGGAGGAGCTTGGAAAATCAAATCCTGCATCCAGCGACGACGACAGGATCACAAAGACCGGACGGTTTATCAGAGCTACACGTATCGACGAGCTGCCCCAGCTATTTAATATCTTAAAGGGAGACATGTCCATCGTGGGCCCGCGGCCGGAGCGTGTGGAGCATGTGCTTAAATATACGGATGAGGTGCCGGAGTTTGCATTTCGCGAGAAGGTACGCGGAGGCCTTACAGGCTATGCCCAGGTGTACGGCAAATATAACACCACGGCTCTTGACAAGCTGAAGCTCGATATCAGCTACATCACGAACTACAGCCTGATGCTGGATGTGCAGATCATCCTGGAGACCATAAAGGTCATCTTCCAGAAGGAGAGCACAGAGGGCTTTTCCGAAGAGCAGAAGGAAAAGATACAGAAGAAAGAGTTAAAGGAAGAAAAGGAAAAGAAAGAATGAAGGAACTGGAATATCCCTTTGACAGTGATTATATAAATAAAAAGAGAAAGTCCCTGAAGCGGCAGCTGCTTGCGGAAAACGAAGGGACGAAGATGCTTCATAAAAAGATAGCGGTTCTGGGAGGCTCCACCACACATGACGTGGTGCAGATCCTGGAGCTCTTTTTGTTAAATCAGGGCATCGAGCCGGAGTTCTATGAGAGCGAATATGACCAGTACTGGCAGGATATGATGTTTGATAATCCGGAACTTATGGAGTTTAGGCCCGACCTCATTTATATCCATACA
>JAILDZ010000188.1 GCA_024688505.1 Lachnospiraceae bacterium
TCTTTCTTTTTTCCCACAGATTGTTCAGGGACCAATAAGCAGATACGGAGATCTATCGAAGACTCTCTACGGACCTCATGATTTTAACCCTAAGAATATAAAATTCGGTATGCAGCGCATACTTTTCGGATTCTTTAAGAAGCTGGTGATAGCAGACCGGCTCTTTCCTGCTGTGGCTGCCATAGCAGGGGATACCTCAGCCTACCGCGGGGCATATACCCTGTGCCTCATGTTCTTCTACACGTTGGAACTGTATGCGGATTTTACAGGAGGCATAGATATCACCATCGGCACAGCAGAGATGTTAGGGATCAGGGTGACGGAAAACTTTGAGAGACCCTTCTTCTCGAAATCACTGAAAGAATACTGGAGGAGATGGCATATCTCCATGGGCACATGGTTTAGGGACTATCTTTTCTATCCCATTGCAATGAGTTCTTCCATGCAGAAGTTCTCGAAATTCTTACGGAAGCATCTGGGAGAATATGCTGGAAAAAGGCTTCCTGTATATATTTCTTCCTTCATAGTGTGGTTCATGACAGGACTATGGCACGGAGCCAGCTGGAACTTTATCGTATGGGGTCTCCTTAACTATGTGATCCTTATGATATCCGAGGAGTTTGAACCTCTTTATGAAAAGTTTCATAAGAGATACAGCTTTTCAAATACCCGTGTTTATGACGGCTTCATGGTGATACGAACCACGGTTATGGTGTCATGTCTTAAAGTATTTGACTGCTACACCTCAGTGGGAGATGTGTTCTCGTTATTCGGCTCTGTGTTTACCACGGGAAACTATCATATATTTGCGGACGGTTCACTTTTAAACATAGGACTTAGTGTATCAGACTATGTGATAATAGCAGTATCTACGGTGCTTCTCTTTATCATCAGCATGATCCAGAGAAAGGCTCCCGTGAGAGAACAGATAAGCACGCTTTCATTTCCGGTGCAGGCGGCGGTATGGAGTCTGCTTTTTATAGCGGTGATTCTTTTCGGCGCATACAGCATAGGATATGATGCGTCGCAGTTTATTTATAACAGGTTTTAGACATGAATAAAGGAAAGATTTTTAAATACACGGCTGTGGCCCTGATAGTCTGTGTCATACTGTTCCTTTTGCAAAGACTCACTATGCCAAAATATACGGAGGGCATAGTGGAAGGCGCTTTTATCGCAGAATACTATAGGGAGCCGGCAAAGGACTTTGACGTGATATTTGTGGGGGACTGCGAAGTGTATGAGAACTTCTCCCCGGTGGAACTATGGAATGAATATGGTATCCACAGCTATATCAGGGGCAGTGCCCAGCAGCTCATATGGCAGTCGTATTACCTTCTGGAAGACACGCTTCGGTATGAGACCCCAAAGGCAGTAGTATTTAACATCCAGTCTTTGCAATACGATACTCCCCAGTCTGAGGCCTATAACCGCATGACGCTGGATGGCATGAAATGGTCGCCCGTAAAGGTAAAGGACATCATTGCTTCCATGACAGAAGAGGAAAACTTCATAGAGTATGTGTTCCCGATACTGAGATATCACAGCAGGATCACGGAACTTACCGCCGATGATGTGAAATACATGTTCAAGGCAAAACCTGCTTCATTTAACGGATATTTCATGCGAGTGGACACAAAGCCTGCGGAAAATGTGCCGGAGGGTCGGCCTCTTCCGTCATATGATTTCGGAGAGCATGCATGGGAATATCTGGATAAGATGAGAGAACTCTGTGCGGAAAACGGCATCGACCTCATCCTGATAAAAGCCCCCAGCCTGCATCCGTACTGGTATCCGGAGTATGACAGCCAGGTGAGGGAGTACGCAGACAGATACGGTCTCACATATATAAACTTTTATGATGTGGCAGAGGACATCGGCATAGATTACAGCACAGACACCTATGATGCAGGGCTCCATATGAATCTGTCCGGCGCAAAGAAGCTGTCCCATTATTTCGGAGGTATCCTGGCAGAAAGAGGCATTCCCGACAGACGGGATGACGAGGAACTGAAAAAGATATACGAAGATGAGAACAGGCGTTACGAGGCCGAAATCCTTTCACAAAAAGAGAAATATGGTATAGAATGAAAAAATGAGTGTTCAAAAACAGGCTAAAAAAAGAAACAGGATAAACCCATGGAAGATCATCCTGCCTGTGGCATTGATACTGGTAATCGCAGCCGGAGTGGGAACGTATTTTTATTACAACGAAAAGGCGGATCTTGTATACGGCGAAGTATACGTGGAAGCCGGTGCATCACAGTGCCCTGTGAGTGAGTTTCTAAAGCGGCCGGAGGATAGCGCCAGGTTTTCGGAGGATACGGCTTTCGATCCTTCAGTGCCCGGAGATTATGACATAAAGATAGAATGGGATATGCCGGTTTTTGGCTTGCAGACAGGAAAGTCTGTGCTCCATGTCACGGACAGCGTGGCGCCGGAGGTGACTGCTTCATGTGAAGAGCTCACCCTTTTCGTTACGGACAAGGCACCGGAACCGAAGGATCTCATCGGGGAAGTGAAGGATATTTCGGAGTGCAGTTTTGCATTTGCCGATGAATATGACTTTAAGGATGAGGGAAGCTTTGACGTGACAGTGGTGGTGAAGGATAGTTCCGGAAATGAAAGCACTGTCACTATTCCCTGCACAGTGAAGAAAGATACCGAGCCTCCTGTGATAGAAGGAGTGGAGCCCATAGAGATAGCGCAGGGCGACGCCATAGTATATAAAAGAGGGGTCACCGTGACAGATGATTGCGACGATAACCCGACCCTGGAGGTGGATGATTCAAAAGTCAACACCGATAAAAGGGGATTTTACAATATCACATACATAGCTACGGATGCGGCAGGAAATAAGACAGAAGTCACCACACAGGTGCATATCGTGTCCGCAAAGATAGCGGAAGCCACTGCGGATACAGTGAATGCTATGGCGGATCAGATTCTTTCTCAGATCATCACACCGGGCATGACTCAGCTGGAGCAGGCCAAGGCTATTTTTGACTGGACCGTGAATAATATCACCTATTCGGAAACAGCCGGCATTGATGACCTCACATCTGCGGCATATAAGGGCATGTATTTCCATATCGGAGACTGCACTGTGAAACAGAAGACTGCAGAGTGGCTTCTTAACCGAATGGGCATAAAGAATATGGAGATAGAAAAGATCCGTGACACCAGAGGACATTACTGGCTCCTTATCGATGTGGGAGAAGGATGGTATCACTATGACCCGAATCTGCAGCTGGACGGTACACTCATATTCTACTGGCATGATGCAGACCTTTGGGCATATTCAAACGCACATAAGAACACGCATAACTACGATAAGAGCAAATATCCTGCCATACAGTAGGATTTTTCAGGAGGTATATATTATGAAAAAAAGATTTATCGCTGTGATGACACTCATTGTGTCTGCCGCATTTTTCTTTGGCTGCGGCAGCAGTACAGGTGATACGAAAGTGATAGAGGGGCAGCAGGGCGCTGTCACTTCAGCTGATGGAGAGGCTGCAGAGGCTGTGAAGGGATATGCATTCACGGCGGAGGGGCTTACCATGGCAGTGGACACCGATGCCTCGGCCTATATAGATGCGCTGCCTGAAGCAGACAGCTATTACGAGTCCCCCAGCTGCGCCGCGGAAGGCATTGGAAAGCTGTATTCCTATAAGGATTTTGATATCCAGACATATCCGGAAGGGGATCGGGATCTGGTGCTTTATATCAGGCTGAAGACCGACAATGTGGCCACGGAAGAGGGCATAGATCTGTCTAAGACGAAGGATGACATCAAGGCAGCATATGGGGATCCTTCAGAAGAAAGCGACAGTTCTCTCACGTATGAGAAGGATGGCATGAGCCTCATCTTTCTTTTCGATGGGGAGAACATGATCTCCATAGAATACGATAGTCCAAAAGCATAGTTTATCCGTAGTTTTTAGATATTTTTGTTCCTTTTGCTCAATATATGTTATAGTATATGTGGATTGTTGTATAGTTTCACTAAAGCTGGCTGTTTATATATACGTGACTATAGATGGAACAAATAAAAAACTATCTTAAAGATCAATGGAACAGTTCATGGAAGTTCCCTATAAATACCCTTACTGTCGGAGTATTGCTGTTCAGCATCGTTTTGAACCTGGGCGGCCGTAAACTGGCGTCGGTTTTGACGTTGCCGTTTTGGCTGGATACTGTGGGCACCCTGCTTTCTGCAGTGCTATACGGTCCGCTTGCAGGAATGATCGTTGCCATTTTCAGTAATGCTCTGGTGGGGCTTCAGGACGTCGTTTCTTTTTACTATATCATCGTGGCTGTCAGCATCGGCTTTGTGGTGGGGGTGTTCTATCCACAGGGAAAGAAGATAGACATGTTTTCCGGCATAGCTACATCTGTAGGCGCCGGTGTCATAGCGGTTCTGATATCTACTCCGCTGAATCTCTATTTTTATGATGGTTATACAGGGAATATATGGGGAGATGGTTTATATAACATGCTTTCCATGGATATCCATGTGAAGTGGGTCTGTGCCGTTCTCGGTGAGGCCTTTGTGGATGTGCCGGACAAAGCTTTGTCTGTGACCATTGCACTTCTCCTTGTCATGGCTGCAAGAAAGCTTAAGCCCCGTGAGGAACGCCGCCTCATGATGCTCATAGTAGGGGCATCGGCACTACTGATCCCTTTTCATGATGTGAGGGCGG
>JAILDZ010000001.1 GCA_024688505.1 Lachnospiraceae bacterium
CACATAAACCGGCTCATGGTCTCCGCGAAGGCTGCCTGCAGGTATGCGCCGGCGGTCACCTCATACTTCTTTCGCGCACGCTCAACCACATCCGCATCGACGTCTTTAAAAAGCATCATGGGCGTATCCATACAGTTTCCCACTCCGGATACCACGAGGCTACCATCCGGCGCTTTTTCGATAGCCACATACGCCTTCAGAGGGTTGTTTTTTATAAGGATGGTGCTACATTCCATATCCACAGAAGGCGCCGAAAAGCCCCCTTTCGGTATGGGCATTTTCTGCTTAATCGCTTCTTTTTCCGCTGCCTTGAGATCATTCTCATCTATATCGGAAAATGAAGCTAAGAGGTCATCTCCGTAATGTCTTTCGAAAATCTTCCCCTCGAAAAGCTCCCGGACAGTGGTCGCATATGTGGTCCTGCCGGGCATAGGCCGCCCTTTATAGCCGTATTTTTCCAGCAATACCGGAAGCAGCCTGTGTTCATCCGTTGTGATATAGAAATCGATGTATATTACATCAGTATAGGGCCTCACCATATCTTCCAGGGTGGTCAGTAAATTGCTGCCTACGCCATACCTCCTGTATTCGGGGGCCACATAGAATGATATGATAATAAAGCTCTTTTCCACGAGATAACCTGCGATGGCTCCGCAGGCAATCCCATCCTTCACATATCCAAAGGCCGTTACCGGCGTTCCCGATACCATCAGTTCCCGCGCATTCGGTAAAAGAAAGGGCGCAAAATGATTCAGATTCTCCGGTGTGATAAGGCATATTCCGTCCATAGATAATTCTTTATTCTCTGCCATTATTCTCCTCCTACCTTGTCAGCCTTCCGTATACCTTCATAGCGGTTTCCTTGTCCGTCTTTCCTATCAGATCCTTTAGTCCCAGAACGGCCATCACGCATCTGGAAACCCTCTTTGTCTCCTCAAGGGGGTTAAAATCGCTGGCGGAGAAAACAAGCGAATGTACCATTTCAAGTGCAGTAAAGTTCACAAGTTCCTCCTCGGATTCATAACCTCTGGACATACGTACAAGCTTCGCATTGCTTACACCATCAAGCTTGCTCTTCAGCCCGCTGATAGAAGACATATTCTGGCGGACTTCCTCTGCCTCTTCGCTTCCCGGACCGCCGTAATATGTTTCCATTCCCTCATGATCGGCTATACAGTGGTGGATAAATGCCGTGAGTTTCGCTGCCTGATTCACTATTTCCTCCAGCACCTCGCCGGCCACTTCCATGCCGGGAGCCACGATATCTGCCGTGATCTTGACCGCTGTGCCCAGGATCTGACCGGAAGACACCACGATGTCCTCACTTTCCCTGCTAACGGAAAAGTCTGTGGCCAGGGCGGCAAGTCTTGAGTTTCTGCTTCTTGCCTTATCATACAGTGCTTTCTGTTCTGCAGTCTGAGCCCTGGCATGATCGGCGTATGCTTCATCATCCTTCACGGCATCTTCTGCCATCTGCCCCTTGGCTTCCTTAAGTTCTTTGATATTGCCGGCGGATGAGATGATATTCTTTATTGCAATGGCACTCTTAACTCCGTCTTTAACATATCCTGTGACTGTATCCCCGTAATCTTCCCAGAAACCGCCAAAGCTCTCACCCACGCTCATAAGCTTGTTTCTTGTGCTTTCCGGGATCCATTCCAGAAGAGAATCGATATGCTCTGCCAGGTCGTCTATCTTTTTGTCCACCATCTCACTCTTGGAATTATAAACCTCGGTAAGAAAGCTCGTTATGCGCTGCCCCAGGATCTTTGCCATCATTTCCTGGGTTTCTTCTGCATTGACCTTCTTGTCCGCTTTCTCCTTTTGATCCGGGAACTCCTCCAGCTTATCCAATGCACTGTCAAGCCCGCTTAAGAATTTTTCTTTCCAGGTCTCCGGCTTTTCGATGCCGTATTCTGCCAGAATTGTCTCGAGGGCAGGCTTTTCCTCCTCTTCTTCTGTAAGGGGCTCCAGCTCTTCCTTTATATCGTTCACTGCACCGCGTGCTGTAAAGAACAGGGCTGTCATTTCCTTGATGAAGCTCTTGTCCTCTTCTTCTTCTTTTTCTTCTTCTTCCTCTTCCTCGTCTTCTTCCTCTTCTTCCTCTTCTTCCTTTTCAAATTCCAGATGCGTCAGTAACCCGTTGATCCGATTCATGGTTTCTGTGGAAAGGACTTTTGCCGCTATTCCCTGCAGTGAGCCCAGATCCACTTTTGATGCCACTTCATCGCCTATCTCTTTGCCCACAAATCTTAAGAACCGTCCTCCTGTCTGGTGGATGTTCATCCTCATAAAGGTGGAGTCCATGGTCACGCGTCCGGTTTCTGCTATGTCTCCCATGGTGCGGTGGAGCTCTATGTCTCCCCTGTTCATCTCCATCTCGGTTCTCGCGCGATGGACCAGCTGAAGGGCTCTGGCAAACAGTTTCCAGTCTATTGCCGTTTCTCTCTGAAAAAGATACATTCTCTCACCGGCAGTAAAATCTTTAAGATCTTTCTTTTCCTTCAGAAAGTCCATACTATCATCTATCTGGGTAGATAACAGGGAATGCATGGCATTATAAATTGTGGCAGGGCCCATGCTCATCTTTGCATTCTTCCCGCGGGTTGAGGCCATAAACTCATCGATAAGGGCATTTCTGCCATCGGCGTTCACAAAATCCCTGTCCCCTCTGCCCACTATATTCCAGTACAGATTAACCTTTGATATATCAAGGACATCCCTGTGTTCCAGCGCCCTGAAGAAAAGAGCTTTCTCCTGTTCATTAAGCGAGAAGAATCCGGCCATCATCGCGGCGCGCTCCTCACCATCACTGCCATCTGCAAAATCCTTGTTGGCAAAGGCGGAAAGCTGTGCAGTGAAGATATCCGTGCCGTACTCTTTCTTTTTCGTTTCAAAGGTTTCGAGGGAATCCAGAGCCTTCACAGATTCTTTGTTTCCCACTTTTCTTATGAAGTCTCCCTCGATCGCTCTTCTCTTAACAGTCTCCTCTTCTATCTCTTTCAGCATATCCAGGCCTCTGGATATCAGCTTCCAGTCGAAAACCGTCTTTCTGCTTAGTGCCCCATCCGAAAAGTCTTTTTTTGTTATGGCACGACCTGCAAAATTGGTATTATCCTTAAGCTGGAAGCTTAGTACCGATAGCATGGCCTTCTTAACATGGGCGCTTCTTTCCGAACGTCTGCGCAGTGCCGGCGTTCCCATCTCATCCATGATACGCTCTCTGACCACCATGCGCTTTTCATCATCCACATGCCCGATAACCTTCTTTTCTGCGCCTTCTTCGCTTTTCTGACTGTCCGAAAAATCCAGGATATTACGGTCCTGGAGGACATCAATAAGCTTCCACAGTTCATCTTCGGCAACGAGCTTATTGAATCTTTCCTTTATCTCGGTACTTACCTTTGCGTTCGGGTCATTAAGCTCCCTTTCCAATGCCTGTCTGAATCCTTCAACCGTGTGAATATCATTCTGTTCCAGGAAAGTGGCCTGTTGTTTGCCGGCCACACGATTTGCGGCAATGATTGATGTGTTACCATCGCTTAATACCTTCTTATCTACCGACTGCTTTGCTTCTTCCTCTTTTTTATGATCCATGAGGAGCTTCGTAAACTGCATTGCCTCGTTAAAGACGTCGGTATTATATACATCATGATCTTTGGTTCCGGTTTTGTCCTTTAGGAGCCTCCTGATGGCCAGATCGTAATCAATAAAGGTCTCGATAGGCTTTCCTTCAATATATGCTGAAGCTGCCGCGGTGACAGAGTCCAGTACCCGCCCTCTTTCTTCTTCGCTTTTCAGCATAGCAGCCGTGCCGTCATACAGAGTACTTCCGCCCTCTGCCGTGACGGTGAGTGCAAGGGCAAAGAGTATCCTCTCTTGCGGTAAAAGCTGATTATAGGCTTTCTTGTCCCAGGGTCCCTCCGCTTTACGGATGACATCATCAAGATCTGAAGCGGTCTTTTGTCCTTCGAAGGCCTTCTGCTCACCGTATACATCCTCACTGCCCCTGGACGCTGTTTCATTGAAGAGATACTGCCTTTTCCCGGGATCTTCGATAAGTTTTGTTATCTCTGCCTCCTGATCCTTCTTAAACTTATTAAGATCAAATGTGGCGGCATCTTCGTTTTCCAGTACCGTATTTATCAGCTGTCCTCTGAAATAGTCCCTGAGTCCGGTTTTAAGCCTACCAAAATCAGCGCGCTCATTCTTCGCATTCTCCTTAAGGCACTTGTCATATAAGGATGCCATCACATCTTCCAGGAACAGGAACTGTCTCTCCCTCTTTAAGGTAGCGGCAAGAGCCGGCATGGTCCCCTCTTCTGACCCGGTGGTGAAAAAGAGCATCTTCATTCGTGCTGTATATTCGACCTGTTCCCTCTGTATCACCGGATCTGATACCTTCAGGCTGTCTAATGAGTGAAGTGCCGCATAACCTTGTTCAAATATCGGTAGCTCCTTTTTAAACAGCTCACTGTCCTGAAAATCCGAATCCGTGCCGGTCTCTTCTTTCAGAAACATGGATCCCGGGGTGGTATGACGATAAAACCAGGCTATGAAAGCATCCTGCTTTTCCGGTGGGTATTCGGAGTTCTGGCTGAATGTCCTGAGTTTTGTTAAAAACTTACGATCGTTTAATATCTCCGCTTCTATGGTTTTCTTACTGTCATTTTTACGCTCACTATGCTTAAGGCCCTGATATTTTTCCAGCAGACAGGTGAAAATAAAAGGATCTGTTTCTTCCTGTACCACCATCTTATTCAGTGCTTTTCTGTGCTTTTCCACCTCTGCAGCTTTATTGTCAAGGTGCGTTTCCGTCCCTGCTATGAGGACTGATCTGGACTGCATGAGTTTTCCGAAATCCTCAGCGGTCTTTCCCATGCTGAAGGTTTCTTCATACAGTTTCTTTCCCTTCTGCTTTTGTCCGGCTATATGCCTTGCAAATTCCCTTTCTTCCTTCAGGATCTTCTCGCTCTTTCGCTCCTGCTTTTCTTCTTCCTGATGGATCCTGGAAATCTCGGCATAGAAGTCGGCGGCCAGCTTATCCGCTGCAGCCTGTCTCTGCTTTTTCGCCTCGGCGTCGCTGCCCTTTATCTCGGGAAGTTCCTTTGCATGTATGAAAGTGTACTGTTCATACGAGACGGGAAGTTCCTCCATGCTCATACCGGAGATGCCGGCAGGTATCTTGGCCTTTTTTAATGCCGTTTGAAGCTCCGGAGCATATGCCGCCTGTTTGGCCCGGATGGCCTTGATCTCTCTTTCCAGCGTTCCTTCTTTATAGAGCATCTTAAAAGAAGCTCCCTCTTCTTTGAAGAGGAGTGATACATAGGTCATGGGATCCATGCCTTCCGACTTCTTTTCGTCTGCCTTCTTCTGGACATGCTTTTTCCCCCAGATCTTATCTATATGTTCTTCGATGGATCCTCGGCCTGTGATCTTATATCCCATAAAATCGTTTGTGAGGAAATCTCTCATCGCACCGGAAAGCTTGTCCACCTTTTTATTTCTGAGTTTCTCCAGATCCTCTTCAGATGATTTGATCTTGTCTATCCTCGCATCCCAGGTCTTCAGCTCCCTCATATCCGCATCAAAGTGTGCCGCCAGATACTGCTCTGCCACAAAGTCCGGGATCCTGCTTTTTCTAAGAGCATCCATCAGCACTCCCACTGTGCTGTTCAGCTTTTCCACATACAGATCAAAGGCTTCGTCATCCTGCGTATCTACAATGTTTTTCCATACTTCCGGATCCTTCTTTAACCTGTCTATTACCGGCTTCAGCTTTCCTCCGTCAAATTCCTCAAGTGTCCTCTGGCGTGTTTCTATGCGTAGATGCAGGTCCGCCGCCTCTGTGGCAAGCTTTTTCTTTTCCTCGGTTTTTCCGCGGGTGGACTTCACATAGTCGGAAAAGTTCGCCATAAGGAGCTTCCAGTCCTCATCATTCATGCTGCACATTTCTTTATGCAGCCTTTTTCTGTATGTCTTCTTTTGCTCGTCTGTCAGATGAAGCACCGTCAGCTGAAGGGTTTCCTCCAGATCCACATACCTGTCCCGGTATTTCTCTCCCATAGAATCCAGGCCGGCGGCGTATACCTTTGAATCATATTTCAGAAACGTTTCCGCACCCTCTGCACCATCGGAAAGAAGCTCCGCGTCCAGTCCCATCAGCCTCATCTCGTGGAAAAGGTCTGTGTCTTTCAGTTTTCCGGATTCCATATATCCGGGAAGATTTACTGCGCCTTCTTTCAACACTTCCGATATGGCGCTTAAGATCTTTTCTCTTGCCTCCTGACGGGTCGCTATCTTAGAATTCCCGTGAAGCTCCGGAAGGTGATCATTATGCATACTGTTAAAAAACTTTGCGCATTCTGCCGCATGGCCTCTCTCTTCCAGGATCTCCCAGGCCTTTCTGGCATATCTCAGTCGGCGTTCTCTCTCTGTCAGCTCAAACCTGCCGTTTCCAAACCATGTGTCCTTTCCTTCCACCCGCCTGTACTGATAGAAGATCTCCCGGTCGCCCTCCTTCACCTCTTCCGTGAATACAGCCAGCATGCGGGTTCTTTGAAGACGCTTTTCTTCTGCGCTTTTTTCCTTTTTGGCTGCGCTTTCCGGTTCGGACCCCGTTTCCACTTTGTCCTTCTTTTGAGCTTCTTCCAGCTTTTTCTTTTTCTGAAGGTCTTCTGCTGCAGTTTTGATCAGAGCTTTCATCACCTTGATTCGTTTATCGCCGTGTTCTTCGGACTGCCACTTATCGGCATTTGCAAGCAGTATTTTCGCCATGGGGTCCTGATATGCTGCTTCCATGGGAAGATCAAACGAGGCCAAAGCCTCCCTGAAATCCGCCTCCATATATGCCCCATCCGGCGCATAGAATAAAGGATTCTTCAAGGCCGTTCTGATAGACGCGGCAAAGTCCCGCTGACCAAAAAGCACTATCCTGTAATCCAGATACTTCTTAAGATCTCCCATAAATAAATCACGGCTGAGAGGCGAGATCTGTTTTTCCAAAGTTTCAGCCAGCAGCTTTTCGTTGTTCTCTTTTCTTCGTAATATGGCTTTTACTTTCTTCTCGTATATTGCCGGATCTTTTTCCAGAACCAGTTTTCCCACCAACCTAGTGCCGCCCTCCACGTTAAAGCATGACTCCGGAAGGATTTCCTTTAAGTCGTCGTAGCGCTTTTTCCATAGGTTTTTGTTATCTTCCGTTCCCAGAGAGGTCTTCGTCATAGTTTCTGTGGCCTTCGCCTTATATGCATCCTCCTCCAGGGAATAGATTTCCTTTTTTTCTGCTTTCAGAGCATCGCGAAGCTGCTCTTCCATGTACGGAAGGCCCATAGTCAGTCTTTGTCCCTCCGCACTTTTGATCAGGGTCTCTATGATGGCATGATTAGTGAGCACCCGCGTATTAAGTGTCTCCATCGCTGCATAAAATGCGTTGTCATCATCGGGGTATTTATCCTTATACTGCTCCCAGATAAGGTCCCCATAATCGGAGAGGGCCCAGTTTTCCCTGTGATCCTTGTCCTTGTCTTTGTCCTTATCCTTTCTTTCCTGCTTTCCCGCGATATTCCCGGTCCTGAGAAATCTCTTTCGCCTTATGATCGTTTCTCTCTTTTCCCGGTCCTCGGCTTCTGTTTCTGAAGCCTGATCTATGCCGGTACCCGGTTGTCTTCGCCTTAAAAGCTCTCTTTCTTCGGCATCCAGATACTCCTTGACCAGCTGATAACGAGCCGGATTTGTTTCCTTCATGCCTTCTATCTGTTCTTTAGTCAGACTATGAATGGTTGCACCCAGATTCTCTTCAAAGAAAACACTCTCAGTGGTTTTTTGCGTTTGAAGAACTTCCGCCAGTTCGTTATAGGATGTTATCACCTCACCGACCATATCGGTATGGGTATACTGGTAGCCCTCGGAGCCTTCGCTCATATCCTTCAGATCGATATAGGTCATGTTTTCCAGGGAAAGCCCGTTCCTTAACAGAATGTTGGAAATATGCTTTTGAACAGGCACAGCAATACTGATTATCCTGCTGTTTAGGACGCCGCGCTCCAGCTCATCCAGATTCTCATCATAAAGAGAGTCGCGGCCTTCCTCACTGATAAAATAATTCCTTACGGCTGTAAGATTTTTAGAATACCTGCAAAGCTCCGCCACATGAGACATAACATAGCTTTCAGTGAGCATGCTTTCAGTAAGATCGATCTGTATAAGCTCATCTATAACCTGTTTTTTTTCTGCCTCACCAAGCTTAGCGAAATTAAAGTCCGTTATTCCGGCTTCACTTCGTTCATCCCTGATCTTTTCCAGCGCCTTTGCGCCTTCATAGGTGCTGTAGTCTGCACCGGGGATATGTTTACGGGCTTCTTCCAGGTTCTTTTCTCTTTCTTTTTGTTCTTTCCATGTAAGCTCTGTGCTTTCCATGGGTTGCATGGCTGTGCCGGAGGCCGTATCAGAGATCTGTTTTTCTTTTTGAAGAGTCCGGCATCTTTCCAGCAGCTCAAAGTTCCGCTCTGTATCTTTAACGGACCTGTAATTCAGGTCTTTCTCACCCGGCATATACCTTGTCAGGAAGCGGTCTATCTGCTTCTTTTCCTCTTCCTCGACATGAGCCCCCATCTGTTGCTGCTCGAGTTTTTCCTTTAATAATCCCGTTGCGAAAATATCGGACATATTTTTCCCTCCCCTTTAGTAATTCCACGTGGTTGCTGTCTACAGATACTTTACAAACTCCAGCCGTTTTCCCCGTACGGCTTCCGGAACCATTTTTTCTACCAATAGTCCTGTTTTTTCAAGCACAATAGGTATCAGTATCTTCTGTGTGTTTCCGTATTTCTCTTTGATATTGTAATATGCACTGCCTATCATAGCGGATAGCGCTGTCTTTTCCGTTACATACGCGCAGTCCAGTATTATGTATTCACCTTTTTGCGACAGCAGCAACAGGCCGCAGGGCGTATCACCATTCATACATATCAGACTGTCCTCTGCCAGAAAATCCTCCCAGTTCACATACATCCCCACAGGAACCGGCCTGCTGTCCTTTCGGATCATTGTATCCAGCTTGTTTTTTAGAGCGTCATCCGCACAGGACACCGGGATACACTTCTTCGCTTTATCTGTCTCTTTCGGAAGCATCTGCCCATTCACCTGGTCCAGAGAGAATTCGTATACGTTCCCCTGTGTCTCCCGGACCTGAAACCCGCACATCATTAGAGCCTGCCGGAAGAGATCATAATCCCCCAGTTCATCTCTGTGAATCTCGAAGAAAACACCTTTCATCCGGTCACCATATCGCTTCTTTTCAGCCATTATCACGGAATATATGATAAAAACCCTGGTGGTGGGAAGCATGGCCTCATCGAAATATCCGAACCAGACCAACTCCAGCCAGCCATCTATAAAATATGTGATAAATACAGCCATCCTGACTTCTCTGGTCTTAAACTCATCGGTTATGAGCCCTGCATAAAACTTATTTGCCCTAAGCTGTACCATATAGGTCTCCGGGATCATATCCTCGTATTGTTCCAGCTCGTCTTTACCGATCTTTTTACTGGTATACATGGAATCCGCTCCTTTCCTCGACCACTATAGAAAGCATATTCCTGACATCCTTTTCTGTAGAAGAAAAACTTAGTACAGAGAGCATTTTTTCCAGTGTGTCTGTGGCTATCTTAATTGTTTTATCGGGATTTTCCATGATGACTTCCGTGATGGTATACCCCACTATACACACTGCATTGGATAACACCCAGATATCAAACATCCGCTGTTTGTCTTCATCATTTAACGCATTATACTCACCGGATATGGTTAAGCGGTCTATAGCTTGAACCATGGCCCAGGCCTTCGGCAGAATATCCGAAAGCTTATCCAGATCCTGTGATATAGATAACAGACACTGGCTCTCAAACTGGTATGGATGGTCCGATACATATTGCTCCAGCTCTGCGCCTAATCTGTAAATTGCATCTGCATCAGACTCCGGAAGGTCCGTATACTCATCTTCTTCCGGCTTTATATATCCCGGAATATCTTTTAAAGCTTTTATTTCATCGAGAATATCCGGCTTTTCATCCGAGATCATGGATATCTTTGATGCAATGATCCTATCTACCGGTTCGTTGGTTAACAGCCATCTCAGCTGGTAATACGCAGCTTCTCTCCTGTATAAAAGCAGGTGTATATTCTTTTCCGCATCAAGCAGATATGCATCATATGCATCCCGCAGGATCCTGTGTTCCACGGCGTTTTCTTTATTCTCTTCAAGCTTATTCTTTACAGGCTCTGTAAGAGCATCTCTTGCAGCCTTTCGCTGAGAAACTTCTATTATCGCTGTTCTTGAGATTTCCCGGAGCTCTTTCGCTTTTTCCCCGCATCTTTCGAAAGCCGCCATATTCTCCTCTATCAGCTTTTCTATGGCAGGATCTTCTCCGGTTTCCTTCGTTTCCATAAACTCCGCTATCCCACTTTCCTTACGGATGCTCTCTATCACCTCAACTTCTGCTTTCCTTCTTCCGACTTTTATGAGATTTTCGTATTCTTTTCTATGTTCATAAAACATTTCCCGGGCAGCTTGTTTTTTCTCCGGATCGTTATATTCATGACCTGCCAGATCTGTTCCGCAGCCGGTAAAATACGCGTCGAGGGTCTTCCTTATGACCGCTCTTATTTCCCCTATGATATCGTCAAAATAATGCATCTCCTTTCCACCGCCACCGATGGTCTCATATGTATGCATCATCATTGCTATAGATTTCGCGAAGGTGATCTGTCCGGATGCCGTGGGAGGAGTGTCCATAAATTCATTTCCCGTTAATTCGTAAATTGCCAGACCATCTTTATATATCTGGTATGCGCTCTTTATTTCAGCAACCATATCGGGATTAAAGTTTCCGTTTCCGACTTCGTTTTTGTAGTCGGAAGAGACCATATATCTTCTCTTTTTGATCCAGAAGATGTCATTTTTATCTCTTGAAGAAAGCGGCGTAGCACCCAATGTTCCTGTCCCCTTTATCTAAGTCCCATAAACACAGTTTATAAACTGCGCTTCTTTCATTATAATCTGTACTTTTTTTGTTGTATAGGGACTTATTTACATTGTGTCCTTATAATAAAAAAAGGATGACATTTCTGTCATCCTGAAAATACTGTTTTTAAGTTTATGTATACCCGGCTGGCGGGTTTTCGAGGGGCGGGTGCCGCGGGATATGTATTTCGACCATTCGAAGTGCACTTAGCAAACAGTGCTTTCGAGCCCTTCCGAGGACTTGTTTGAGCACGGTCACAGATAATACTTGAACTTTATGATATGCGAGTTCCGCAGGAAGGGAATACTCGAAAGTGCTGTGAGCTTAGTGCACGAAGAGAGGGAGAAATATATATCCCGCGGCACCCGCCCCAAATGAAAATCCGAGTAGCCGGGCGATCACCGCATACAGATATACACCAGATATGCGATGTAGCAGAGCAGCATAATGCCGCCTTCCGCCTTATCGATCTTCTTTCTGGTGATGCAGAAAAGCCATGTGAGAAGGGAGAATCCGAGAAGTACCGCAATATCTATAACATTTTCCATGATAAAGGGAATGGGGCTTAGAACGGAAGCCACACCCAGTATCATCAGAATATTAAACACATTGGAGCCCACCACATTTCCGATGGCCATCTCCAGCTCCCCTTTCTTCGCCGCCACCACAGAAGTCACAAGCTCGGGAAGAGAAGTGCCAAGAGCCACAATGGTAAGACCGATCAGGTTTTCTGAAAGGCCGAAGAAGGTTGCTATGGTAACTGCACCGTTTACCACGAAGTCTCCGCCGAATTTCACCGCTACAGCTCCGCCAACGATAAATAGGATACTAAGCGGCATGGAGATCTCTTTTATCTCTTCTTCTTTCGGTGCTTCCCCGGCTTCTTTGGCAGAGGCATCTGCCGCCAGGGCCTTCTTTCTGGCAGAAAGAGCGCTTCTTACTTCTTCCACCAGAAAACCTAAAAAGATCACAAGAAATATAGCTCCGTCGATACGTCCCAGTTCCATGCGATGGAAGCCAAGACCAAGAAGGAGCACGGCACAGATTACAGAAAAGGGATAGTCTTTTTTAAGAACCGTTTTTTCCACATTGAGAGGGGCAATAAGTGCAGCGGCACCCAGCACCACCATGAGGTTAAAGATATTAGATCCTATAACATTGGAGATGGCAAGTGCGTTCTTTCCGGAAAGCCCGGCTGTCACACTGACGGAAAGCTCCGGAAGGGAAGTTCCCATGGCCACTATAGTCATTCCGATAATGAGAGACGGCACCTTCAGCTTTTTTGCCACAGATGAAGCACCATCCACAAAGAAATCCGCTCCTTTAATAAGGAGTACAAAACCTATAATAAGTAAACAAACCGCTTTTAATACTTCCATGATCTCCCTTTCCTTACCATCCCAGCAGATGGGAGAGTAAAATACGAAGCCCTATTATAATGAGGATTATGCCCCCTGCAATAGTAGCCTTATTCTTATACCTGGTACCAAAAAGATTTCCTATAAAGACGCCGCCCACAGAAAGCAGAAAAGTAGTTATGCCTATTATGGAGGCTGCCGGAAATATGCTTACTCTCAAAAAAGAAAAAGAAACGCCCACAGCCAGAGCATCTATGCTGGTGGCAACAGCCATGACAAAAAGCTCACGTATGTCCAAAGCAAATGTCAGATCCGCTTCCGTCAGGCCTTTTTCTTCCAGCGCCTCTTCTTCACGACGTTCCTCGACTTCATCACGTATACCGTCCACCAGCATCTTTCCGCCTATGTAGAGAAGCAAAAAGAAAGCTATCCAGTGATCCACGGCTTCAATATATTTTGCAAAAGTACTGCCGAGAAAAAAACCTATGATCGGCATCAGTGCCTGAAAACCGCCGAAAAACATGGCTATGATCAGGCAATGCCTCATATTCACCTTTTTCATGGAAAGGCCCTTTCCCACAGCCACAGCAAAAGCGTCCATGGAAAGGCCCACTCCTATCAGGAAAATTTCTAAAAATCCCATTATTACATCACATATATCTCATATGAGATCATCCCAAGACCACTTTGCAGTATTTCTTCTTTCCTTTTCTCAGGATAAACTCTCCATCGAATACTGACGGCGCATATGAGAAGAAAGGATCGGTCACCTTTTCTCCGTTCACCGTAACTCCGCCCTGCTGCACCGCACGTCTGGCTTCATTTCTGGATTCTGTCAGGCCGGTAGTCACCAGTATTTGGCAGATGTCCACTTTTCCGTCTCTGAAATCCGCTTCGCTTATCTTTTCCGTAGGCATGTTTTCCGTAGAACCTTCTCCACCGGAGAAAAGAGCCTTTGATGCTTCTTCTGCCTTCTTTGCTTCTTCCTCACCGTGAACCAGATTTGTAAGCTCATATGCCAGTATGGACTTGGCCTCGTTAAGACGGCTTCCTTCCCAGGATTCCATTTCCTGTATCTGCTCCAGCGGCAGGAATGTCAGCATCTTAATGCACTTGATCACATCCGCATCCGATACGTTTCTCCAGTACTGATAGAAATCGTAGGGCGATGTCTTTTGGGGATCCAGCCATACAGCGTTTCCTGCTGTTTTTCCCATTTTGTTGCCTTGAGAATCGGTAAGCAGGGTGATAGTCATGGCATGCGCATCCTTACCCAGCTTACGTCTTATAAGCTCGGTGCCGCCCAGCATGTTTGACCACTGGTCGTCTCCGCCGAACTCCAGATTACAATCGTAATGCTGGAACATGTAGTAGAAATCATAGGACTGCATTATCATATAGTTAAACTCCAGGAATGAAAGTCCCTTTTCCATACGCTGTTTATAGCACTCTGCACGGAGCATATTGTTTACGGAAAAGCATGCTCCCACTTCCCTCAACAGTTCCACATAGTTAAGGTCTAAAAGCCAGTCTGCATTGTTAAGCATAAGCGCTTTATTATCGGAGAAATCAATGAACCTCTCCATTTGTCGTTTAAAGCACTCTGCATTATGATCTATATCCTCTCTGGTCAGCATCTTTCTCATGTCGGATCTGCCGGAAGGATCTCCTATCATGGTGGTACCGCCTCCTATAAGGGCGATAGGCTTGTTTCCCGCCATCTGTAATCTCTTCATTAAGGTTAGTGCCATGAAGTGACCGGCTGTCAGGCTGTCCGCTGTACAGTCAAAGCCTATATAAAAGGTGGCTTTTCCTGCATTTATAAGATTCTTGATCTCTTCTTCATTTGTCACCTGAGCTATCAGGCCTCTTGCCACCAGTTCGTCATAAATAGTCATTTTTCTTTATCCTTTCATAAAAAACTCCCTATATTATAATTTTCTGCAGTTTACATGTCAATTAAAGCAAAACCACCGGGTGCCCTGATACCCGGTGGTTTCATACGCAGTAAACCTATTTCTTTTTAAATGGCTAGAGCCAGTTCCTCTTCCTCCGCCTGGTCACTAAATTCTTTTAATCTTTCTATATGTGCTTCCCTTCCTTCCTCCATTATTTCCATTGTCTCTTCGTGCTTTTCTTTTCTGTCCTGGAATAGCTTCTCGATATTTTCTCTTTCCAGCCGCTTCTTCTCCTCAAACTCTTCCATTTCATCTTTCTTCTTTGCTCTCTTTGCTTTATGCCTTTCCTGCTCTTCCTTTTTAAGCTCATTTTTCTTTCTGGCTTCTTCTGCTCTTCGTTCAGCTAATTCCTTCTCACTGATCTTGCTGTCATTTGAGTTTTCCCGGTTTTTATCATTCACTGTAAGCGCTGATACTGCCTGGGTTCCATCACCTTCTTTAATCTGGCTTTCACTTTCTGTGACTTGGCTGTTTTCTGCCACTTCCTCTTCTTCGCCTGGACGTCTTACAGCCAGATCGATATGTTGTACGGTGCCTACTTCTCCTGTGCTCTCATGAAGAAAGATCCCTGTAGACCTGATCCTTCCCGTAACGGAAAAACCATCTGTAAGGGTGAAATCCGTCTGCTGTTCTCCCAGATAGATGGCGCCTATATCAGCCTCCTTCAGATTTACCAGTCTGTCCTCTCCGTCTCCGTTTTTATACCAGACCATGAGCTTTTCAAAAATCTCATCATTCTCATCTATCCAGCCGTTCCCGTCGCTGTCGTATTCTCTTAAGTCTGCAAATCCGTCTCCCGACATAGCCCCGAAGAGTTCCGAACCGTCATTTATGATACCGTCACCGTTCTTATCCAGAGCCAGAAATCCTGTGCCCCTTCCGGGCATGGTTATCTCTTCTTCCTCGCCGTCCGCATTGAGGTCGAAGTAGAATCTCTGATTCTTTATATTTGCCACATCCTTACCCACATTTATCATAAGCGGGTCCATCATCATCCGGGCAAAGGGATTCACCTGCACCTCAGTGTATTCCACATAGCTTCTGCTCATCATCACATCGATGTTAAAGTCGATAGTTCTGCCATCTTCTGTTACTGCACGCCCCTTTGAACTGAATGAAGTGGTTTCTTTTTCGAAATACGTGACCTGGTTCACGGTTGATCCGTCCCCAAATGCAGCCGGCACAAGTGCCTTGTTATAGAGGTTTGCGGTGTCTGAGCCAAATGCACTGCTCCTTATGTTCTCCGCATTTCCACCAAATCCCGCATCCATCATTCTCTGCATAAGTATATCAAGCAAACTGTCTCTGATATTGTTATTGCTGCTTACGGTTTCTGTGCCCGTATTTGCCACTTCCTCCAGTCCGGATTTGTTATATGTACCGGAATTTAACAGTTCATTGCCTCTGTTTGCATACAGGGTATATGTATCCAACCATGAGGGCAGGTCTCCCTGCTTTGGCATGAGTCCGGAGGATAATGCTCCCACTGTTTCTGATGTGGCCGAATATGTGCCCGTTCTTTTTCTGGCATTTCCGAATTCAAAGCTCCTGTCGGCTGCCATGTTTATAGTACTGTCCGAAATCTTCATACATTCTCTCCTCTCTTTTCGGAATAAAGAGTGCGAAAAACACGCCCGCCAAGCATTATTGCTTTCGGTCTGATTTCTTTTTTCGCATCTTGGTTAAGAATGCATCCTTGCGCTTTATATGGATCCGTAGGGACGACTTGTCCGGCGGTTTTAAAAAGCAGTTTTTCCGTCTTGTGTCACACACGTCCGCCTTCCGCCGGATACTTTCCCTCACATAAAGATACACGCATCATACATGGTTTTCTTCTTCCATGATGACACGTGCTTTCCCTGCAGCGGGCCTCTTGCCCTGCTACATTCTATATCGGATTCGGTAAGCTTTTCGTTTACCTTTTTTCCAGTTTTTTTCCGCGGCTGTATGTGTATTCTATCTCCCGTACCACACGCTCGAAGTCTTCTGCCTTTTGCGGCCTGGAGAAATAGAACCCCTGTATATAATTTACGCCGGCTTCTTTTACTATCTGCAGCTCCTCGTTCGTTTCCACTCCTTCCGCCACCACGGAAAATCCCATATTTCTCATGGTTTCAATGGTTCCATGATAGAATTTTCTGCCTGCTTCATCCTTTTTGGCGGTCAGAAGTGAACTTCTGTCAAATTTAATGATAACGGGATCCATCATTCTGATATACGAATAGTTTGAAAATCCCGTGCCATAGTCATCCACTGAAAATGAGAATCCGGCTTTTCTCAGCTTTTCTTTCTCTTTCATGAAAAGCTCCGGTTCCTGTATGAATGCGGATTCCGTAAACTCCAGATTTATGTTTCCCGGGCGAAGATCGTATTTTCTGAGGATCTCAAGGAAAGCTTCCGACAGTCCGCCGTGGACACACTGCATCACAGACACATTCACTTCGAAATATGTGATACCGAAGCTCATGGCTTTTTTTAGGAATTTACATGCTTCCTCGAATATTATCAGGCCCAGTTCCCATATATGACCGGTTTCCTCCGCCACTGTCATGAATTCAAATGGCGGAATGTTTCCAAGATCCGGATCTTCCAGTCGGGCAAGGACTTCAGCAGAATGTATCTCCCCTGTAGGCACATGGAAGATGGGCTGGAACACAGCATAGAAATTCTTGTTATCCACACCTCTTCTCACTGCACGGCTTACTTCCAGTTTTCTTCTCTGTTTCGAGATCTCGTCCTGTGGAACTATCATCGGCCTGTCTATGTCGTTATGATAATCGGAATCTATGATCTCCATCAGATCACTGAGTGTGGATATTTCCTCCGGCACATTCACTTTTCCAAACTGGATGCTGACATGGTCCTTTTCTTCCCATGCATGATATTGCTCTATCACCTGCTGGGTATAGGCTTCTATCTCTTTTTCCGTGCTCTGCGGTATAAACACGCAAAGTGCGCCCTTTCCGCAGTAATAGACTTCTTCCACCTTCAGATTCTTCTTTATGGCCATTGCCATACGCCTGATGATCTCGTTCTTCTTGGGATCCCCGTAAAATGTCTTATAATACTTAAGTCCGTGAAGACGTACGAACATCACCGTATATCTCAGTTCATTGGCCAGGATGATGGACATATTGTTTATGAAAAGGTTCCTGTCAAAGCATTCCGTATCATGATCAAAGGATCTGGATTTATCCTCTACAGATATGAGCAATGCTATGAGGATTATGGATTCCAGGAATATCTCTATAAGAACATTCCCCAGTATGAGCTGGGTCAATACGGAGATGATGGCACCGAATGCTATGGCAAAAAGACTCTGCATGTCTTTTCTGGGCAGTGTCCCACTGCTCTTCATTGCATATACCATTATCATCACGAGATAAAAGATGGAACAACCATATAACACATATATCAGCGGGCCATGCTGATAGTTCATATTCTCATCGAAATAGAACACAGTGTTTCCCACCATGTTTGTAAGCAGGCACAGTACCACTACATAATACGGGATCTCATAGACAAAGAGGTTTCTCTTATTATGAAGGGTGAGCCTCTTTATAATGGTCATGGTGTATAAGAAAAACAGAAATGTCTGGCCGTTATGAATGAAAAGGAACAGGAAATTACTGCTCCATCTAAGGCCGTAGGACATATTGACGCCAGGTGTGTTTGCATAAGCCGTGAGAATATCCAGGATCGCAGAAACCAGACCGTTCAGTCCGATTCCGATGAACAGCAGGTTCTGAAATTGCTTTGAGCTACGACGCATCAGACTGTAATAGAGCACCAATACGTAATTGAAAATGGCAGCTATTTCAAAATTAATATTATATACAAGCTGCATATACCGATCATTACCTCTTATATTCCATCACTACGGTTTTATAAAGGTCGTTTCCTTCCGGATCTGCCACTGTGATCACCGGGAAATCTTCCACATATATTTCCCTTATGGCCTCAGCTCCCAGATCTTCGTAACAGATAATGCGGGATTCCTTTATGCATTTGGAGAGATATGCTCCTGCTCCCCCCACCGCTGCAAAATATACTGCATTATTATTCTTTACGGCATCCAGCACTTCCGGTGTTCTTTTACCTTTTCCCACCATGACCTTCAGTCCCATATTAAGGAGTGTAGGTGCGTATTTATCCATACGGCTGGCGGTGGTGGGCCCCGCCGATCCTATAGGTCTTCCTTCCCTGGCAGGCGACGGACCCATATAGTATATGGTCCCTCCCTTTATATCAATGGGAAGCGGTTCATTTTTTTCTATCAGCTCCTGCAGCCTTTTATGTGCTGCGTCTCTGGCCACATACATTTTTCCCGTAAGATAGACCAGATCTCCGGCTTTTAGGTCTCTTATATCTTCTTCTTTCAGAGGCAGATTCAGTCTTTTTTCCATGGCTATATCTCCCTCGTGATGTGTCTGTTCACGTGACAGCATATGTTCACCGCCACAGGAAGCCCGGCTATATGCGTGGCATAGGTTTTCACATTCACCTTAAGCGCTGTTATCCTGCCCCCGAGACCACCGGGTCCGATGCCCATGTCATTTATCTTTGAGAGCATTTCTTTTTCCAGTTCTTCTGCCCAGTCCGGCTTCTTTTCCTTAGTTTCCGTTGATTCGGCCAGCGCCATTTTTGAAAGGAGTGCCGCCTTTTCGAAAGTTCCTCCTATTCCCACTCCCACCACCATGGGCGGGCAGGCATTGGGTCCTGCATCGGCTACCGCGGTCAGAATAGATTTTTTTACGCCTTCTATACCTTCTGCCGGCTTCAGCATAAATATCCTGCTCATGTTCTCGCTGCCAAAACCCTTCGGAGCGGCAGTTATCTTTATCTTATCTCCGGGTACTATAGTGTAATGTATGACTGCAGGGGTATTATCCTTCGTGTTTTCCCTTAATATGGGGTCTGACACCACTGACTTTCGAAGATATCCTTCTTCATAAGCAGCCTTTACACCATCATTTATAGCTTCATTCAGATCTCCGTTCACATGAACGTCCTGGCCTATTTCCATAAATACCACTGCCATTCCCGTGTCCTGACAGATAGGTATCTTTTCTTCTTTGGCAATAGTCAGGTTTTCTGACAATATAGAGAGGATCCTTTTTCCGTTTTCGGATTCTTCTGCTTTTTCCGCTGAAGAAAGGGCCTCCTTCATGTCATCTGACAGGTCATAGTTCACCTCTATAAACATTTCTTTAATGTTTTTTTCTATCTCCGAAGCTTCTATTTCCCTTATCATGCCTTATTGTTTCTCGCCGTTTTCTTCTTCTTCCGTTTCCTCATCTGTGGCTATCTGTTCTTCCACTATATCTTCTCTTCGCACCTTAGCGATGCTTGCCACAAATTCGCTTTCTCCCAGGTTTATAAGCTTCACGCCTGATGTATTTCGTTTCAGCAGAGCCGTATCGTTTACTCTTAGCCTGATGATTATTCCTTCATTATTGATGAGCATCAGCTGATCATCCTTGGATACTGCTTTTGCACCTACCACATTTCCTGTCTTTTCCGTGATCCT
>JAILDZ010000041.1 GCA_024688505.1 Lachnospiraceae bacterium
GGGAGGATGAAGAGAGCATAGCCCGTAATCTGTACCGAATCCTGCGGGAAATGGACGAGGACGGAGCTGAGGTCATCTACTCCGAAGGCTTTGATGAAATACACCTGGGAAATGCCATAATGAACCGACTTTTAAAAGCCGCAGGGCATCACAAAATACTTGCGTAGAAACCGAAAATAGGCGATAATGAGAAAATGATAGGCAAAAGGCGGATCATCTTTGCCGTAGGGAACGGGATCACCCGAGCCCCCATGGCAGGAGAGATCATGAAGCAGCAAATAAAGGATCCGGAAAAGTACGAGATCATAAGCCGTGGCTTAGTGGTACAGTTCCCCGAACCGTTGAATCAGAAGGCGGAAGCCGTGATGATCAGTAACGGGATAAACCTTTCGGACTATAAATCAAAGCAGCTTACGGATGAAGACATCACCGAAAACACCCTGATCTTCGTGATGGAAGAGCGTCAGCGGGTGAAGCTGATAAAGAATTATGAGAAAGCCACCGAGGAAAACACATTCGTGCTGACGGATTACGTGGGAGAAGAGCTGGAGATCATGGATCCCTATGGCGGGAACCTGCAGACCTATGGCCTGTGCTTCGAAACACTGAAGGCTACCATAGGAAAACTGGTGGCGAAGCTGGAAGAGGAAGCTATAGATGAGTGACAAGCGAGAAGACTATATATCCTGGGACGAATACTTCATGGGAGTAGCCATACTTTCCGGAATGCGGAGCAAGGACCCCAACACACAGGTGGGGGCATGCATAGTGAGCCGGGACAATAAGATCCTTTCCATGGGATATAACGGATTCCCCACAGGCTGTTCCGATGATGACTTCCCCTGGCAGAGAGAGGGAGAGCCTCTGGAGAACAAATACTTCTACACCACACACAGCGAGCTAAACGCAATACTTAATTATCGGGGCGGCTCACTGGAGGGCTCGAAGCTCTATGTGTCCTTATTCCCCTGCAATGAATGTGCGAAAGCTATTATACAGTCGGGCATTAAGGAAATAATATACGAATCGGATAAATACGGGAACACACCCTCGGTCATAGCATCAAAGAGGATGCTCACCGCAGCAGGTGTCACCTTCAAGAAGTATGAGCACACAGGTCGGGAGATAAGCATCGAACTGTAAACGGGATATGAAGAACAAGAACGAAGTCCTGGAAATGCTTTCCCTTATCGGGCAGGTAACCTTCACCCTGCTCACCCCCATATTATTGCTCACGTTTATATTTATAAAAATAGGGGAATACGCCGGCGTAAACTGGCTGGCAATCATAGGATTTGTCCTGGGAACAATAGCCGGGGCAAAGGGAGTGTATACTCTGGTAAAGAAATACATAAAAAGACAGAATGAAGGCCCTGAAAAGACTGAATGAAGCCCTGCCGATGCTGGCGGGGACCATCCTTATATATGGGGTGATCCTGCAGGTCACGGCAATATGGTTTTTTGAAGATAAGATAAGATACACCACCGGACTTTGGATTGGCATAGCCTGCGCCGAATTCATGGCCATACATCTGGCCATAGTCCTGAGGGACGCGGTGGACATGGGCGGCGGAAACGGAAAGCTCATGGCGGCGAAGTCGGTGCTTCGCTATATCGTAGTGGTAGCGGTATTCTTTATCACAGCATACTTCAAGCTCGGAAACATAATCTCCGCGTTTATTGGGGTGATGGGACTAAAGATCTGTGCATATGCACAGCCTTTAATACAAAAAATCCTTAATAAAGGGGAAAGGGGGAAAGAGTGATGTCATCTCAGAATATAGATTCATTCTATAACAAGGGCTTGTACTCCTACGAACTCTTTGGTCAAACATTGTGGATCACCACGTCTCATGTCTGCATCTTTCTTGTGATGCTGACTCTGGTCATTTTCGCACTGATAGTAAACAGAAAAATGAAAAAAGCAGCCGAAGTGCCGGAAGGACTCCAGAATGTGGTGGAGCTCATGATGGAATTCTTGGATGGCATAGTGGTAGGCAGCATGGGAAAGAGTGCACCCAAGTTCAGAAACTGGATCTGCACCATCTTTTTGTTTATACTGTTCAGTAATATCTCCGGCCTGCTGGGACTGAGACCGCCAACAGCGGACTACGGAACCACATTCGGGCTGGCGCTGATCACATTCATACTCATCCATTTCAACAAGATCAAACATAACAGCGCAAAGGATATCTGGACGGATATGTGTTCGCCTTTGCCACCGTGGTTGCCCATATGGCTGCCCATCAATATCATTAGCGAGATCGCAGTGCCCATTTCACTGAGCCTCCGTCTTTTCGCTAACATATTGTCGGGAACCATTATCATGGCGCTGGTATACGGATTACTGGGAAAGATAGCTCTGGTGTGGCCGGCAGTGCTGCACATCTATTTCGACCTGTTCTCCGGAGCCATCCAGACCTATGTATTCTCCATGCTGACCATGACATACATCAAGTCAGCCATCGGAGACGAGTGATC
>JAILDZ010000012.1 GCA_024688505.1 Lachnospiraceae bacterium
TAACGCCGTATCATCTGACAGATGTCCGGTTCATCATCTACAACTAATATACTCGGCATAACCTTCTCCTTCCATATTCGGTTTTAAATTATTATTTTATTTTCTAAAACTTTATCATCCTTTGGAGGATTATCTTCCGGGATAATTCACTGAACAAAAGCATGTTTTCCTAATTCATATGCTTCTTTCATGTGTGCACTTTTTCTTGTCATGGATGGGGTCCCACAACCATATCCCAGGACCATTCCCCGGTCTTCAAAGTTGATGTAACGGACAAGCGTCTTATAATGCGCTACCAAAGCATCAAATGTCCAGTTATCTGCATTCCATGCCACCGTAAGGAGTCCTGACTTCAAGTGTCTGCTGTTTAAGCTGCTGTTATAGGCACAGAATCTGTCTACTACTGTTTTTAACTGTGCACTCATTCCGTAATAATAGAGCGGAGTTGCAAACACTACCATGTCTGATGACAGAAGCTTTGCCCTGATCATCTCCACATCATCCTTCTGAACACAAGGACCCTCATATCCGCAGGCAACACATCCAATACAAGGATGAATATCAGCATGGCACACATCTATTACTTCACAAGTATGACCCGCCTCTTCCGCTCCTCTTACAAACTCATTTACAAGAAGACTTGTTGAACCCTTTTTGTTAGGACTTCCCATAAGTATCGTAATCTTCATCAATTCACCCCACTACTGCAAACTCTCAATCCAGGCTCTGATCTCATCCTCAGATGCCCCTGCACCAAATCTCTTCCCATCAATCCATATACCGCTTCCTGCATTATCAGCAAGATTCTGACCACTCCTGCCTATTTCGCTGCTTCCGGATGTGCAGAAAGGAATCATGGTAATTCCATCGAAGCTGTAACTTTCCACAAATGTATCCATGATACGCGGCTCTTCTCCCCACCAGATCGGATATCCGATATAGATTCTTGAATATCCGTCAAGTGATACGGCATCACTTCCGATTTCAGGTCTTATGGATGAGTCATTCTGCTCCTTGGTTGAACGGCTATCTGAATCATTCCATTTGAGATCAGCATCCGTGTATTCTTGCTCGGCCTTGATCTCATAAGTATCTGCTCCTGTAATACCTGCAATCTTTTCAGCGACGCCCTTAGTATTTCCGGTTGCAGAGAAATATACCACAAGAGTCCTACCGTCCTGCTGAGTGTTGCTTATTTCTTCCAAAGACACAGCTTTCTCAGTCACATTCTGTGTGTTTGAAATCGGATCAGAATTTTCGGTCTGATCTACCACCTCTTCAGTGTCATTCAAATTTACTGTTTCCTGTGAACTCTCAGTCTGTATTGTCTGTGTGGCATCATTGATTGCCTGTTCTTCGCTATTTCCACATGCAGCAAGTCCAAAAACCAATAAAACCGCCGCAATAATAAATGTCATTTTCTTCATATTCAATCTTCCTTCCACACTTCTTTCGCCAGGCGAAATACTGCCCAGCCCTTTGGCCAGCCTACATACATGGTGGCGTGTGTAATGATCGCTGCGATCTCTTCTTTCGTGACCCCATGTGCCTTGGCATTTTGAAGATGATATGTTAAGGACGAATCCGTGATACCCGATGCCATAAGGCTTACAACTGTGATAATGCATTTTGTCTTCACATCTATGGCTTCCTCATTCCATACTTCCCCGAAGAGCACATCATCATTTAAATGTGCAAACATCGGAGCGAATTCTCCAAACTGGTCTCTTCCTGCTGTCTGTACTATTTTCTCTGCCATCTTATCTATCGCCTCCTATGATCTTCTGTGTCCCTGTAGTCCAAACGTGTTTCTTCGATGAGTCGCTTTTCTTATTCTGTGCCATGACACCTGCAAGAAAATGTGGCACATACGGCTCTTCAAGATATTTCAGTTCATCATCCGTAAGTTCCAGATCTACAGCCTTTGCAACTCCTTCGATATGGTGAAGCTTGGTTGCTCCAACTACGGGAGACGTCACTTTTGTAAGGAGCCATGCCAGGGATACCTCCGTCATAGTCACACCGAGTTTCTCAGCAAGTTCAGCCACCCGGTCAATGATCACTGCATCCTGCTTTGCTGTAGCATCATACTTAAACTTTGCATAGGAATCCTCTACAGCTCTCTTAGTATCACCTTCCCCCGGCTTTCGCGAAAGCCTTCCACTTGCCAGTGCACTGTAAGGAGTGAGTGCGATATTCTCTTCTTCGCAATACGGTACCATCTCACGCTCTTCTTCACGGAAGATCAGATTATAATGCCCCTGAATTGAAACAAACTTTGCAAAACCTTCTTTTTCTGCCAGAGCATTAGCCTTTGCGATCTGCCATGCAAAACAGTTTGAAATACCGATGTATCTTGCTTTACCTGCTTTCACGATCCTATTTAAGCCATCCACGATATCGTAAAGATCAGTATTCCAGTCCCACATATGGTAGATATAAAGATCCACATAGTCCATTCCAAGATTCCGAAGGCTTGTACTTATCATATTTTCGATATGCTGCTGCCCGGTGATCCCCTGCTCTATTTCCTCCGGTGTTCTTGGAAGGAATTTTGTTGCAACAACTACAGCCTCCCGCTTCGCAAAATCCCTTAGTGCACGTCCGACATATTGCTCACTGGTACCGCTTTGGTAAGCTATCGCTGTGTCATAAAAATTCACTCCAAGATCAAGACCTCTCTTTATGATCTCTCTGGAATGCTCCTCATCTATTGTCCAACTATGCTGTCCTTTAGCCGGATCTCCGAATCCCATACAGCCCATACAGATACGGGAAACATTCAGATCTGAATTTCCAAGTTTTGTATATTTCATTGCCGCACCCCTTTTCGTTTAAAGTACTCCGTCAAGCCACTTTTTGATCATAGTTTCATCAGGGCGGTTTATCTGTGTGCCATTTTCCCACTTCACATCACCTTTTACGTTCTTATGCAGTTCCTCATCGCTTCTTCCTACGCCGCTTCCTCCGGAAGTACAGAAAGGAATGATCGTCTTACCGTCAAGATCATAGTTTTCAAGGAATGTCTCTATAATACGGGGTGCAACTCCCCACCAGATCGGGAATCCTATTATTACTTTGTCGTAAATAGCCATATCCGATACCGTCCCTGCTATTTCCGGTCTTGACATCGGATTGTTCATCTCGATACTGCTTCGGCTCTGCTTATTCATCCAGTTAAGATCATCCCCTGTATATATTTCCTTTGGTATGATCTCGTAAAAATCCGCACCTGCAATACGGGCGATCTCTTCTCCTACTCTTTTTGTCACACCGCTTGCCGAAAATACTGCCACTAATACTTTTCCTGTCATATTATTTCATCTCCTTTTCCCAAAAACGGATCACATTAAGTTCCAGACTGTCGGCCACCTTTTCAAGTGACATCACCTCTTCATCTGTAAATATGATGCTTGCTGCCTTTACTGCATCGATCACCTGGTTTTCTTTTGTCACGCCGATGATCGGAAGAGTACCCTTTGCTATCGCCCATGCCACAGGGATCTGGGCCATTCCTACTCCATACCTATCCGCCAGCTTCTTAAACTCCTCGTTCAAAATCTCCAGCTTATCCAGTATAGGATTATAGGTTTCTGCTCTTGCAGAACCCTCCGGCATAGGATGCTTTGTATCATACTTTCCGGAAAGAGCTCCCTGTTCAAGAACCATGTATGCAAAGAAGTGAATATCATTCTCCTTACAGTAATCCAGGATGCCCGAATCCTCCGAAGAGCGGTTGATAAGACTGTAATGATTCTGTACCGCTGATAATTTAAGACCATGTGCTTTAAGGATCTCATTTGCCTGTTTTATCTCTGCCAGGTTATGATTTGACACCCCAAGGAGCGGGACATTATCCCTGCCTTCGAAGTACTTGGCCAACTCTTCCGTCCACTTGGGAGCACCTGCTACATTATGGATCCAGTAAACATCGAATCTGTCCAGATCCATAAGGCCAAGTTGCATCTCTATCATATCTTTCATTGCAGTAGCGGAAGATGCAGCAGCACACTGTGGTGTGAATTTATCAGAAATAAGATAGGATTCCCTCGGCAGATTTTTAATAAAACCTGCAAGTACCTTTTCTGATGTCCCCATACCATATGCATATGCCGTATCCCAGAGATTAAGTCCATTCTCCATGGCCGTATCAAAGATAGGTTTCAGACTCTCTGCAGTCAGATCATTTCCAAAAGTTCCGTCATTGCCCCATGCCCATGCACCAAGCGCGATCTTAGGTAAGTTTGCCATTTTAATTGTCCTCCTTTAATCTGTTGTTTGTTTTTATGTCTTTTGCTGCACTTATAAAAGCTTCAAAAGGCAGTTATTTGTTATCTCAAAAACGGACTGATATACATAATCTACATTTGCCTGCTTCATGACATTCCTCTGTTTATCCGTTACAGCAGTGTAGGGATATATTCCAAACATAAACGGGAAGAAAACATATATAAAGTCCTGAATCTCCTGAACCGATTTCTCCGGACAAAACTTCGCAAGAATCCTGTGCACATTCTTCATGGACTCCCCATAAGCCACCTTGAACGATGTAAGGAGTTCAGGTCTGCTGTTTGCTTCCATATCATAATTGTTCATGGAAAGAAGCTTTAAAAGCTGCTCCCGGTTAGCTATGGAAATGGCTATTTTTTCAGCCATCTGCTCCTTCGGAAGAGTCTCATTATTCTGTAGAATGCCTGTCAGTTCTTCATTCCAGCGATCATATTCGCGTTCATAAAGTGCCAGGAAGATTTCTTCTTTCGTCTGAAAATAGTTGTATATGGTCGGTCTTGAAAATGATGTCTCGTTTCCGATCTCCTTTAGAGTAATGTCCTTGAAACTCATGGTCTGATACAGTTTCTCACAGGCGTTTATGATTTCTTCTTTCCTTGCTGCTGTTCTTTCCGGTGATCCTTTTGGCATATCCTTCCTCCGTATAAATTTTTGTTCTGACACGGTGTCAATACGTATTATAGTCATATTCTGACACTGTGTCAATACGTAGTTATATAAAAACGGCGGTTACAAGATCTCTCATAACCACCGTCCATACATCATCTCAACAAATTAACGGTTTGGCGGAACTATTAACAGACATATAAAATATTTGCCGGAGGACGTTTTAGCACAGATCAACCACTACATATTCAGGCTGTTATCGTTCAGAAAAAAATCATATAATCCCATAAAAGTTATTCCCTGTTCGTTTCTCCATAATGGCATAGTTCCATTACCCACTATTATCTTCTTTAAAGAATCAGGAACGCTTTAATCTGCTTATAGCAAGTTAAACATAAATTTAATTCTTTTTTATATGGACCTTGAAATCACAGACACCGTCACCATGTCCTATGGTCTTTGTCCTGTCCCAGGAAATTTTCGGGTGCATATTACCATAGCAAATATCATCTGCGTCGCAAAAGCCCTTAACAAT
>JAILDZ010000108.1 GCA_024688505.1 Lachnospiraceae bacterium
ATGTCATGAAAGCAGGGCATTATAGATGGAAAAAAGCGAAAAACCCATAGCCGTATTTGACTCCGGCGTGGGAGGCATAAGTGTGCTAAAAGAAATGGTGCACCTGATGCCGAACGAGGATTTTATATATTACGGAGATTCAGCCCACGCACCCTATGGCACAAAGCCCCTTGAAGAGGTGCGGGCTCTCACCGTATCCCATGTGGAAAACTTCCTGGCAGAGGGAGATAAGGCGGTGGCTATAGCGTGTAATACCGCCACATCCGCAGCACTTGCCTATCTCAGGGAGCATTTTCCGGAGCTTCCTCTGGTGGGGATAGAGCCGGCGCTTAAGCCCGCCGTACTTCACAAGGAAGGAGGCACAGTGCTTGTGATGGCTACGCCAATGACCCTGAGGGAGGAGAAGTTCAAAAGGCTTCTTGCCAGGTTTTCCGGTGATGCGAATGTCATAAACCTTCCCTGCCCGGGTCTTATGGAATTTGTGGAGAGCGGACACTTCGAATCTAAAGAAGTTCGTGATTTTCTGGATCAGCTGCTATATGATTATAAGGATAACAAAGTGGATGCTGCAGTCCTTGGCTGCACACATTATCCTTTTGTGCGCCCCATCATACAGGAGGTGCTGGGGGATCAGGTGACCATATTTGACGGTGCATACGGCACTGCAAAGGAGCTGAAAAGAAGGATAGAGGCAGCAGGACTCACAAGAAAAGATAAGGATCATAAGGGTACGGTCACTTTCAGAAACAGTGCACCAAACCCCGAAAAAATGGCGCTTTGTAAAAGATTACTGGATTTCCGGGGATAAGAGGAGACAGGATGGACAAGATCATAAAACCGGTTCTTATAATAGGGATCATAGCCGCATATATAGCTATGCGACTTGCCGCATGGAAAAAGACAGAAGGGAAGGGCATAGATAACGATAATCCCTATATTTCGGCAGGTCCCGGGGAAGAAAAGTCTTCCGGTGGAAATCTGTATGTAAACTATGTGAAGCCCTTCTTCGATCACGTGCTCTCATTTATTGCTCTTGTGATACTTTCGCCCCTCTTTGCTGTGCTTGCTGTCATAATCTATATCGAGGACCCGGGTCCCGTGTTTTTTACACAAAAAAGAGTGGGGAAAGATAAGAAGTTCTTCTGCATCCATAAATTTCGCTCCATGAAGATGGAGACACCTGCGGATGTGCCTACTCATCAGCTTTCCGACCCTGACAGATATATCACGAAAGTGGGACATTTCCTTCGGAGCTCTTCTCTCGATGAGCTGCCCCAGCTTTGGGAGATCTTCCGCGGAAAGATGAGCCTGGTGGGACCGAGACCGGCTCTTTATAATCAGGCGGATCTGGTGGCAGAGAGGGATAAAGGCGGATCTAATGATGTGGTGCCCGGACTCACGGGATATGCGCAGATAAACGGACGGGACGAGCTTTCCATAGAGGATAAGGCTGCCCTTGATAATGAATATGCCGCTGCCATGCGTCGTGGCGGTTTTCCCGCTTTTCTTATGGACCTGAAATGTCTTTTTGGCACAGTGATCCCCGTGTTTACCGGAAAAGGCATAAAAGAAGGCAGATCGTGAGGAAAAAGGAGTTTTCATGGTAGAATATACTAGCTTAAAAAGAAACTATGATATGTATGCAAAGGAATATGAGGAGGCCGCGCTTCGGGCTCTTCGTTCCGGATGGTATATCCTGGGGCCGGAACTTCAGTCCTTTGAAGAGAAGTTCGCGTCATACCTTAACGTGAAGCATTGTATAGGTTTAAATTCCGGTACCGATGCCCTTATTCTGGCGGTACGTGCTTTTGATATAGGACCCGGGGATGAAGTCATAGTCCCTGCGGGCACATATATCGCGTCGGTGCTTGGCGTCACGGAAAACGGAGCCACTCCGGTCTATGTGGACAGCCTTCCGGATACGCTTCTCATAGATCCTTCGAAGATTGAGGCAGCCATCACAGACAGGACGAAGGCCATACTTCCCGTGCATATGTATGGGCAGGCCTGCAATATGACAGAGATCCTTGATATCGCAAAGAAACACAGCCTTCCCGTGATAGAGGACTGTGCCCAGTGCCACGGATCCACGTGGAATGGGATAAAGACCGGCACGGAAGGAACCATAAGCTGCTTTTCATTCTATCCCACCAAGCCCCTCGGAGCCTGGGGAGATGCAGGCGCTGTGGTCACAAATGATGACAAACTGGCGGACCGCATGAGGCTCCTTCGAAATTACGGAAGCCGCGTTAAATATCATAACGAGTCCATAGGCAGGAACAGCCGCCTGGATGAGATACAGGCAGCCATGCTTTCTGTGGGGCTCACCCATATCGATGAATGTAACGAAAAGAGAAATGCGTTTGCAGCCCGGTATCTTTCCGGGATAAAGAATGACAAGGTGAAGCTTCCCTACTGTGACCCGAAGGCCACTCACACATATCATCTTTTCCCAGTGCTTGTGGATGATCAGGAGAAGTTCATTAAATACATGGAAGAAAAGGGCGTTAAGACCCAGGTGCATTACCCCATTCCGCCCTATGTGGCAGAGTGCTATGCTGACCGGGGGCACAAGTGGGAAGATTTCCCGAACGCATCATATATAGCCCGTCATGAGGTGTCGCTCCCCATGTACAGCGGCATGCCGGAAGAAGACATTGACACAGTGATACAGGCTGTGAACGGATACTAGCGAAAGGATGATAATATGTTTGAAAACGTGAAGTGGCAGGAAAACGGCAGGATAAAGCTCCTTATCATAGTGGGCACCAGACCGGAGATCATAAGGCTTTCTGCCGTGATAAAAAAGTGCAGGAAATATTTTGACACTATCCTGGCTCATACCGGACAGAACTATGACTATAACCTGAACGGCATTTTCTTTAAGGACCTGGGCCTTTCGGATCCGGATGTGTATCTTAATGCAGTGGGAGAAGACCTGGGAGAGACCATGGGAAACATCATTGATAAATCCTATAAGCTCATGGTGGACATAAAGCCCGAGGCGGTGCTGGTGCTTGGAGATACAAACAGCTGCCTTTCCGTGATAGGAGCAAAGAGGCTCCACATCCCCATTTTCCATATGGAGGCAGGAAACCGCTGCAAGGATGAGTGCCTTCCGGAGGAAACAAACAGAAGGATAGTGGATATCATATCCGATGTGAACCTGGCATATTCCGAGCATGCCAGAAGATATCTGGCAGAGGCTGGTCTTCCGAA
>JAILDZ010000112.1 GCA_024688505.1 Lachnospiraceae bacterium
CCTGGGAGATCACGGCCTTATGTATGAGCTCCACTTCGCCTTTTGTGCTTCGCTTCACATAATATAAGGCGTTATCTGCAGCATAAAGATAGTCCCATAACCTGTTTCCGTGGACAGGCACCGAATTCCTTATACCCTGGGATATGGACACCTGCTTGTTTTCGGGTGCGCCTTCGTTCAAGATATTAAGCGCCTTCACATTATTACGAAGTGCCATGGCCATTTCCCGGACCTTTTCATCCGTATAGCCTTCATATAATATGACGAATTCGTCCCCGCCATATCTGGCAGCATAGACTCCCGGATTAGCACCCACCAGTTTCTTTATCTCCGAAGCCACTTTCTTCAGGCAGTCGTCTCCTGCTTTGTGACCGTAGGTGTCGTTATATTGCTTGAAGTAGTCCACATCCAGGATCTCAACGGCCAGAAGAGAGTCATTTGCCCTGGCCCTGTTAAATGCTTCATCCGCATATTCGTTCAGATCATAACGGTTCGGAAGGCCTGTAAGCTCATCAGAATGCGCCTGCCTGGAAAGTCTGGCATTCTCTTCATTCATCCTCTCCAGCTTTTCCCTGGTCTCTATCATATGCCTTTCGGCCCTGAGGGTTTCTTTCTCGAGCTCATTTCGCCATGCATATTCAGCCTTGATGGCCTCTGTGGCATTCTTTTCATCTCCGATACACTTATAGTATCTGATCAGGAAGTCCTCCACATTGATCTGGAGATTCGCTCCCTGAAGCCTGTCCCTCTGATCCTTAAAATAATCTGCCATATCCTTGGCCACGCTGTATTCTTCCATATCAAGAAGCATATGTCCGAAACTCAGCATGTCATCCACGGAATCCGCAGTCATTTCATATCTGCTTATCTTTTCCATGATGTCATGAATGAGAAGGTCTCGCTTTTTAATATCGCCCTTCTTAAAGGCCACATTCATCTCCAGCTGTTTTAAAAGAAAGCCTGCAGGAAATTCCACGGGACTCGGATCCTTTTCATACATGTCGAGAGCCTTACGATACTCTCTTTCCGCTTCGGCAAGCTTACCCTGCTTCAGATAACATGTGCCGCACTTTGTGTATACCAGCACCATGTTCTTATGATAGAACCCGTCTTTTTTATTTTTGCCTATGCCGCGGGTTCCCTTCTTTATATAGCTTACAGCTTTGGAATAATCTCCCAGAGCGGCATATATATCCCCGATATTGGCGCTTAAGAAGCCTTCTATATTTGTCTCTTTTCCAAGCTTTGCAAGGGGAAGCGCGGTGAGATAATAGTCCAGCGCCATGGCTCTGTTTCCTGCGGCAAGCGCGTCTATTCCCAGGAGGTTATAGCATCTGGCCATAAGAGAGTATTCATCTGTTTCTCTTAAAGCCTCTATAGCCTTTGCCGCGGTCCTGTTCATGCTCTTATAATCCGCATCCAAAAGCACATGGGCATCCGCATCCATGTAATACGCATAACCGAGAAGATAATTATCATCGAGCTTTTTGGCCTCTGCGATAAGCTTCTTCGTATAGGTCTTCATTTTCTTGTCATAAAGCTTACGACAGTCTTCTATACTGTCTATGATCCCAATGATCTCTTCTGAATACTTCTTTTTGTCCATTTTGCTATCCCTTTTATATCAGTCCGAATTCAAGCATGGCATTATGTATGCCGTCATCCATCATATCCGTGGTGATATGATCTGCCACCTCCTTAATGGTGTCTGTGCCGTTTCCCATGGCTATTCCATGTCCGGCATCCTTTAACATGTCGAGGTCATTTATACTGTCCCCGAAAGCGAAGGTGTTTTCTATGCTTTCCCCCAAAAGCTCACATACCTTCTTAATTCCCGTACCCTTCGTGTGCCCTTTTGGCACCATTTCCACCACCAGAGTGTTATGGATCAGGAAATCATAGTAGGGTTCTAAGAGCCTGAAGCATTCCTGCCTTCTGTCCTCCTCCACGTTTGTGGCAGACGAAAGCTTATTCATTTCCCATTTGCCCCAGTTATCCTTTATGGAAAGAAGCCTGTCTCCCATTTCTTTCATCACTTTTTCCCCATACATATCTCCGTAAAAATCATCTTTATCCATATAGAGATATTCGGGGCCTTCAAGGATGTTTCGAAAGCCGTGCTCATTTGCCGTGCGGACAGTGAATTCCGCCAGGTCATATGGCACTCTTTCTTCGAAGATGGTCTCCCCCATATATTCCACTCTGGTGCCGCAGGCCGAGACTATTCCGTCAAAGCCTATGCCAAGGAGATCCTCGTTCGTTATGAAAGCCCGGCTCCTGCCGGAATTAAGAAAGGCCTTATGTCCGTTTTTTCTGGCAGTCCTGATGGCTTTTCTGGTACTGTCGGGTATATAGTTCTTGTAATCCCACAGGGTGCCGTCGATATCAAAAAATAAAAGCATAGTGCCACTATTATATCACTTTGTTTTTTTATTTATATAGCTGGATCTGAATTTTGAATACAGAATATCCTGTCCTGTATAGAGACCGTAGTACCCCGAAAGAATATAGCAAAGCGCACATGTCAGCATTGCGTAGGGTGCATTATCAAATCCGAATAGCTCACAGAATATGAGAAACGATGTGATGGGACAGTTTGTCACACTGCAGAACATGCCGCTGAGTCCCAGTGCCGCACAAAGCTCCGGAGAAAACCCAAGGAGATTTCCGTAGAGAGAGCCGAGAGATGCTCCCATAAAGAATGACGGGACTATCTCGCCGCCTTTATAGCCTGCCAGAATAGACAGGACAGTAAACACCATTTTTATCAGAAAGCCAAGAGACCTGGTGTCTCCGTTTAGACACAGATGTATATATTCAGTACCTGTGCCGTTATACACCTGGTCATTGAATATCAAAGAAAGAACGAGTATGGACGTACCGAATATCACCGAACGGATATAGTCATTTGGGATACCTTTTTTCGAGATCTCCTCTCCCTTATGCATGGCCATGCAAAAAACTATGCTGATCAGACCGCAAAGGAGTGACAGCCCGGCCACCTTCAGCATACCAAGGGGTGTGAAATCCGGCTCCACGTTAAGTTCATAGGAAAGGGCATTTGCCCCCAGCTTTGCCGCCACAAATCTGGCGGTGAAAGATGCGATGACACTGGGAAGAAGAGCCTCATAATGCATGAGCCCCACCGTGACCACCTCTATAGAAAAGACGGAGGCTGCTATGGGCGTGCCGAATACTGCGGAAAAAGCAGCGCTCATTCCTGCCATGATCATGGTCTTCTTGTCATCCTTCGAAAGCCTAAAGCCCGCGCCCATGTATTCTCCCACGGATCCTCCCATCTGTAGAGCCGCTCCTTCACGGCCCACAGAGGCTCCCAGCAGATGTGAAAA
>JAILDZ010000023.1 GCA_024688505.1 Lachnospiraceae bacterium
TTCACTTCGGATGCATAGCCGTTCACGTAATAATATGCCACGAGGCTTATGAAAAGAAGCATGAGAAGAAACTGGATCTTCACGAAAAGCCAGATCTTCTCTCCGGTAGTCCTCTTTCTTTTTGCCTTTTTCTCCTTCTTACCACTCTGTGCCATAACAGCTTCATTATACATTATTATTATGGCAAACTCTTTATTTTTTTAGAGAAATGGGGTATGTTTAGAATAGTTTTTCAAAGGGAGGTTTATACATGAATAAGAATCTATGCGGTAAGACTCCGACAGGGGAAGAGATCTATACCTACGAAATAAAAAATGCAAACGGCACCACCGCAAAGCTTACAAATATCGGCGCATGCCTGACAGAGCTTTGGGTGAAGGATAAGACCGGAGAATTTGCAGATGTGGTGCTGGGGCATAAGGATATCCCCACATATCTGGAAAATCCCTGCTGCTTCGGGGCATCGGTGGCACCATTTGCAAACCGTATCGGCGGCGCGTCTTTCACGCTAAACGGCAAGACCTACACTCTGGATAAGAATAACGGAGAGAATAATCTCCACAGCGGAAATAATCCCCTTCATCATAAAGTATGGGAGACCCTGATAGAGGAAGACGATTCCATCAGATTCGCTATAGATAAAGCCGATATGGAATGCGGTTTCCCCGGGAATGTGCATTTCGAAGTGATCTATACTCTCTCAGATGATGACAGCCTGATCATGGACTACATCATCACAAGTGACAGCGACACCATAGTAAACCCCACAAACCACAGCTACTTTAACCTGGCGGGACATGGCAGCGGGAACATCCTGAATCAAGTGCTCTGGCTGAATGCAGACGGATTCACTCCCGCAGGGGCAGATTCCATCCCACACGGTGACATCAGGAAAGTGCAGGGCACTCCCTTCGATTTCACCACACCGAAGCCCATCGGACAGGACATAAACGAAGACTATGACGAGCTTAATTATGAAAGAGGATATGATCATAACTTCGTGTTATCAAGAGACGTGCGTGCACCCCAGTATGACATTGACGAGATGACCATGTACGAGATAGGTTCCCTTTCGGATCCGAAGTCCGGCAGAAGAATGACAGTGTATACCGAACTTCCCGGAGTGCAGGTATATACCGGAAACGGCATTGCGGATAAAGAGCCTCTGATCGGTAAAGAAAACGTAAGCTACGGCAGATATCAGGGTGTGGCTCTGGAGACCCAGTTCTTCCCGAATGCAGTGAACGTGGACAGCTTCGAGCTGCCGGTACTGGGAGAGAATAACACCTACAGAAGTCGTACAGTATACCGTTTCTCCTGCGGCTGATAAGGCTTCGATATCAATCATAACGCATAAAAGCAGCGGCCCATGATGAAGATCATGAGCCGCCTTTTTTGATTTTATTTTATTTCATAAATTCTTTGATCTGAGTGTATATCCCTTCGCCGTCCAGCAGGTATTTATGGAGCAGGTCCTTTGCGGGACCGGATTCTCCGAACACATCTTTGATCCCTATCTTATGGACCTTCACAGGATATTCTTCAGACACTGCTTCAGCTACGGCACTTCCAAGGCCTCCGATGATGGAATGCTCTTCCACCGTTACTATCTTTCCTGTCTTTTTCGCGCTCTTTATGATGATGTCCTTATCCAGCGGCTTGATGGTGCATATATTTATAAGCTCTGCATCTATGCCGTCTGCGGCAAGGCGCTCCATCGCATCCATGGACTCTGCCACAGTAAGCCCTGATGCCACCACAGTCACATCCTTTCCTTCACGAAGGAGCTCTCCCCTTCCTATCTCGAAGTGAAAATTCTCTTCGTCATGTATTACCGGCACAGCCAGTCTGCCGAGACGGAGATACACAGGACCCTTATATTCATAAGCCGCACGTACAGCAGCCTTTGCTTCCACATCATCCGAAGGGTTAAGTACCACCATACCCGGGATCACTCTCATGAGGGCCAGATCCTCCAGACACTGATGGGTGGCCCCATCCTCTCCCACAGAGATACCTGCATGGGAGGCGCCGATCTTCACATTAAGATGGGGATAACCCACAGAGTTTCTCACCTGTTCGAAGGCTCTGCCTGCCGCAAACATGGCAAAGCTGCTGCAGAAAGGCACCTTCCCCGTGGAGGCAAGACCTGCTGCCACACCTATCATATTTGCTTCGGCTATACCGCAGTCTATGTGTCTCTCCGGAAAAGCCTTCTTAAAAACGCCTGTCTTTGTGGCTTCCGCCAGATCCGCATCCAGCACCACCAGGTCTTCATGTTCTTTACCAAGCTCCACAAGGGTGTTACCGTAGCTTTCCCTGGTGGCTATCTTCTTTATTTCTGACATAATGCTTCCTCCGCTTCTGAAAGCTCCTTCATGGCTATCTCGTATTCTTCATCGTTCGGAGCCTTGCCGTGCCAGCCTGCCTGGCCTTCCATATAGGACACTCCCTTGCCCTTCACAGTCTTCATGATGATGGCTGTGGGCATGCCTTTGGTGCTCCTTGCTTCTGAAAGAGCGCTTCGAAGCTTATCGAAATCGTGGCCGTCGTCCACTTCTATCACATGGAAATTAAAGGCCTTGAATTTGTCACCTATAGGATAGGGAGAGTTTACTTTATCGATGGGGCCGTCTATCTGAAGGCCGTTATTATCCACTATGACGCAGAGGTTATCAAGCTTTCTGAAGCCTGCCAGCATGGCTGCTTCCCAAACCTGGCCTTCCTGGATCTCGCCGTCTCCGAGGAGAGTGTATACCCTGTAGCTTTCGTTACTTAGCTTTGCGGAAAGTGCCATACCCACTGCCACAGACACGCCCTGTCCCAAAGATCCGCTGGATGCATCCACACCGGGAGTGTGGGTGCTGCAGGGATGTCCCTGAAGATGGGATCCTATATGGCGAAGGGTCTTAAGGTCCGATACGGGGAAATATCCTCTCTCTGCCAGAGCCGCATAGAGCCCCGGAGCCGTGTGCCCTTTTGAAAGCACGAACCTGTCCCTGTCCTTCTTATCCGGGTCCTTCGGGTCTATATTCATCTCTTCGAAATAGAGAAAAGTGAAAAGATCCGCTGCGGAAAGAGATCCGCCTGGGTGCCCTGCCTTTGCGCTGTGGACCCCTTCAATGATCCCCTTTCTCACCCGCACTGCTGTTTTTTTCAGTGTCTGATTATCCATTTATTCTCTCCTTAAAATTTCACCACTTCATCCAGTGTCACCAGCATAATGTTCTTAATGGTGGCGGACACCGTCATGGCGTTTTCATGAAAGCCTGCCTTGGAAAAGATCATGTAGAACACGTCTCCGTCCCTTTTCAGCTTCTTTGTCATATCGATAAGCTCTTTTAACTGATGAATCTCTATGGGGTCTGTGCCGTAGTAGCACCTGCCGTATATGGTGGCGTCCTTATCCTCTCTGTGACCGAGAGCCACCAGATCGAAGCCGAAGCTTGTGCCCTTTTCCTCGTCGTTTTCCCACCAGTTTCCTATCTCATCAATGGTAAAGGGCATCTTCCCTTCAGCGCCCATGGTGATAAGATATTCTTTACAAAGCCTGATAAAGACTTCCTGGAGATAAGCCTCGGGCTTGTCATGGATGACCTTCAGCATGCCCTCCACATCATTATCATAAAAAAGCTTCATGTTATCGGCTATAAAATGATACCAGAAAAGGTCTCCCGTGTTTACTATGGAATATCTGGTCTTCTTTCTGTTTGTCTTTTCCGTGATGGCGGTGTCTTTAGTCACCATGCCAAGGCCCATAAGGGTGTTCATATAGGGCACCACCACATCCTTCGGCTTTCCCACAGCCTGGGACATCTGGTTCACCCGAAGAAGGCCCTTGGCCAAGGTGCTTAGCATCCTGTTATAATATGCGTTCTCCCGAAGCTCTATGGACATGGTGTCTTCCGGCCGCAGGCATCCGCCCTTACTCGAAACCAGGTAGGTCTCCGTGATGGCCTGATCCAGAGACAGCCCCTGCACCTTATTCAGATGATAGGGGATCCCACCGGTAAGGCCATATAGAAATAAGATCTCTTCGGAAGAAAGCTTATCGAAAAAGCCCCTGGATTCCCTGAAATCCATGGGACCCACTTCCATGGTAAAAAGCGGAAAGCTCTTCCATACAGACTTCTTTCCCAGCACATATTTTTCCATATGAAGATAGGAATCCCCGCAGAGGATCACCTTGATATCCTTATCTTTCCAGTTTTCCGTCACATAGGTATAGAGGATCTTTTCAAAAGAAGCATCAGCTTTCACGAAATCCGGATAGTGATCCATGATGAGCAGAGTCTTTCCCTCTTCTGAAAGAGCTGTGACTGCATCTAGCACTTCTTCTAAACTCTCGGCATCCTCTTTAGCCAGAGCGTTTGCAAAAAGCCTTACCTCTTCCTTATCTGTGGTGGAATATGCCGTGAAAAACACGGTTTTTCTGCCTTCGGAAAAATGCCGGAGCAGGGTGGTCTTTCCCATACAGTATCTGCCGTATACTGCAGCTACCTTTTGCTCCGGATCATCATAAAAAGATTTAAGTTTATTTATCTCGTTTTCTCGTTCAACATACATAAATCGCAAGTCCCCCCAAAAGTCGTGCTTAATCATTGTAGTATGAATCAACCAAAATAACAATTCCCTTTATTTAGTGGGTTAGCGCCCCTTTATACACAATGTTTAGTTATTTAAAGATGTGGCCTAAGAGTGGTATTATAGTAAATATCAATGTCCTTAAAGGGGGAGATAATATGCCCGGATTTAAAACACATTATTTCTTCGGTCAGAGTGCGAACGTGGCTGTGAACTGGAAATACGAGGCCGCATATAATATAGGTGCACAGGGGCCGGATATCTTCTTTTATCATGTGCCTTCATATCTTATGTATAAGAAAAACATAGGCTCCAGGATCCATCGGGAAAACGTGATGGCCTTTTTCCGGGCGCTTTTCACCGCAAGATGCGCCCTTAAGAGCAGGAAGAACAGGCAGATAGCAGACGCCTATATAAACGGGTTTATGTCCCATTACATACTGGATTGCATCATCCACCCCTATATTTATTACAGGACAAGGGGCAAAGACGAGCCCGGGGAGGGTTCCTACGGATTCGGCATCCATGTGTTCTTAGAAACTGACATAGATAATGCGGTGCTCTATCACGAGACGGGGAAAGCACCCACCGAAGATCGGCCCTGGGATACCATCGATCTTTCCGTCAAGGAAAAGAGCGTCATCGCATTCCTGCTCCATGGAGCCATAAATGAAGTGTTCCCGGATCAGCCGGTGACCTTCGGCCATGTGGTGGGAGCGCTTACTTCCATGTATACGGAGCAAAAGCTCATGCATGACCCGAAGGGAAACAGAAAGAAAGCCCTTCGTCATGCGGAACAGGCACTCTTCGGACACGCCGTGATATCACCCATGGTGCCGAATGATAACTTTAACAAATATGAGGATCCCTGTAATCTGAACCATAAAAAATGGAAGAATCCATGGGATCCTTCCAAGACTTCCGATGCGGATGTATTTCAGATGATGAAAAACGGGGTAAAGCTCATGGAGAAATGCTCTGACCTCTATTTTAAAGCCATGAACAGTGTCCCTGCGGGAGGTTGCCCCGAATATTTCAGAAATATAAATGAACTCCTTTCGGATCTGGGCGACTGCTCCTACCTAAGCGGGCTGCCCCTCTGAATTATTTTCGTTTGAAGACATTTTTTCCCGGAGTTTCCTTAGCACCTTTTTATACAGGAAATAGGCCACCACTCCGGCTGTGATCCATGCCATGGGGTCTGCGCCTGCTGCCAGGGGGTAGCTATGGACAGCCATGGAAAGGAAGGCCGTGATGAGACGGGCCACGAGCTCCATCACACCCAGCATCATGGCGGTCATGCTGTATCCGCAGCCCTGCATGGTGTTTCTGTATACGAATATCATGGAAAGCGGCACATAACATATGACGCTTTCATACACATAGATGCGGGCATAGGGCATATAGGTCCCTATGTCCGTATTTGCGTCAAAGAAGAGTCCCATAAGAAGGGGAAGAAGGAGAACGCAAAGTACTGCGGAGGTGATAGAATAAACCACCGCTATCTTCATGGCATCCTTCGTGCCCTTGTCCACCCTGTCTATGCTGCCGTATCCGTAGTTCTGTCCCGAATATGCAGCCATGGTCTGGCCCAGAGAAAGCATGCCCTGGGTCATAAGGTTCTGCACTTTGCTGGCTGCGGTAAAGCCTGTGACAGCCACGGAGCCAAACATATTTATGGCAGCCTGCATCACCATGGTACCGGATGCTGTGATGCCAAACTGGAGCCCCATGGGGATCCCCATCCATAGCTGTTTTCCGATATAGCTTTTTTTAGGCCTGAAGTGCTCGGGTTTCGGACGGATGGCATCCACTTTTGCAAAGATATATATGCAGCAAAGCACTGCGGATGCGCCCTGGGAAAGGTCCGTGGCAAGAGCCGCTCCCATGGTGCCGAGATTAAATTTCACAATGAAAACAAGGTCCAGCACAATATTAAGAAGGGCCGAAAAGATGAGAAAGAAAAGGGGTGTACGACTGTCTCCGATAGCCCTCATGGTGGCCGCAAAGAAATTATAGAATACAAGCGCCACTATGCCCCAGGCTATGGTGATGATATAGGAATACGCATCTGCATAGATATTATCCGGGGTGTTCATGACTTTAAGAATGGGGTGCATGAAGACCACGGAAAGAAATGTGAGCGCAATGATGGTAAAAATAGAAAGAACGATCCCGTTTCCGAAGGACTTCTTCGCCCCCTCCAGATTATTGGCTCCGTACTTCTGGGAAGTGAGGACGGTATAACCCGTAGTCATGCCGTTTGCAAGACCTATGATAAGAAAAAAGACCGTGCCTGTGGCTCCCACTGCCCCCAGGGCATCGGGACCCACGTATTTTCCCACGATCACGGAATCTACCATATTATAAAATTGCTGAAACACGTTGCCGAGGAATAGAGGCAAAGTGAATTTCAGGATCTGGGGAAGGGGATTCCCCTGTGTCATACTGCCTTTCATGGCAGGTATTCTATACCAATTCTTTCACGGAATCAAGAAAAGCTTTTGCGGCCTTATAAAGGGCGGCAGTTTCGGCTTTATCCCGCTCCTTAGTTTCTGTAAAACCGTATGACCTTTCGGTAAAAACAGAGGCGCTGTCCACATTCCGATCGAAGCCGGTCTTCATCTGCACATTAAAGCCTGTGGCTTCCTTTATATTATTCTCAAAGTCTGCCCTGTGATTTTCGAAAAGATCCGCTGTGCCTCTGTTACTCATAAACACACTGCCGGTAATCGCGCCGTTTTCATAGCGCATGGAGGCCCGCATATTTCCTGTGATATCGGATTCCAAAGCTATGTCCACAAGGCCCTTATGCTCTGCACCGCGGACGATCTTCACAGTCATGTTCGTAAGCTGATCCGCCACGGTTATCGGCACATTATAGGTCTCTTCCCTTGTCATCTTAGTAAAAACAGACATCTTTGCATTCACCAGACGAAGGGCCTTCAGATCTATATCATTTACTTCTTCATTTTCCATGAAGTCGGAAATAACCTGCTTCGTATCCTGCTCTCTTTTTTCAGCCTGCTCCTGCATTTCTTCAGGAGTGAGGAGCATATCGTCATCATTTAGAAGGGCTTCAAGGGCACCCTTAATCTCGGATCCTTCCCGTAGCCTTTCATTGAACCGCTTCAGGGTCTCATAAGAAGCGTTCCTGTCCTTCATGAATTCCGCTGCGGCATTTAAGTTCACAGGAGATGCAGGGATATCGTATTCCTTCAGCATGCTATAAATACGGTCTTCTGCCTTCACGGCTTCCTTCATCTCTTCACGCTTTGACTGCAGGAAAGCATGCTCTATCTCCGCCGGCTCCTCTGTTTCCCGAAGCCTGTTCCAAAGCTCCTCGGGAGTCATCTGCATGATGGGCTCTTCACCGCCCATATCCATCATCTTAAAGGGAGTGATCTCTTCCTCGGTGTTTTTCATGCACATGCTCTGGAAGGACATCTCTATCTGCTCTGTGATGGTAAGCTCGTTTCTATTGAATTCTTCCACGAGACCGAAGCTGTCATCGATGGCAAAATCCATGCCCTCAGCCTTTCTGTTACGGGAAGCTGTCATAAGGTTTCGAAGAGTCACTTCCGTGCCCTGCTTTATCAGCATGCCGATGGCGGCGCCGTCGTTTTTATTCACCTGATGGATCAGCCTGAAGATGCCGATAAGCCCCTGTCTTTCCTCATCCGATACGCCCTCCGCATGCTCTGCTTTCCAGAGGAATTCAGCAAATTTCTCTTCATCGGAATGAGAGCCGTTCTCACGGCTGAAGCTTTCTGCCATGTCATTAAGGTCGGAAAGCTTAAGATCAAGAGGATTCTCCCCGGCCTTTATCATGTCAGATACCGTGCGGGGAGTCATATTCTTAAAGGTGCGCTGCATCAGAGCATCGGCTTCTTTTATCATGGAGATATTCTCAGGAGTGAGGGCCATCTCGTTGTAGGCAAGAATGCGTACTGCTCTCTCGTTATCAGGTGTGGCCTCCATCTGAAGCTCAGATAGGATATCGTCCACATTCCGAAAAGCCTTTCCCATAGTATCGCCAAGGTCCCTCCGGACCTCTGTATGCATGGCTTCATACAGCTTATCCGCATTCATAACGGTTTCGGAGTAGCTTACTGTCATCTTTGTGA
>JAILDZ010000146.1 GCA_024688505.1 Lachnospiraceae bacterium
CTCCACCACGTCGTCCGCCACCAGGCGGTGTCCTCTGCGGATAAGCTCCAGAGCAGCCTCGCTCTTTCCTATACCGCTCTCGCCCATGATCAGAAGACCTTCACCGTACACATCCACCAGCACTCCGTGGATGGTGGTGGAAGGTGCCAGCTCCAGACCCAGTGTGGCGATGAGCTCTGCCATGAATTCGGATGTGCCGCGGTCCGTACCCATGAGTGGTACATCATATTTCCTGGCCAGTTCTATAACAAAGTCTTCCGGTTCGAATCCCCTGCAGAATATCACCCCCGGCACTTTATATGAGAAGAAGGTGTCCCAGATCTGCTTCTTTTCTTCTTCGGTCTTGGTGCTGAGGAAGGAATGCTCCACCATTCCCACCACCTGCAGCCTGCCCACTTCAAAGTGATCATAGAATCCGGTGAGCTGGAGGCCGGGCCTGTTCACGTCTGAAAGCTCCACCACATATTCCTTCAGGTCCATCTCCTCGATATAGTTTCGAAGTCCCATTGCTTTTAAAACCTTTTCCAGTTTAACCCCTTTAGCCATTTAGTTTTCCTCCTTGTTTTCTGCTCTGTGCAGGTATTCATATACCGATTCCGCAGCTCTTTGGTTCATTCCCGGCACAGCGGCCAGTTCTTCCACCGTGGCTGCCTTCATGTCTTCCGCACTGTCAAAAGCTTTCATAAGCTCCTTTCGTCTGGCGGAGCCTATCCCTTTTATATCATCCAGGAAACTATGCACCTGGTTCTTTCCACGCAGCGACTTATGATACTCTATGGCAAACCTGTGCGCCTCATCCTGGAGCCTGGTTATAAGCTTGAATCCTTCACTCCTGGTATCTATGGGGATCTCCTCGTTATTATAATAGAGCCCCCTGGTCCTGTGATGATCGTCCTTCACCATTCCGCATACCGGAATATCAAGTTTCAGCTCCGAAAGCACCTTTTTAGCGATATTAACCTGACCTTTACCGCCGTCCATCATGATCACATCCGGGAATCTGGTGAAGCTGCTTTCCACATCCTCTTCTTTTTCCCTCATACCGTGAGTGAATCTCCTTGACAGCACCTCATACATGGATTTGTAATCGTTCGGCCCTTCCACTGTTTTCAGTCGAAACTTCCTGTAGTCGCTTCGCAGAGGCTTCCCTTTTTCAAATACCACCATAGAACCCACAGACTGATACCCGCTGGTATTTGATATATCATAGGCCTCCAGACGGCTTATGCCGGGTATGTTCAAAAGACCGGCTATCTCCTTCATTGCGCCGATAGTACGGCCTTCCTCTTTCTTTATCTTCTCTTTATCCTGGGAAAGTACCAAAGATGCATTTTTTTCTGCCAGCTCAACCAGCTTTTCCTTGGTGCCTTTTTTCGGTGTGATAAGATATACACGGCTTCCTCTTTTTTCGGACAGCCACTCTTCTATCAGTTCTTTGTCTTCAATGTCTTCCTGAAGAAAAAGCTCCCTGGGGATCACCGGAGTGCCGCTGTAGAACTGCATAAGAAACGCAGAGATCAGTCCCGGCAGATCATCGTCCTCACGCACATTCATAAAGAAATGATCCCGTCCTATAAGCCTTCCGCTTCGCACGAAGAATACCTGCGTCACAGCATCTTCTCCGTCGGATGATACTGCTATGATGTCCCTGTCTTCTCCGTCCCCGGCAGTCACCTTCTGCTTCTCGGTGCATTTTTTTACGCTCTCTATCAGGTCTCTGTATTCCGCCGCCTTTTCAAAGTCCAGTTTTTCCGATGCCGCTTGCATCTTCTCCGTCAGCATGTTCAGCACTTCGCTGTGATTTCCGGATAGAAAGCTAAGGGCCTCCTTCACATTCACATCATATTCTTCTTCCGACACACATCCTCTGCATATCCCCATGCACTGCTTCATGTGATAGTTAAGGCATGGACGCTCCCTGCCGAAGCTTTCCGGAAACTTACGGTTACAGGTCCTGATGTGATAGAGCTTCTGAATGAGCTCTATGGTGTCACGCACAGCATAGGCGCTGGTAAAAGGACCGAAGTATCTGTTCCTGTCCTTTCGCACTGTTCTGGTGGAAAACACCCTGGGGTATTTTTCCTGTACGGTCACCTTGATATAAGGATATGTCTTATCGTCCCGAAGCATGGTGTTATACTTGGGACGATGCTCTTTTATGAGATTATTCTCCAGCACCAGAGCTTCCATTTCTGAATCTGTGATGATGTACTCAAATCTTGCGATCTGCTCCACCATGCGGGCTTTTTTTATACCCTCGTCATGGCTGGCCTGGAAATATTGATGCACTCGTTTAGTGAGGCTTTTCGCCTTCCCCACATAGATGACAGTGTCCTTATCATCGTGCATGATATAAACTCCCGGGCTGTCCGGGAGTTTTTTTAATTCTTCCTGTATGTTAAACATGTGCTTCGAAGGTGCTGGAAGATTCCTGATCATCGGTGTTTTCGGGTTCTTCAGCTTTCTCGCTGTCACCCTCGATCCTTGGCTCATCCTCCTTCTTCGGCATAAATCCGTTCGATTCGTCCTCTTCTTCAGGTTCCGGGATGCCCTTCATCTCACGGAATATCTTCATGAACTCTTTACCTGTAATGGTCTCTTTTTCATAGAGGTAGTCCGCTATCTTATCCAGGATCTCCCTGTTTTCGGAGAGCAGTTTCACTGCCTCTTTATAGCATGATGTGATAATGGATAGCACCTCATCATCCACTTCGGATGCAGTCTTATCTCCGCATGTCATAGCCGCTCTGCCGTCCAGGTACTGGCTTTCCACTGTGGCCAGTCCCATCATTCCGAACTTCTCGGACATACCGAATCTGGTCACCATGTTTCTGGCAATGTTTGTAGCCTTCTCTATATCATTGGCTGCTCCGCTGGTATAGGATCCGTATACGATCTCTTCTGCCGCGCGGCCGCCCATGAATGTGACGATCTTTGCTATGAGCTCTTCCTTCGTCTCGAGGAACTTTTCTTCCTCGGGGGTCTGGAGCGTATAACCGAGAGCTCCCATAGTACGGGGAACAATGGTGATCTTCTGCACCGGTTCGGTATCGTTCTGAAGAGCGGATACCAGCGCATGTCCCACTTCGTGATATGACACGGTATGGCGTTCTTTCTCGCTCATAGCCCTGTCCTTCTTTTCCTTGCCACCCACAGCCACCAGTTCGAAGGCTTCGAAAAGGTCGCTCTGGTTCACCGTATGTCTTTGGTTCTTAACGGCAATGATGGCTGCCTCATTAATGATATTTGCCAGATCGGATCCCACCAGTCCGGCAGATGCCATGGCCAGTGCATGCAGATCCACGGTCTCATCAAGGGGCACGTCCTTTGAATGCACCTTCAGTGTCTCTTCTCTTCCCTTCATATCCGGGCGATCCACTATGATACGTCTGTCGAAACGTCCCGGACGAAGCAGTGCCTTATCCAGCACTTCCGGCCTGTTTGTGGCTGCCAGAATGAGCAGACCCTTCGATGTATCGAAACCGTCCATCTCTGCCAGAAGCTGATTTAAAGTCTGCTCTCTCTCGTCATTACCGCCGCCGTATCTGCTGTCACGGCTTTTACCTATGGCATCTATCTCATCTATGAACACGATACAGGGTGATGCTTTCTGAGCTTCCCTGAAAAGATCACGGACTCTGGATGCACCCACACCCACAAACATCTCCACGAAATCTGAACCTGCCAGCGAGAAGAAGGGCACGCCCGCTTCTCCGGCCACCGCCTTTGCCAGAAGGGTCTTTCCTGTTCCGGGAGGTCCCACCAGAAGAGCTCCTTTGGGAAGTTTGGCACCGATATCCGTGTACTTCTTCGGGTTATGAAGGAAGTCC
>JAILDZ010000004.1 GCA_024688505.1 Lachnospiraceae bacterium
CGGGCGCCTCCTCAACCGTTTCCTCTGCCGCCACTTCGGTTTCGGCGGAGGCATCTTCCCTGCCGGCTGTCCCTACCGGGATCCCGCAGGATGTGATCATAAGTGATATTAGTATTATTGGGATTACATGCTTTTTCATGAGATTGATAATAGCACAGAGGGGAGAAATGTCAAAGTCCCCCGGCATTAGCCGAGGGACCCTGTAAGCTGCCCAGCAAGGATTCGAACCGTTTTATTTCGATACGTCAAAATCCCCCGACTTTCATCGGAGGATTCTGTAAGCTGCCCAGCAAGGATTCGAACCTTGGAAATGACGGAGTCAGAGTCCGTTGCCTTACCACTTGGCGACTGGGCAATATATATTATCTTTTTTCCCGCAAACATTGATATATTACACAAAGCCCCTGACAATGTCAAGGGCTTTTTCATGATATGAAAAATTTCCTGTATTTCTTTTATTACTGCAGCTGGAACCAGGTTCCGTCCGGAAGCAGTATTCCGTTTGATGGATTAGGCACCGTGGGCAGGGCTATCTGTATCTGCGCCACCACCGGGGGATATGTGGCATTTCCCGCCGCATCTATCACCGGTATGGCATTTGATGAAGGATCATGAAGGGGACATGTCTGGTTGATCCTCTCCGCATCCGCATAATACGGTCCGTCTTCCGTATCTATGGAGCCGCCCACTATATACACACCGGATATTTGATTCGGACAGTTCGGACATGCCAGATATCCGCTTTCTCCGCAGATATTCAGCGCTATATGATGGTCGCATGTCTCCGTGGGCTCAGTACCCTTTGCAAAGAATTCGGTATACACCATGGATCCTCTGGGATCCGCATCGCATACACCAGGGATGGCCAGCTTTCCGGACTTTCTGCAGACAGATGCGGTGACTATGCCTTCCGGCTGAGGGAAGTTCGTATTCACCTGTCCTTCCGATATCCTCTGCATGACTTCCCGCCAGATATTATTGGCATATGCCGTGTTACTCTGGGTGGCATGGTCATCAAATCCTCCCCATATGGCGGCGGTATAATACGGCGAAAAGCCTGCGAAGGCCACATCACGATCGCCTGTGGTGGTACCGGTCTTTCCGGCCACAGTCATATTTGAGGGGTTTGCTCTGGTTCCTGTTCCGGATGTCACCACATCCTGCATAGCACTGGTGAGAAGCCATGCCGTGGTTTCTTTCAGCACTTCTTTGGAACTGTACTCCGTGCTGTCCAGTATCACATTGCCGTTATGATCCAGCACCTTGGTGTAGTACACCGGCCTGTTATATTTTCCTTTATTTGCTATGGTGGCATATGCTGCGCATAGCTCCACATTCTTCACGCCCCAGGTGATGCCGCCCAGTGCCAGTGACTGGTTATTGTCCCCGCTTTCCAGAGTGGATATACCGAAGTCCTGAACATATTCAAAGCCAAGGCCCGTGCCTATCTGGGTCAGCGTCTTCACCGTCACGATATTCATGGACATGGTGATGGCCTGTCTTAAGTTCGTAAAGCCTCTGTATTTATTATCATAATTATGAAGCGGTGTACCGTTTGCATAGTCCATGGGTGCATCATCCTGGACAGATGCCAGCGTAAGTCCGGCAGCATCCAGCGCAGGTGCATAAGCAGCCAGGATCTTAAAGGTGGATCCGGCCTGTCTGGTGCTGTTAGTGGCACGGTTCAGAGTCTTGGTGGCAGTCTTATCGCCCCTGCCTCCGCAGATGGCCAGGACCTGACCGTTAGTGTGATCCATGACTGTCATGGCGATCTGGGGCTGAAGGGTGAATACCACGGTTTCACCGCCCTCTGGGATCTTGTCCCCCTGCTCCATCATCTCTTCCCTATAGGCATCGATGGCCGCCTGGGCCTCCTCTTCCGTAGCGAAATTAATGGAATAATTCTTGTTCTGCTCCTGATAATGAGAGAGCATGGTCTGCTCGCTGTAGTTCTCATAGGAGCCGTCTGCCTTTTCTATGGTCAGCCTGTATGCGAAAGACACCTTCGGTGCCACAGGATAGTTTTCTTCATTATTTACTTCTTCATCCACCACCTTCTGGATCTCGGGATCCTGGGTGGAATATATGGACAGACCGCCGCTGTATAACAGGGTATAACTCTCTGTCTCCGTGTATCCCCTCTGTTCCATCAGGTCCTTGATCACCGAATCCGTGAGAGCATCCACGAAATACGTGGTGATATTATTCGATGACATCTGGGAATTTACGATGTTTATCCTGTCATAGACATCATCCATCAAAGCCTCGTCATACTCGCTCTGAGTGATGTATCCCTGCTTCAGCATATCTCCCAGACACTTCTTTCTTCTGTTGGCATTCTCATCCGGCTGAGTGATGGGGTTATATCTGGAAGGGTTCTGAGTGATAGCCGCTATGACCGCACACTCGGAAAGATTCAGATCCTTCACGTCTTTATTAAAGTATCTTTCTGCCGCCGCTTCCACGCCCAGGGTATTCTGTCCCAGGTTTATGGTGTTTAGGTAGTTCTCCAGGATGGTATCCTTATCCGTGATCTTTTCCAGTTCCACAGCCAGATACTGTTCCTGGATCTTTCTGTTGATACTGGACATACGTGTATTCTCCGTGGTCCATCCGGTGAAATAATTATTCTTAAGCAGCTGCTGTGTGATGGTGGACGCTCCCTGAGTGGTCTTTCCTCCGGAGGTGAAATAGGTGACTCCCGCTCTCACAATACCCTTAAGGTCAATGCCGTTATGCTCATAGAATCTGGAGTCCTCCAGCGCTATAAAAGCTTTCTGCAGATCATTCGGGATCTGGTTCAGTGTCACATACTGCCTGTTCGCACCGGCAGATGCCAGCCTTTCTATTTCCTTTCCTGTGTTGTCATAGACCACGGTCTGGAATCCCTGGGGAGATATATTGATAGTGGAGGCATCCGGCAGTTCATCCACCAGATTCTTCACATACATCCCGGCCAGTCCGACCGTAGCCACCACGGAAAAGAGGATGATCACCAGTATGGTCTTGCCGAAGGCCAGCCCGAAGCGTCTCCTGTTTTTTTCTCTTTTATTTGATAATTTTTTACTTCTTTTCTTTACGTTCTTTCTACCGTAATCCATTTCTTTTTACGCTCCTAATGAACCACATAGACTTTGTAATTATATCAGTTTTCCCATACAAAATAAAGTTTTGCAAAAAAACGCCATACTATATGTTGCGGATATGCCTTTCTTCATATAGAATATGAAAGGTTTTAAACTGATAAAAAAAGGAGAAATACAGTATGGCACAGAATCCTGTAGTAACCATCACCATGGAGACAGGCGATACCATGGTGGCAGAGCTTTATCCCGAAATAGCTCCGAACACGGTGAATAATTTCATTTCGCTTATAAACAAGGGCTTCTATAACGGAGTCATCTTCCACAGAGTGATAAAGGGCTTCATGCTCCAGGGTGGAGATCCCGACGGAAACGGAACCGGCGGCCCCGGATACAGTATCAGGGGCGAATTTTCAAATAACGGATTTAAGAACGATCTTAAGCATACACCCGGAGTCCTTTCCATGGCACGCACCATGATACCTGACTCAGCAGGCTCGCAGTTTTTCATCATGCATAAGGATGCGCCCCATCTGGATGGAGATTATGCTGCATTCGGAAAAATAACAGAAGGAATGGATGTGGTAAATAAGATAGCCGAAGTACCCACCGACTGGTCGGACCGTCCCGTAGAAGAGCAGAGAATAAGCTCCGTGACAGTGGAGACATTCGGAGTGACATATCCGGAGCCCGAAACCGTCTAGAATGTGTTTCAGAGGCCTACTGCATCTTTGGCAAGCTTATCTGCCCGCTCATTTCCGGGAATGCCGGTGTGAGCTTTCACATGAATAAATTCAAGATCTATGCCGCATGTTTTCATATATGCGGCATATTCTTTTGTAAGATCGATATTGGTCTTCCATTGCCCCAGGGCCCATTTTGCTATGCCCTCATAGTCGTAGAAAACAGTGAGCTTATCAATTCCCAGTTCCTGGGCTTTTTTCACAGCCGCCATGGCCCCCAGCACTTCTCCGGACACATTTCTGCTTTTTGCTGCCACCGGATCGTTTCCCGAACCCTGGAGAATGTATTCTTCTTCTCCGTGCATCAGGAATCCGCCGTACCCGTATGTCCCTGTTTCGGTATTAAAAGAACCATCCGTAAAAGCATATACTTCCGGAAGTTCCGGCTCTTCAGCGATAGCATCCGCCTTAATAACCAAAGGTGGCACTTCTCCTCTCACGGCTGCATTTGCCTCCTCTATGGTGGCAAAGCCTTTGAAGAAAGTGCCTCCTTTTTTCTTCTCTGCCTCGCAGACACTCCAGTTATCGTATATACCTTTTTCAGGATGGTTCAGATCCACATAATATTTTTTCATGGGGCTATTTTACCCCATTTACCTTATTCTGTGAACAGAGCTGTGGAATAATATCTGTCTCCGCTGTCCGGAAGCAGGGCCACTATCACCTTGCCCTTGTTCTCCGGGCGTTTAGCCAGCTCTATGGCTCCGTGAAGTGCTGCACCGGAAGAGATGCCCACGGATATGCCTTCCTTCTTTGCCAGAAGTTTTGCTGCCTCAAAAGCGCTTTCGTTCGATGCTTTGAACACTTCATCATAAACCTTTGTGTTCAGCACATCCGGCACGAAGCCTGCTCCGATACCCTGGATCTTATGAGCTCCGGGTTTTCCTTCGGAGAGCACCGGTGAATCGGCTGGCTCCAATGCCACCACCTTCACAGCAGGATTCTGCTCCTTTAAATACTCTCCCGTGCCTGTCACAGTACCGCCTGTACCCACACCTGCGATGAAGATATCCACTTTGCCGTCCGTATCCTTCCAGATCTCCGGGCCTGTGGTGGCCTTATGAATTGCAGGATTGGCAGGATTCACAAACTGTCCGGGGATGAAGCTGTTCGGGATCTCCTTTGCCAGCTCATCTGCCTTTTCAATGGCGCCTTTCATGCCCTTGGCGCCCTCTGTCAGCACCAGTTCGGCACCATATGCCTTCAGTATGTTTCTGCGCTCTACACTCATGGTCTCCGGCATGGTGAGGATGATCCTGTATCCCTTAGCCGCAGCTATGGATGCCAGTCCTATACCGGTGTTACCGCTGGTGGGCTCTATGATCACGGAACCTTCCTTCAGGATCCCCTTCTCCTCTGCGTCCTCTATCATTGCCTTTGCTATACGGTCCTTCACGCTTCCGGCGGGATTAAAGTATTCCAGCTTCACGAGGATGGTGGCTTCCAGTCCCAGATCCTTCTCTATGTTGGTGACTTCCACTAACGGGGTGTTTCCTATGAGTCCCAGCGTTCCTTTATAAATATTAGACATTATGATACCTCCCTATAGATATTAAATTGCGCTGAATCCGTTCTCCAGGTCTTCGATGATATCATCCACATGCTCCGTACCTATTGAAAGACGGATGGTGTTTCTCTTTATGCCCTGATCCAGAAGTTCCTCGTCTGTGAGCTGTGAATGAGTGGTGGAAGCGGGATGGATCACCAGAGACTTCACGTCCGCCACATTAGCAAGAAGTGAGAATATCTTCAGGTTATCGATGAACTTCCATGCCTCGTCCTGTCCTCCCTTGATGTCAAAGGTGAAGATGGATGCTCCGCCATTGGGGAAGTATTTCTGATATAAAGCATGATCGGGATGATCCGGCAGTGAAGGATGATTCACTTTCTCTACCTTCGGATGTTTGCTTAAAAATTCTACCACTTTCTTCGTATTCTCTGCGTGTCTGTCCAGACGAAGGGACAGAGTCTCCACGCCCTGAAGCAGCAGAAATGCGTTGAAAGGTGAAATGGTAGCGCCCGTATCTCTTAAAAGAATAGCTCTGATATATGTAACAAATGCTGCGGGGCCCACTGCATCATAGAAGGATACTCCGTGATAGCTGGGATTCGGATCCGCAATATTCGGATACTTTCCGCTCTTCTTCCAGTCGAATTTACCAGACTCCACTATGATACCCCCAAGTGTGGTTCCGTGTCCACCGATAAATTTGGTGGCTGAATGAACCACGATATCTGCTCCGTGCTCGATGGGACGGATGAGATAAGGTGTGCCGAATGTGTTGTCTATCACCAGAGGAAGTCCGTGCTTATGTGCGATCTCTGCGATAGCATCGATGTCCGGGATATCACTGTTTGGGTTACCGAGGGTCTCCAGATAGATGGCTCTGGTGTTTTCTTTGATGGCAGCCTCCACTTCCTTCAGATCATGAGCATCCACAAATGTGGTCTCAATTCCGTACTGGGGAAGTGTGTGTGCCAGAAGGTTATAGCTGCCTCCGTAGATGGTCTTCTGGGATACAATGTGTCCTCCGTTTGCTGCCAGTGCTTCGATGGTATATGTGATGGCTGCTGCTCCGGATGCCAGTGCAAGTGCTGCACTTCCGCCTTCAAGAGCCGCCAGTCTCTTCTCTAACACGTCCTGTGTGGAATTTGTGAGTCTGCCGTAGATATTTCCTGCATCCGCCAGACCGAAACGATCTGCTGCGTGCTTGCTGTTATGGAATACATAAGAAGTGGTCTGATAGATCGGCACTGCCCTGGAATCTGTAGCGGGATCTGCCTGTTCCTGACCCACATGTAACTGTAATGTCTCAAATCTGTAATTACTCATTATTCTGTCCTCCTGCTTGTATGATGTGATTTTTTGAAGTTGGTTGTATGATAATACTATTCGCCTACCATGTCAATAGGTTTAATAGACATTTTTCATTTTTTATAAAATCCCTATAAATAATGACTTTACGGCTTCTTTATAATAAAATATGCCCATGAGTAAAGTGATAAAAGAAGAGATCTCCGGAGAGATCACAGAGAAAAAATCCAGATTCATTGCCACTGTACGCCCCGTGAAGACTGAGGAAGAGGCTCTTTCTTTCATACAGGAAATGAAGAAAAAATACTATGACGCCCGACATAACTGCAGCGCATATCTCATCGGCGATCCTGCGGAAGGGCACTCCTCAGATGACGGCGAACCATCCGGCACCGCAGGCCGTCCCATGATGGATGTACTGACAGGAGAAGGCCTCACAGATGTGGCTGTGGTGGTCACCAGATATTTCGGAGGAGTGCTCCTCGGCACCGGCGGGCTGGTGAAAGCATATCAGGGTGCCTTAAAGGAGGCCCTCTCCCATGCCAGATACGGGCAGAGCACCACCGGGTATAAGGTATCCTTTTCCATAAACTATGAAATACTTGGAAAAGCGGAATATCTGCTAAAAGATAAAGAAATCCCTGTCCTGTCTTCAGATTACGGTCAGGACATCACTTTCACGGTTTTTCTTACGGAAGAAAACAAAGAGAATATAAAAAACAGCCTGATCCAGCTGTCTGCCGGAAAGGCCGTCTTTTTGTCCGAAGAGATATTTGTCTATGAGATATAGTCCATTATCCTCTCCACGATGAAAACCACTCCACATGCTGAAAGGGCCACTGTAAAGAGGCTCTTTTCTTTATATGAGAGTATCACCGCGGTAATGAAGCCAAACAGCGCGGAGATCATTCCCGATGTGGCATAGAGTATGGCCGGGAATGTCATGGCAGCAAGGGCCGCATAAGGCACGTAATAGAGAAAAGAGCGTAAGATCTCGTTCTTTATCTCTTTCCTGATAAGCACCAGCGGAAGCACCCTGATAAGATATGTGGTGACCGCCATCACCAGTATATAGATATATATGCTATGCGTGCTGTTCATGTTCTTCCTCCCGTACCGGATGTATGAGTGCCGCTATAAGAGATACCAGCACTGTCACTATTATTATGGTAAATCCGGATGATACTTTGTTCAGATAAGGCAGATAGTAAAATGCAGAAGAAAGAACCATGGCAAGGATCACCACCGTCATCACCGCCTTGTTATGTTTGGCAGGGGGAATGATGATGGCGAGGAACATACCGTATATAGCCACTCCCAGAGCACTCACTATCATCGCAGGAAGGATGTCCCCGGAAAGTGACCCAAAGAATGTGCCCACAGTCCATCCCGGAATGGCCACAGCCATGGCACCGTATATGTATGCAGGGTCCACCTTTCCTTCTCTGGCGGCTCCTATGCCGAATATCTCATCCGTGATACCGAAGCCTGCCAGGAGTCTTTTCGGCACTGTGGCCCTGTCGTCGAATTTCTGTGAAAGAGAGAAAGACATAAGCATATATCTAAGATTTATCACAAACTGAGTTAGGAACATCTCGAAATATGATCCGTTTGCAGCTATAACGGAAAGTGCCGCAAACTGCCCCGCAGATGTGACATTTGTGACAGAGATCACAGCAGAAAGAAGGGGAGGTAATCCTCCCCTGAATGCCTCTATTCCGAATGTAAAGGACACTGCCAGATACCCTAAGGCGATCGGTATGCCGTCCTTCATTCCTTTTTTAAATTCCAGAACAGATCCATTATTATACTTCAAAGAGCAAATCTCCATAGGATGGCAGCGGCCAGTTTTCTTTGCCTACCAGAAGCTCCAGGGAGTCCACTGCATTTCTCAGCACTTCCATCTCCACAGTCACTTTATCATGATAGAACTTCGCAGCCTTTGCCGCATCCTTATGCATAAGTGAAAGTCCTTCTTCTGCCAGCTCAAAAAGCCTGGTGGAAGAATTCTTGGTATCCGAAAGGAGGTCTGACATCTCTGACAGCAGTTCCTTCTGTACGGAAATATCCGCATCCGGCATGGCGGCCGTCACTTCATTTATGGAGCCTGCCACTTCGGTCACTGCATTTATCACACAGGGAACTATCCTCTTTGCCACGATGTTCACCATGGCTCTGGCTTCGATATTTATCTCCTTAGCATACTGCTCGTATTCGATCTCCGCTCTGGACATAAGTTCTGAACGAGTGAACACGTTAAACTTCTCAAAAAGCGCCACAGATTTCTCTGTAGTGATAGCAGGAATGGCATCCACCATGGATGTGATATTCGGAAGACCGCGCTTCTTCGCTTCCTTCAGCCATTCATCGGAATAGCCGTTTCCGTTGAAGACTATTCTTTCATGATCCTTTGCCATCTTCTGAAGCAGCTTCTTTATGGCCTTATCCTTATCCTTTGCCTTTTCGATATAATCACAGGCCTCGGAAAAGCTTTCCGCCAGTATGGTATTAAGCACCACATTCGGTTCTCCGATGGAGTCTTTGGAACCCACCATTCTGAACTCGAACTTATTACCCGTAAAGGCAAAAGGCGATGTCCTGTTTCTGTCTGTGGCATCCTTCATGAAATCCGGAATGGTCTTCACTCCGGTGTCCATGTGCTCTCTGCCTATACTGTGAGTGGCCTCTCCTTTTTCGCGAAGCTGAGCCAATATATCCTCCAGCTGGGATCCCAGGAATACGGAGATCACTGCGGGAGGCGCTTCATCCGCTCCCAATCTGTGGTCATTACCCACATCGGCTGCGGATTCACGAAGAAGATCCGCATGTCTGTCCACTGCCTGAAGCACACAGCACAGCACCAGAAGAAACCTGATGTTATCATGGGGTTCTTTGCCTGGGTCCATAAGATTAATACCGTCGTCTGTCACCAGAGACCAGTTATTATGCTTACCGGAACCGTTCACGCCGGAGAAGGGCTTCTCATGAAGCAGGCATTCCAGATTATGACGATGTGCCACTCTCTTAAGTGTTTCCATCACCAGGTGGTTATTATCCACTGCCACATTGGCCTGTGCATAGATAGGAGCCAGCTCATGCTGACAGGGAGCCACTTCATTATGCTGTGTCTTTGCCGGCACACCCAGTTTCCAAAGCTCCAGATTCACATCCCTCATAAAGGATGCCACTCTCTCATTAATGGATCCGAAATAGTGATCGTCCATCTCCTGACCCTTGGCGGGCATTCTGCCGAAAAGAGTGCGTCCCGTGTATATAAGATCCTTGCGCTTCAGATACTTGTCTCTGTCGATGATGAAATATTCCTGCTCTGCTCCCACGGAAGGCACCACCCTCTTAGAAGTGGTATTTCCGAGAAGACGAAGGAGTCTTAAGCTCTCACGGTTAATGGCTTCCATGGAGCGCAGAAGCGGTGTCTTCTGATCCAGGGCCTCTCCTGTATAAGAGCAAAAGGCTGTGGGGATGCAAAGGGTGGCACCCAGCTCATCCTGACGCACGAAAGCAGGCGAAGTGGGATCCCATGCCGTATAACCTCTGGCCTCGAAGGTGGCACGAAGCCCACCTGAAGGGAATGATGATGCATCCGGTTCGCCCTTTATGAGCTCCTTGCCGGAAAAGCTCATCAGCACCTTCCCCGTAGGGAGAGGTGCTGTGATAAATGAGTCATGCTTCTCAGCCGTGAGACCCGAAAGAGGCTGGAACCAATGGGTATAGTGGGTGGCACCCTTTTCTATAGCCCATTCCTTCATCTCGTGAGCCACCACATCCGCTGTTTCCGGATCCAGTTCCTTGCCCTCGCTGATGGTTTCCTTAAGCTTCTGATAGGTCTTCTTCGGCAGACGTTCACGCATAACGCTGTCGTTAAATACATTTTCGCCGTATATGTCGGCTACGTTAAAATATTCCACTGTTTGCCCTTTTATTATGCTTTGTTAACGGAACCGAAAAGCTCCATCTTTTCCTTTACGGTAGCCTTGATAGCTTCGAATCCGGGAGCCAGAAGCTTACGGGGATCAAAGCCCTTACCCTGAAGGTCGCTGCCTGCTTCGATATATTTACGTGTAGCATCAGCAAAGGAAAGCTGGCACTCTGTGTTCACGTTAATCTTTGCAACACCTAGAGAGATAGCTTTCTTGATCATATCCTCGGGGATACCTGTGCCGCCATGAAGCACCAGAGGCATCTCACCGGTCTTCTGCTGGATGGCATCCAGAGTCTCGAATGAAAGACCGGCCCAGTTTGCAGGATATTTTCCGTGGATGTTTCCGATACCTGCTGCCAGCATATCGATGCCGAGATCAGCAATCTTCTTGCACTCGTCGGGATCTGCGCACTCGCCCTGTCCCACAACACCGTCTTCTTCACCGCCGATAGCGCCTACCTCTGCTTCCACGGAGATTCCCTTGGAATGAGCCAGTGCTACGATCTCTTTTGTCTTCTCCACATTCTCTTCGATGCCGAGAGAAGATCCGTCAAACATGATGGATGAGAATCCGGCCTCAATACACTTCTTGGATCCTTCGTATGTGCCATGATCCAGGTGAAGAGCCACGGGAACTGTGATGTTAAGCTCCTCGATCATAGCCTTTACCATAGCTGATACTGTCTTGAATCCTGTCATATACTTTCCTGCACCCTCGGATACACCCAGGATAACGGGAGAGTTATTCTCCTGTGCTGTCAGCAGAATAGCCTTTGTCCACTCTAAGTTATTGATGTTGAACTGACCTACTGCATAATGTCCTGCTTTTGCCTTTTTCAGCATTTCTGTAGCTGATACTAACATGTCTACTTCCTCCTATTTCTTTAATCTGTATAAGGTGAAAAACCTCAAATCGAATTATATCCGAAATCGATTTCCTATTCAATACATATTTCCAGCGCTTTCGCCTTGTTTTCAACCGTTACGATGCTATGTGTGCCGCCAAATTCTCCGTCCAGAGTCCAGGGAACTTCATCCTCTGAGGTGAACTTTATGTGCCATGTCCTGTAGGTTAATACCAGCTGGCTATCGGGTATGGTCCCCGCCAGTACAGCCAGGATCTCGGAGAATTCTATGGGATTTCTGGGCATCTTTATGAGTGTCACCTCAAAAAGCCCGTCATTCAGGCTCACATCTCCGCCTATCAGTCCCTTGAAGCCTCCCACGGAATTAGAATTTGTCACCATTCCGTATATGAATTCCCCGTAGACCACTTCTCCGCTGATCTCCACCTGCATCTTATAGCTCTTAAGGTCGAAGATGGATTTAGCGCCTTCGATAATGTAGGCTGCATGGCCCAGCATGTTTTTCAGGTCCTGGGGTGTCTGATAGGAAACCTCCGTAAAAGCGCCGAAGGCAGCCACATATACAAAGCTGTCTTCGTTAAATGCCCCTATATCCAGTGGGAATAGCTTATCCCCTGCCGCTGCCTGAGCAGCTTTTATCATCCCTTTATCCAGTCCCAGCGAGCTTCCGAAGTCATTGGTGGAGCCTGTGGGAATATACCCGATGGGCACCTTCTTTTCGGACTGCATCATTCCGGTCACCACTTCGTCCAGGGTGCCGTCTCCGCCGCTGCATACCACTCTGTCGAAGGTCCTGCCGCCCTCCATGGCCAGCAGCGTCTTTTCCGTGGCATCACCCCGCTCCTGAGTGGGGTAGACCGTGACTATAAATCCCGCTTTCACAAATATATCGATTATATCCGAGAGCCAGTTCTTTATCAGCCCCGTACCGGATTTGGGATTATATATAAATAACAGATCCTTCATAGATGAATCACGCTGTTAGGAAGCTCTCCATTGCGTCTATAGCCCTGTCTTCGTCGTCTCCCTCTGCAATGATGCTCACCTTAGCTCCAGAAGATAATACCAGACTCATCATTCCCATGATGCTTTTGGCATTCACTCTCTTCTCATCAGCCTCCAGATATACCTTGCTGTCAAACTGATTTGCCAGCTGGACCAGATGAGCTATAGGTGTAGCCTCCATAGTCTCGTTAAGCTTGATGGTTACCTCTCTCTCCATTTTACCCTCCTATTTTTTCCGCCAGCTCTATTAGTTTACGAAGGCGGTGATTTACTCCTGATTTTCCAAGAGGCGGATCCAGCATCTGCCCCAGTTCCTGAAGGGGCATCTCCGGATTATCCAGCCTCACACGGGCTATCTCCCGCAGATTCTTTGGCAGACTGTCGAGCCCTTCGGTCTCTTCTATTGTCCTGATGGCTTCCACCTGACGCACTGCTGCGTCCACAGTCTTTCTGATGTTTGCGGTCTCGCAGTTCACCCTTCGGTTCACGCTGCCCCGCATTTCTTTCACAATTCTTATATTCTCAAGCTCCATGAGAGCTTTATACGCACCCATTACGGAAAGTACAGTGACTATCTGCTCTCCTTCTTTCAGGTACACCACGGGATGTCCTTTTCGCTCCACTATTTTTGCGTCTTCGCCGAATTCATTTATGGCATCCCGAAGTATCTCGGCCTCGTCTCTGGTGTCGCATACTATCTCGAAGTGGTAGGACTTCCTGGGATCGCTCATGCTGCCGTTCTTTAAGAAAGCATCCCGTATCAGGGCTCTGGTCTCTTTATCCTTACCCTTGAAAGAAGCCGGTCCGCGGGAGATCTCTGCCTTCACCTCACCGGAAAATGACATATTCCCCTCCCGTTATTTGCCTAGTTTTTTATCCTTGTCTATGTCTCTGTGCTCCACCTTGATGGCATAACTGTCACCGATATTTGCCAGTCTGTCGTAAAGCGCATTCGCAAGTGTCACGGATCTGTGTTTTCCACCGGTACAGCCCACAGCTATTACCAGCTGGTTCTTTCCTTCGCTCACATAATTCGGGAGCAGGAAGGACACCAGGTCAGTGATCTTCTCCACAAAAATATGAGCCTCCTGATATTTCATCACATACTTCTGTATAGGCTCATCATTTCCCGTAAACGGTCTTAAATTCTCGTCATAATATGGATTGGGAAGAAATCGTACATCAAAAACCAGATCGGCATCGGTGGGAATGCCGTATTTAAAGCCAAATGAAAGCACGCAGACATTCATGCTCTTATAGCTTTCGTTATCCACATATATCTTCACCAGCTCTTCACGAAGCTCTCTGGTGAGAAGATGGCTGGTATCTATTATCACGTCTGCATGTTCCTTTAAAAAGGCCATGCGCTTTCTTTCCTGATCTATTCCGGACTCTATCCTCTCGGCTCCGGACAGGGGATGATTTCTTCTGGTTTCCTTATATCTCTTAAGAAGCACACTGTCTTCCGCATCCAGAAAAAGGATCTCGCATTTTCTTCCGTCATTCTTAAGCTCTTCAAGAATATTGGTGAGGCGCTCCAGGTATTCACCGGAACGTATGTCTATACCTACCGCCACATTTTCATCGGCGTTATCATATGACAGATCCACCATGTTTTTAAAAAGCGGAATAGGAAGATTATCCACGCAATGATAGCCCAGATCTTCCAGTATTTTAAATGCAGTGCTTTTTCCAGCTCCGGACATGCCGGTAAGAAGAATCAGTCTCATTCGATACTCTCTCTTTTAAGACATACTGCGCCGTTTCCTATTATACAGGGTTCCAAAAAGTAAAAATGCCGAAAGAAACGGTGGTTTCTTTCGGCTTTTTTGTCAAAATGTATAATCCCTAGTCTCTGCCGTGATATTCCACACAGAGCATCGTGGTGTCATCAAACTGCTCCGCCCCTTCTATGAACTCCGCTATGGCGGATTTTACATTTTCAAAGAGATCCCGTATCGGTGCTTTAGGATCTTTATTAAGAGCATCTATCATTCTGTCCAGATCGAAAAGCGCGCTGTCCTCTCTCATGGATTCCGGCACTCCGTCGGTGTACATAAAGAAGGCGCCGCCTTTTGGTATGTCAAACTCATATTCCGAATATGGTGCCCCCTCCATAAATCCTATGGCCAGGTCATGGGGCTCATCATGATACAGTTCGAACATTCCGTTTTCACCCCTGATGGCGGGAAGCTCGTGTCCGGCGTTCACTGCCACCACATGTCCGTTGGTGATATCCATGATACCAAGCCATACTGTCACGAACATCTCCTCACTGTTATTCTGACACAGGCTGTCATTCGTTCTGGAAAGGACCTCGGAGGGCCTGAATCCCAGCTTTGCATTATTCTGAATGGTGATCATGGTGATCATGGAGAAAATGGCTGCGGGTACGCCTTTTCCCGATACATCCGCAACGGTTATGGCCACATGTGTATCGTCCACCAGGAAGAAATCATAGAAGTCTCCTCCCACTTCCTTTGCCGGACTCATGGAGGCAAACAGGTCAAACTCCTTCATATCCGGGAATGGCGGGAAAACGGAGGGCAGAGCACTTTCCTGTATCTTTGCCGCAAGGGATAGTTCCGCATCGATACGTCCTTTTTCTGCGGATATCTTTGCATTCTCTTTTATATACTGCCTGATATCGTGATGCATCTTATTAAAGGAATCGGAGAGTTCCTCCAGTTCATCGCCGGTCTTCACGGATATATCGGGAATTTCATCGTTATCGATATCGGAAAGCACCGTATTTACAGCATCATTCAGAGTGTTTATGGGATCCACAAGAGATCTGCTGAGAACGCGGAAAAAGATGAGTCCGGCTATGATCGTAGCAACGATGACGATAAGCACTATGGTTATTATGAAGGTAAGTATATTCCGGTAAAGGTCCGGAGTGGAAAGATCCAGGCCCACCAGGGCCACCGGTTCGCCCGCACTGTCAAATATGGGGTAAAATCCACAGGCTATATTCCCGTAGGTGGGATCATGATAGAATGTGATTTCCTGCACGGGATCCTTCCTGAAGCAATTATCCCTGGTTTCCTTGCCGCCTTCCATATAGTTTTCGTGATACCCCAGCCATGAATAGGGATCTTCATCCGTCTGCCACACATACTCCAGATCGTCTTCGTATGGGACAAACACATAGAAAAGCCTGAGGTCTGTTTCTTTCTGCACAGCAGTCAGATAGTTTAATATGGTATCGTAATATTCATCAGGCTCATCTGTCTCTACATAGTCCTTTATTCTGTCCCCGTCTATGATGTCCGATGCTGAGCGCAGATACCCGTACACCAGCTCATTATACTCTCTCATTTTTATGGTGTAATATCTGCGGCACGTCAGGATGCTGGTAAATACCACGATCATAAGCGCAAAAAACATTAGACCGATAATGACTTTCTTTCTGATTCCTTTCTTTCTCATTACGCTTCTCCCCTTTTTTGTTTTGCCTTATTTGACAGCCTCTCCCATAAAAGAGCAGCGGGATATGTGATCAGGAATATTACCGTTGCCAGCAGAAGTGTGGCGCCTATGGGAAGCTCCTGTGTGCCCCGCATCAGATACAGGATCACATTCGTGGTCATAACCACCAGAAACCAGTGTATAACATATACCCTGGTGATGTTACGGCTCAGGCTGACAAGGAACTTCTTTATAAAGTCAGGAAACACCTGCATCATGTAATAGTATATGCCAAATACTCCCACATTAAAAAGTGCAAATCCAAGTATGTCATACCAGAGGATATGATAATAGCAATTCTCGCTGGCAAGAAGTGTGGGCTCCACCGCATTCTGCCCTATCCCATACACATATTCAAAGATAAAGAATGCCACATAAAGTAGGAAAAGGAGCGGTGACACTATGCCGTAAAAGGTCTTCTTGTCATTTACCCGAAGGAGAAGTTTTCCGAAAAGATATCCTGTGACAGGAAGGAAGAACCAGTTCATGAGGGGAAAATCGCTCATCACGAATTCAGCGGCATCCTGAGTGCCTATGATATGCCCCAGAGCGATGTTTAAGGCCGGTATGCCAAAGTCCAGATGCCGAAACAGTGAGCCGATGACGGACATAACGGCGGATACGCCGAGTATATGCATATCCTTTAGTTTCATATGTTTTAAAAATCCGAAAAGCAGGAAAAAGAGACCCGCAAACTGCAGGATATCGTTTCCGAACACCCTGTAGGGGAGCGGCGTGATATACTTATCCGCATTCCCGGTCATGAAATATCCTATGAGATAGGGGACCATAAAACGGAGCACGTTAAGGACGAAGCCCGCTATAAGCAGCATGAGCCCTCTTTTCATTAGGGCTTTGTTGCTTTTTCTCTTGGTGTAACTTATGCAGGCTCCCATGGCAAAGATGAAAATGGGAGCTCCCAGTGGCTGTCCTATGATGATATTAAAGAAAAAGGGGATGGGTTCATATATATGCTCAATGGGAGTACATTCTATGACCGTATGGACAAAGGGCAGGCAAAAAACCGGTATTGCCCTTCCCAGATCCATTTCCGGCTGCCTGCCGGTATTTATGGCTTCGTCTGATATGCTGCCTCTTAGTTTGCCCCATATGTTATCAAACATGCTATGGCCTCCGGATGCTGACTACAAATTTCATTTTATTTTACCATAATAATTCAAGAAAGCATACACATTCCTTCCGTCTGAATATGGTATATTTATACGGAATATGATACTATCAGATTCGAATTTGTCGATAAAATCTATTTACATAAGGAGAGGTAATGATAATGGATAGAGAAAATGCATGGAAGAAATATCCGGAAGGAAAGAAAAGAAAAGCAGTCTTTGATTATGCGGAAAGATACAGAAGCTTCATTTCGCAGTGTAAGACCGAAAGAGAATGCACAGCATACTTTATAGAGGCTGCAAAGAAGGCCGGATTCAAGGATCTGGACGCCATCATAAAGAAAGGCACAAAGCTTAAAAAGGGCGATAAGGTATATCGCAGCAATCACGGAAAGGCCCTTTCACTCTTTGTGATCGGTTCCGAGTCCATCGAAAACGGAATGAATATCCTCGGCGCACATATCGATTCTCCCAGGCTGGACCTGAAGCAGAACCCGCTCTATGAGGATACAAACCTGGCTATGCTGGAGACTCATTATTACGGCGGTGTGAAGAAGTATCAGTGGGTGACACTCCCAATGGCCCTTCACGGTGTGATCGTAAAGACAGACGGTACAGTAGTAAACGTATCCATAGGTGATAAGCCTGGAGATCCTGTATTCGGTATCAGCGATCTGCTTATCCATCTGTCTGCTGACCAGCTGGAAAAGAAGGCTTCCAAGGTGATAGAAGGTGAAGACCTTAATGTGCTTTTCGGAAGCATTCCTCTCAATGCCGTTAAGGATGAGGACAAGAAAGAAGCTGTGAAGAAAAACATTCTGAAGCTCCTGGCAAAGGAATACAAGATAGAGGAGGCTGACTTCATCTCCGCCGAGATAGAAGTGGTTCCCGCAGGAGAAGCCAGAGATTACGGTATCGACCGCGGCATGGTCATGGGATACGGACATGACGACAGAGTATGTGCCTTCCCTTCATTTGATGCCATCATAGATGCAAAGCCCGGAAAGCGGACCTACGCTTGTCTTCTGGTAGATAAAGAGGAGATCGGTTCTGTGGGCGCCACAGGTATGGAATCCAGATTCTTTGAAAACACCGTGGCTGAGATCTGTCAGCTCACAGGACACACAAGCGATATATCCGTAAGACGCGCTCTTCAGAACAGCAAGGCTCTTTCATCCGACGTGAGCGCGGCTTTCGACCCTAACTATCCGTCCGTAATGGAAAAGAATAACTGCTGCTACTTCGGCAACGGTCTGGTATTCAATAAATATACAGGCTCCAGAGGAAAATCCGGCAGTAACGATGCTTCCGCAGAATATGTAGGAAACGTGCGTGCCATCATGGAAGGATCCGATGTGTCATACCAGACTTCGGAGCTTGGAAAAGTGGATCAGGGCGGCGGCGGCACCATCGCATATATCCTCGGAAACTACAATATGTCCGTGATAGACAGCGGTGTCGGTGTTATGAATATGCATGCTCCCTGGGAGATAATAAGCAAAGTGGATCTCTACGAGGCTTACAGAGGCTTCGTGGCATTCCTGGAAAAGGCGTGACGATCCATGTACAAAAGCGCACTCGGTGAAGAAATAAAAAAAGAGCTGGAAGCCTTATGCCCGGGTCAGATCCTGTATGATGAGCCAATGTCGTCTCATACCACATTCAGGGTCGGCGGACCTGCGGAGGCATACATGGCTCCGGATATCCCAACGGCAGAGAAGATCATTTCTCTTTGCCGTAGTAAGGATATCCCTCTCACCGTTCTCGGAAACGGCAGCAATGTGCTGGTGTCCGACGATGGTATTCCCGGAGTGACGCTTGTCTTCGGTGAGAAGGCAGGAAAAGTGATAAAGGACCGGCTGAGCGGTGTCATCATCGCTGAAGCCGGTGCCATGCTTTCCGCTATAGCCCGGACTGCTGAACAGGAATCCCTGACAGGGCTCGAATTTGCAGCCGGTATCCCCGGCACAGTGGGCGGTGCTGTCCTTATGAATGCCGGTGCATACGGCGGTGAGATAAAAGATGTGCTTATGAATGCCACATGTTTTTCTGCTGACGGGGAAGAAGTCGTCCATACTGCCGATGAACTGAAATTATCATACAGACACAGTATCCTAATGGATACGGGAGAGATAGTCCTGAAGGCCATGTTCAAGCTGATCCCATGGGATAAAGAAGAGATCAGGGAAAAGATGGCATCGAATCTGGCCGCCCGTAAAGAAAAGCAGCCGCTGGAATACCCAAGCGCGGGTTCCACATTTAAAAGACCCGAAGGATATTTTGCGGGAAAACTCATTCAGGATGCAGGGCTCTCCGGCTTCTCTGTGGGAGATGCCGCAGTGTCTGAAAAACACGCAGGATTTATCATCAATAAAGGTTCCGCCACGGCCTCTGACATAAAGGCACTTATCGATGCCGTACAGGAAAAAGTGAAAGAAAACAGCGGGGTCACCCTGGTGCCCGAGGTAAGATTTATAGGGAGGTTTTAACCTCCCTTTTTCATTTCTTTCAAAACCCCTTTAGTCCTCTTTTCCGTACTTTCCGCCTGTCTCCATATTTTCCTGAACACGGCGGTAGAGTTCTTCTGCTGCATTGTATCCCATCTTCTTCTGACGATGGTTCACGGCTGCAGTCTCACAGATCACGGCCAGGTTACGTCCGGGTCTGATGGGAAGAGAATGGCAGATCACATTGATCCCCAGTATATCTATATATTCATCTTCAAGACCGATACGGTCGTATTCGCTTTCACCGTTCCAGTCTTCCAGTTTTATCACAAAATTGATCTTCTGACGGTCCTTCACACACTCCACACCGTAAAGGCTCTTCACATCAATGATACCGATGCCTCGAAGCTCGATGAGGTGCTTTGTGACTTCAGACGGTGAGCCGATCAGCGTGTGGTCGTCTGTACGTCTGATCTCCACCACGTCGTCCGCCACCAGGCGGTGTCCTCTGCGGATAAGCTCCAGAGCAGCCTCGCTCTTTCCTATACCGCTCTCGCCCATGATCAGAAGACCTTCACCGTACACATCCACCAGCACTCCGTGGATGGTGGTGGA
>JAILDZ010000034.1 GCA_024688505.1 Lachnospiraceae bacterium
CGGGACCTGGATTATGACCAGATGGATCCCGAGGTGCAGGAGGCATACTTTATATACCTGCATGAATATTGGACACTGACCTTTGAAGCAGCAAGGCCGGTATTCGGATTGCCCTACACGTACTATCTGTGGGTGAAGGAAGACAAGCAGCCTCCCGCATACAGTGTGGTATACATGATAGACGGAGAGCGGACTCATAAGCCGGATGCAGAGGAGTATGTATATCTCGGAGACGAGTACGATCATGATGCCAATAACCCGGACAATGCCATGGAATGGCAGGCCTGGTCATCGGGTGAAAAGCCGGAGGGATATCAGGTATGGGACAATGAATACGGCCACACCTACGCGTATTACACACCCCTTATCATAGACGGGCAGAAGATGGGCCTTATAGCCACGGAAGTGGAAGTGGCAGAAGTGGAATCCAGCATACTGAATAATACCATAGCCCAGGTATCGGGGCTGGGAGCGGTGCTGGTGATGGCCATGATAGCCCTGCTTCTGGCGGTATACGGAAACTATATATCGAAGCTGGTCCGTCTGGAGAGCGATATCCGTGAATATTCGGAGACCAAGGACAGCATCATAGCAGACCGGATATATGAATACACATCAGGAAAGAGCGAGATAGCTTCACTCTCCAGGATAGTGGCAGATACTATAAAGGAACTGGGCACATATATGAAGAACCTGGTGCAGACCAGGCAGGAACTGACGGCGACCAGGGAAAAGGCGGATGCCATGAGCCAGCTGGCCACAAAGGACGCCCTCACAGGCATCAGAAATAAGACAGCATACGACCTGGAAGTGCAGAATCTGGAAAGAGCCGGACTGGAGGGCGTGGCCTATGGTCTGGCAGTGGTGGACCTGAATAACCTGAAACATATTAATGACACATACGGACATGAGTGCGGTAATGTGGCCATAAAGAAGCTGTGCCGGCTGGTGTGCGAGGTGTTTGACCATTCCCCGGTATTTCGAGTGGGGGGCGATGAGTTCGCCGTGATCCTTAAGAACCGGGATCTGAAGGACATCGATGAATTGATAGAGGAATTCTACGGCATCACCGCAAAATGGGAAGAAGACGAGAATCTGAAGCCCTGGGAGAAGACATCGGCAGCTATCGGTTATGCGGTATATGATCCGGAGAAGGACGAGAGCATAAGAGAGGTGTTTAACAAGGCAGATGCCAATATGTACGATAAAAAACGCCGGATGAAAGAGGAGATGAGCGGAGATGCTCAATAAGATTTGATATCGTCGTTTTCGTCAGAGCTTTTGATGATGCGGCGGATCTCCACCTGATAGGAGTATGTAGGGGACACTGGGATATCCACCAGGTCCCCTTCTTTGTGATAAAGAAGGGCTTTTCCCATGGGGGACTCGATGCTGACGCGATTTTTTAAGGAGTCGGCACGTATAGAGGTGGTGAGCTTATAAGTCTCTTCCTCATCATCCTCAATGATATAAAGAACCACGCTGTCATTAAGCCCCACTTCGTCATCGGCGGCGCTGTCTTCCACCACATCTGCGGTGCGGAGCATTCTCTCCAGATAGCGGATGCGGCTTTCATTCTGGTTCTTTTCCCTTTTCGCGGCGTAGTATTCGAAGTTCTCGGAAAGATCCCCGTGAGAGCGGGCTTCCTTCAGGTTTTCGATGAGAACGGGACGCTTGTTCAGCTTACGGTCCTCGATCTCCGCCTCTATTTTTTTGATATCTTCTTCTGTGAGCTGCTGTTTCATAAGAGACATTATAGACAAATTGTAGAGAAAAATACAATCTGATTATGCTAATATAAAGAAAAATCGGAGGAAAAAAGCGTGGCAAGAAAGATACTGAATCTGGGAGACCCCATAATGGCTGCACTTAAAGCCGTAAACTCCATCAGCGGGAAATCCGTGACGGAAGAGGATATAAAGAAACAGCGAGCCTCCATGGAGAGGCTGAGTGCGCTGGCCACCCCGTCGGGAGGATACACCGCAGAGGCATTTGAGATAGAAGGGATGCCCTGTGAATGGGTGGAACCGGAGCTTGCGCATAATCCGAAATACGTGATCCTCTACGCCCACGGAGGCGGGTACACCTGCGGTGGGCTGGGATATGCCAGGATATTGGCAGCAAAGATGGCGGTATCCACAGGGCTTACGGTCCTGTCATTTGACTATCGCCTGGCCCCGGAGCATAAATATCCGGCGCCGCTTGAAGATGCATCAAAGGCCTGGGACTACCTTATGCAAAAAGGATACGGAGCTGATCATGTGCTGCTGGCAGGGGACTCTGCCGGGGGAAACCTGGTGCTATGTCTCACCCAGAAGCTGAAGAAGGAGGAGCGGAAGCTGCCGAAGGCGCTGATACTCTACAGCCCATGGACGGATATGGCGGCCTTCGGAGATTCGTACGAGAAATATAAGGATAAGGATCCCATCCTGAACCGGGACTATATCACAGCCTCCAGAGACGTCTTTATCGGAGAGGATGCGGAGCCTGCGGATCCCCGGTTCAGCCCTGTAAACGGAGATTTGAATGACTTCCCGACGACCCTCATCCAGGTGGGGAAAAACGAGATACTCCTGGATGACAGCGTCCGCCTGTCGAAACGCATCATCAAAGCCGGCAGCAAGGCCATGCTGGATATCGAGAAGAATGGTTGGCACGTGTATCAACAAATGCCTATACCCCTTGCCGGGCGTGCTATGAAGAGGGTCTCGGACTTCGTGTCAGACACATTATATACGTAAGTGTGCCTGTCCAAGGAATTTTTGGCACAGCAAAAGGCGTTGTAAGGCTTCTTTTCGAACATTAGCACCGAGCGGTACGGAATACACTTCGTGCAGCCGTTAAGAATCGAAGCCTTTGCTGAGATTCTTTTTACGGATGCTAGAAGGGATGGAGTGTAGCGAGTGTGCGAGAGAAAAGA
>JAILDZ010000065.1 GCA_024688505.1 Lachnospiraceae bacterium
GCTATTGCAGATGCTCAGACATCGGTCAATAATGCCCAGAATGCATATGATTCCGCCGAGGCTACTGCCATTAACGGATACTATACCCAGCAGAGTACTGTCCTGGATTCGGAAAGCGCCCGTGTCACGGGAGAGCTTTCAAGGAACACCTTTGAACAGGAAATGAGCGTGGAAAACTATGAGAAACAGGTGGAGGAAGGCGTGATCACAGCCCCCTTCTCCGGAGTGATCACTGCGGTGAATTATGAAGAAGGAGACACTTATGCTGCTAACACCGCCCTCATCACCATACAGGATGTGTCGGGATATGAGGTGAAAACAGAGATAGGTGAGTATGATATCCCGGATATCAAAGAGGGACAGAAGGTCATAATAAAGACAAAGACCACAGGAGATCTGGAGATGACAGGTCATGTGAAGAAGGTATCTCCCGTGGCCACCAGGCAGACCATCACCACAGCTGCGGGAACCACTACCACAGCCGCCACATCAAATTCCACATATGAGGTGGTGATCTCCATAGATGATCCCAGCGACAGACTGCGTCTTGATATGAATACAAACATGTCCATCATCGTGGACGAGCACGATGATGCCCTGACAGTGCCCTATACAGCCGTGAAGACAGATGACGACGGGCAGGCCTATGTGATGGTGGTGGATGAGACCACCGGAGAACAGGTGAAGACAAATGTGGAAGTGGTAATGGAAAGCAATTACTATACCCAGATCAAGGGAGACGGCATTAAGGAGGGCATGACCGTTGCCATCATAAAGGATGAAGTGTCCGACGGCAGCGACATGGAGTACTATTTTGGATTCTAGAAAAGTAGTAATACATCTTAGCAATATATATAAAAGATTCTATATCGGAAAGCCAAACGAACTGGAGATCCTCCACGGAGTGTCACTGGACGTATATGACGGAGAATTCCTGGCCATAGTGGGTGCCAGCGGATCCGGGAAGACCACTATGATGAACCTCATCGGTCTTCTGGACCGTCCCACGGAAGGGGAATATATCATAGACGGAGTGAACGTGGATGGCGCTTCGGATAAGGAACTTTCCGTCATCAGAAACAGAAAGATCGGTTTCGTGTTTCAGACATATAATCTGGTGTCGAAGACCACAGCCCTTAAGAACGTGGAGTTGCCCATGCTGTATGCGGAAGTGCCGAGAAAGGAACGGACAGAGCGGGCGAAGGCCATGCTGGAGCTGGTGGGCATGGGAGACCGTATGAAACATCTGCCGGAAGAGCTTTCCGGAGGACAGAAGCAGAGAGTGGCCATAGCCAGAGCCATGGTAAACGAACCTGCCATCATCCTGGCCGATGAGCCCACAGGAGCGCTGGATTCAGTCACCGGCCGTACCGTGATGGATCTTTTCCATAAGCTTAATAAAGAGGAGGGAAAGACCATAGTCCTTATCACCCACAGTCCCGAACTGGCAGAGGAGACGGACCGCATCATCACATTAAAGGACGGAAATATCATAGGAGAAAGGGCAGGAAAGGGAAAGTCATGAACATGTTTCTGGAAAACTTAAGACTGGCTTTTTCCAGCTTAAGTGCAAATAAGACCCGGGCATTTCTCACAATGCTTGGTATCATAATCGGTATAGCATCAGTTATAGCGATCCTTACGGTGGGAAATTCTCTCACCATGTCTGTATCCACGGAGATGCAGAGCATGGGAGCAAACAATGTCACCATCTATGTAGATAAAAAAGATGTGGTTCAGGAAAAAAGAGAAAACGGTATAGTCTTCGGAAAGAGTGAAGAAGATCATGACATGACGGAAGACGACCTCATCACCGACGAGATGATCTATGACATGATGAAAGCATTTCCGGACACTGTGGAAGCGGTTTCCGCGAGAATGCAGATGGGCGCCGGAACGGTGACAAAGGCTACGGATACGGTATCCGTGAATGTATTCGGCGTGAGCCGGGGCTTCTTTGTGGAGAACAAACTCACATTTCTTTCCGGAGAACCATTCTCGGCGGCAGAGCTGGGTGGCGCAAGAAATGTGGCCATTGTATCCGATAAATTCTGCAGGGACTATTTCGGAGAAGACGGCAGCTCCTGCCTGGGAAGAGAAATAGATCTGTCTGTAAACGATATGTCTATTACATGTACAGTAGTGGCTATATATGAATATCAGCAGACTATGGTGATGCTGGGACAGAATACGGTCACTAATCTGTATCTGCCCATAACCACAGCCCAGAATCTTAATCATTCAAAGAATTATGCTGATATGACAGTGGTGACAAAGGTGGGAGTGGATTCCAACCAGGCCGCAAAAGAACTCAAGGATTATCTGAACGGATTCTACAGGAGTAATCCATATTTCGAGATAGACACATACAGCCTGGCTTCACTTGCGGATTCCTTAAACGAAATGATGGGAACCATCACCACAGCCATATCCGTTATAGCGGGTATAGCCCTGCTGGTAGGCGGAATAGGCGTGATGAATATAATGATGGTATCCATAACCGAGCGTACCAGAGAGATAGGTACAAGAAAGGCCCTGGGAGCCTCTACGACTCACATCAGGACCCAGTTTATAGTGGAAGCCATGATAATCTGTCTGGTGGGAGGAGCCATCGGAGTGGCTCTCGGCCTTGTTCTCGGAGCTCTGGGAGCAAAAATACTGGGATATCCGGCCAGCCCCACTGTGGGCAGCGTGCTTATCGCGCTTCTGTTCTCCATGGGCATCGGCCTTTTCTTCGGATACTATCCTGCGAACAAGGCTGCAAAGATGAATCCCATCGATGCTCTGAGATATGAATAGGATAACAGGTATCCTATGAACGTTCCTTTAAGAAGGACTCCACCTCTTCTATGGTGGGCATAACGGAAAGAGCACCTTTCCTTGTGGTGATAAGAGATGCGGCTGCATTGGCGAAAGTCAGCAGCCGTTTTAATTTGTCTTCATCAAGGTCATCGATGCCGTATTCCAATGCGAAATGAAGAGCACTGCCGCAGAATGTATCACCTGCGCCGGTGGTCTCTATGGTGTTCTCGTTTTTGAACCCGGGCATCTCCACAATGATATCTTTATAATATGCTTTGCTGCCGTCGGGACCTGCTGTGGCAAAGATCAGCCTGATATCGAATTCTTCACGGATCTTTGCAATTCCCTTATCCAGATCTGTCTCCCCGGTCATGAGCTCGATCTCGTTATCGGAGATCTTTAAAATATCGCACATGGAAAAACCGTAGCGGATCTTTTCCTTCGCTTTTTCCACGCTGTCCCACAGGGGAGCCCGGTAATTCGGATCGAAAGAGATGAGGCAGCCGCTTTCTTTGGCCACCTTCAGGGCATATTCCGTGGCGGAGCATGCAGGTTCGTCTGTCATGGAAAGGGTGCCGATATGGAAGATCTTTGCATCACGTATCAGCCCCTCATTTTTCTTCACATCATCCACGGTGAGGTTAATGTCCGCACCGGGCTTACGGTAGAAAGAGAAATCTCTGTCACCCCCGGGAAAAGTGTGGACGAAAGCCAGGGTGGTGTGGACTTCTTTATCCAGGGAAAGGCCGGACATGTCAATGCCTTCCTTCTCGGCTCTTTCCTTCAGCAGACGGCCGAACATGTCATCACCCACATTTCCAATGAAGGTGGTCTTATTTCCCAGGTGCTGGAGCAGGGATAATACATTACAGGGTGCGCCACCGGGGTTTGCCTCGAAAAGGGGATTTCCCTGAGCACTGTCACCGTTTTCCGTGAAATCTATAAGAAGCTCTCCAAGAGCTACCACATCATACATGATCCATATAACCTCCCTATTTGAAATATAGCATAGTATAACATATAATCCCCTTAAATCCAGTGACGAATGTAATGAGATATACTGATGAATAGAAAAGATGCGGCAGCCAAAATCATAACGCCCTTGGTGGTGGTCCTTATAGTGGCCCTGATCCTCTACAGGCTGGTTTCAGGTAAGGAACAGGAAAGATATACGGTCACATACCTGGACCTTTTCGATACGGTGACAGAGATATCCGGCTATTCCTCCGACAGGGGGACCTTTAACGAGGAAGCGGATAAGATCTATCACAGTCTAAGGCAGTATAATGACCTGTATGATATCTATAACGACTATGAAGGGCTTTCAAACATAAAGACCATAAATGATAATGCGGGGAAAGCCCCGGTGGAAGTGGATGAGCGGATCATAGACCTGCTTCTTCTCGGAAAAGACATGTATGCACAAACGGACGGCATGACAAATATAGCCATGGGGTCCGTGCTCTCACTCTGGCATGATGCCAGGATAGAAAGCCTTGAAGACCCCGCACACTCTCACCTGCCGGACCCTGAAGCCCTTAAAGATGCCGGGCAGCACATGAACATAAATGATGTGATAATTGATGAAAAGAAGGGAACGGTATTCCTTCGGGACCCTGAAATGCGGCTGGATGTGGGGGCTGTGGCAAAAGGATATGCAGCACAGTGCGTGGCAAAAGAGGCAGAAGAAAACGGGATCAAAGGAGTGCTCTTAAGCCTGGGGGGGAATGTGGTCACCATAGGAGAAAAGCCGGACAGGAAACCCTATAATGTGGGGATACAGGACCCGGATGCCCCGAATGAAGAACGTGTGATGGAAGGGCTTAACCTTTATGAAGGAGAGTCTCTTGTCACCAGCGGGAACTATCAGAGATATTTCGAGGTGGACGGGAAAAAGTATTGTCATATCATATCTCCCCATACACTCTACCCCGGGGAAGGGGTAAGGTCCGTATCCATAATAGCAAAGGACTCAGCCGAAGCGGATGCCTTTTCAACAGCGGTCTTTCTGATGCCATATGAGGAAGGAAGGAAGGCAGTGATAAAAAAAGATGAAATGGAAGCCATGTGGATCATGGAAAACGGCGAAGTATACTATACAGACGGATTTGAGGAGCGATTACTGGATAATGGGAAATAAAAGGACAGCATATATAGGAATGCTCCTGGCGCTGGCATTCATCCTTTCATATGTGGAACACCTGTTACCCATAAGCATAGGTGTGCCCGGGGTGAAGATCGGTCTTGCCAATATGGTGGTGATAGTGGCCATGGAGACGGTAGGGAAAAAGGAAGCATTTGTGCTTTCCATGGTGAGAGTGCTGCTAATGGCATTTACTTTTTCGAATTTTTCCATGATGCTCTACAGTGTGTCTGGGGCCTTGCTTTCATATGCGGTGATGTATCTTCTCATAAAGACCGAGAAGTTTTCTTATATGGGCATCAGCGCCGCCGGAGGAGTGGCGCATAATCTGGGACAGATCATAGTGGCTGTATTTCTTTTGGACAGTGCCGGCCTGTTATACTACATGCCTGTGCTCATCATTACGGGGACTCTGTCCGGGATCGCCATCGGACTGCTTTCATCCGTAATAATATCCAGAGTAAAGAGGGACACATGAGATGCTGTACGTCATAATTTCGTGGCATTTATGCTAAAACCCGTGTATAATACGAGGTAACGTGTCAGAATCAAGGGAGGCAAGTATGTATTGGGTGCTGATAGTAGATGATGATACCTCTAATCTGATCACTGCAGGACATATTCTAAGCGATCACAACATGCGTGTGACTGCTCTAAAATCCGGAAAAGCTCTTCTTGATTATGTGAAGACAAATAAGCCGGATCTGATTTTGCTTGATATCCGTATGCCGGAAATGGACGGATTCGAAACCCTGAAAAGATTAAAAGCCCAGATGACACCGGAAGATGAGGTCCCCGTGATCTTCCTTACCGGAAATGAAAAGCCGGAGATGGAGACTGAAGGGCTGAAACTGGGTGCAGTGGACTTTATCAGAAAGCCATTTGTGCCTGAAGTCCTGGCAATGCGCGTGAAGAATAACATAGAACTGGTGCGGCTGGAACGAAACCTGTCTGCGGAGGTGGAGAGACGGACCAAAGAATATGAGACACTTTCCCTTCATGTGGTGCAGACAGTGGCGGAAGCCATCGATGCAAAGGACACGTATACGAACGGTCATTCCGGCAGAGTGGCGGAGTATGCGAAAGAGATAGCCGGGAGATACGGCTATGATGAAAAGCATCAGGATGAGATCTATATTATGGGCCTCCTTCATGATGTGGGAAAGATCGGGGTACCGGATGCTGTCATAAATAAACCGGGACGGCTTTCCGAAAAGGAATTTGAAAGAATGAAGGCTCATCCCGTGGTGGGGGCCAATATCCTAAAGAAGATCCGGGAGATGCCAAAGCTGTCCATCGGAGCACGCTTTCATCATGAAAGATATGACGGCACGGGATATCCGGAAGGGCTTAAAGGTGAGGACATCCCGGAGGAAGCCAGGATAATCGCCGTGGCGGATGCCTATGATGCCATGACCAGTTTCAGAAGCTACAGAAGTGCGCTGTCCCAGTCCATAGTTCGCTACGAGATAGAAAATGGCAAGGGAACGCAGTTTGATCCGGTATTTGCGGATATCATGCTTAAGATGATAGACGAGGACACAGGGTATAACATGAGAGAAGGGTAGGGGAGTCAAAGGATGTTTTTGGATTTTTTTGAATGTGTGGTTCAGCTTCTCTGCATTTTGGTGGCTCTTCTCATTTCTCTTTTCGGATATATCAATACCAGAAAACGCCGGTATCTTCTTTCGGTGGGATTCTTTCTGGCAAATCTATTAAGTTCCTATTTCTGGACGGCTCATCTTATCATAATGAAGGAGTCACCGGAAGTATCTGACATTCTGGCATATTTCGGATGGAATACGGCTTTTTTCATTCTTATGGTCCTGACATTCTATGTGAAAAGCCCGGAAGAAAGAGGATTTTTTCATCCACTCATGCTTGTTCCCATCCCACTTAACATATGGCAGTTCACCCTGTATATACAGTTTGGCGGAATAGCAAACAGCCTGTACCAGGTGGTGGTATGTACAGCTATAGCTGTGATGTGCCTCCAGAGCCTGCTCTGGTACATGAATAAAAAGGAAAGCGGGACAAAGGCGCCGTTAGTGATCATAGGTGCTCTGGCCATTGTGGCAGCGGAATTCGGTATGTGGACCACCTCCAGCCTGGAGGGAATAGTGGCCCAATTCTATTATTCATTTTCCTTTATATGCAGCGGAGGCTATCTGTTTCTGGTATGGGGTATCGGAAAGAGCGTTACCGTAGAAAAAAAGGAAGAGGAATCCCATATTGATAACAGAGTACAGAACATATTAAAGATATCATATGTGATCATAGTGTTCCTTACCGCCATAGGCGGTGTGTTGCTGGGGGAATGGATAAAGGATGTGATAAGCCTGGGGATGACATCCGGCTCATCAAAGAATGTTTATGAGATCATTCCCGTGATCCTTTTCCTCACATCCATTGTGATAGCCTCTTTTGCCCTTGGTATCATCCTGGTGGTGTATTTTGAGAAGAAGATGGCAGAGAATGTGAGGCTGAGACAGCAAAGAATTCTGGCAGAGCATTCCAATGCGGCTAAGAGCGATTTCCTGGCAAATATGAGCCATGAGATCCGTACTCCCATAAATGCGGTTCTCGGTATGAACGAAATGATCCTTCGTGAAAGTGCCCGTGCAAGAAAGGCACTGCCGGATGACAGAGAGGAGATCAGAGGCCTCTTTTCCGTCATCACAAATTATGCGGGAAACATAGACAGCGCCGGCAATAACCTGCTTTCACTGATAAATGACATACTGGATTTCTCAAAGATAGAGGCGGGAAAGCTGGAACTAAAGGAAGAAGAATATAAGCTGGAATCGGTCCTTAACGACGTATGCAACATGGTGATTTTTAAGGCCAGGGAAAAAGGACTGAAGATGGAGGTGGAAGTGGACAGTGATCTTCCGGACTGTCTGTTCGGAGACGAAAACAGGATCCGCCAGATCATGATAAATCTGCTTAATAATGCTGTGAAATACACGAATAGCGGAAGTGTCACCCTCTATGTGAATGCCGGAGACACCATACGCTATACTGCGGGGGAGAATATCGATCTTATCATCAAAGTGAAGGATACCGGCATAGGCATAAAGGAAGAGGATCTGGAAAAGATATTTGCTAAGTTTGAACGTACGGACCTGAAGGTGAATTCCACAGTGGAGGGAACAGGACTGGGACTGGCCATCACCCATCATCTGGTGGATATGATGAACGGAAGCATTGACGTTAAAAGCAGTTACGGCAAAGGCTCTATATTCACGGTCACTATCCCACAAAAGGTCATATCCACATATCCTGTGGGAGATTTCAGAGAGAAATTCGAAACCGGTATGGCAAAGCCAAAAGCATCGGATAACGGATTCATAGCACCGCAGGCGAGCATCCTTATAGTGGATGACACCAGGATGAATCTCATAGTGGCAGCAGGCCTGCTAAGAGAAACAGAGGCGAAGATACAGATGTCGGAAAGCGGTGAGGATGCTCTTCGGCGTACAATGTTTGACAGTTTTGATATTATCTTCCTGGATCAGAGGATGCCGGGGATGGACGGCATAGAGACACTGAGACAGATAAAGACGCAGGCAGATGGAAAGAATAAGGACACGCCTGTCATATGTCTCACGGCGGATGCCATATCGGGAGCAAAGGAGAGATACCTTTCCGAGGGATTCACAGACTATCTGTCAAAGCCCATAGACAGTAAGGGGCTTAAGGATATGGTGAAGAAGTATCTGCCGAAGGAAAAGATAAAAGCCTCATATGAGAATGAAAACGCGCCTGTATATGAGGATAAGTCGGGTGAGTTTGAAGCCTTGAAAAAAGGCGATATCGATCCTGTGAAGGGGCTTAATTTCAGCAAGAATGACAGCGAATTCTATAAAATGATCCTGGCGGAATACGAAGCCTCTGCAGATAAGAGAAAAAGCGCCATAGAAGAAGCATATGGGTCTAAGGACTGGGAGAGTTACGGCACTTTGGTGCATTCATTAAAGAGCAGTTCCAGAACTATCGGAGCAGCATCCCTTTCTACGGTGGCCGCAAGACTGGAAGAAGCGGCAGATGCAGGGGATGCGGAGGCTATAGAAAGAGAGCACCGGGATATGATGGATAGATATGAAAAGACTCTTGATGCCGTAAGATCAATGGATTTAAGCGGCTCAAAAGCCGATACGGATGAAGAGATCCTGGAGTTTATGCCGAAGTAGATTTTCCCTTGCGAAGGTGCCTTAATACAGTTAAAATATCCTAGGTGTTATTCTAAGACAAACAGGAGATTTTAACATGGCACAAAGAACAGATATAAAAAAGGTACTCATCATCGGGTCAGGACCTATAGTGATAGGTCAGGCATGTGAATTTGATTATTCCGGAACCCAGGCGTGCAAAGCACTTCGGAGTCTGGGATATGAGATTGTTTTAGTGAATTCAAATCCTGCCACCATTATGACAGATCCCGAGATGGCGGATAAGACATATATAGAACCTTTAAATGTGGACCGTGTTACTGCGGTGATAGAAAAAGAAAGACCGGATGCTTTGCTACCGAATTTGGGTGGGCAGTCTGGTCTTAATCTTTGCTCGGAATTATATAAGGCCGGTGTGCTGGATAAGTATAACGTGAAGGTCATCGGAGTGCAGGTGGATGCCATCGAGCGTGGAGAGGACAGGACAGAATTTAAGAAGACCATGGACTCTCTGGGCATAGAGATGGCAAGGTCAAAGGCCTGCTACAGCATAGAAGAAGCGCTGGAAGAAGCTGATGTGCTGGGATATCCCGTGGTGCTTCGCCCGGCATATACCATGGGCGGCGCAGGCGGCGGTCTGGTATATAACAAGGAAGAGCTGCAGACCGTATGTGCCAGAGGTCTCCAGGCATCCATTATCCATCAGGTACTGGTGGAAGAATCCATCCTGGGCTGGGAAGAGCTGGAGCTTGAAGTGGTACGTGATAAGGACA
>JAILDZ010000084.1 GCA_024688505.1 Lachnospiraceae bacterium
TGAAGTCGTTGGAGTCCATGCGCGAGCGGCTGAAAGAAAATGCGGAGGAAAAGCTTCGGACAGAGGAAGCGGAACGCCAGCTGATCTCGAATATTGCCCATGACATAAAGACTCCCCTCACCGCCATCGAGGGCTATGCCGAAGGATTATTGGACGGAGTGGCAAACACCGAGGAAAAACGGGAAGCCTATATAAAAACCATCCATAATAAGGCAGGGGAGATGAATGCCCTCATAAATGAGCTTACGGTGTATTCCGGCATAGAGACGGACCGGATCCCTTATGAATTCGAGCATATTTCCGCCAGATCTTTTTTCGATGACTGCGCGGACGAGGTTGGGATGGACCTTTCGAACCATCAGATCGAGTTTTCATATCATAACGATATACCCGAGGATGTGAAGTTTACGGCGGATCCCACACAGCTTATGCGGGTGATCCATAACATCATCGATAACTCCATGAAATACAGGGGGCTTTTGCCGCTTTATATCGAGCTATCCGTAATGGAAAACGGGAAGAACATCCGGGTAGAACTTTCCGACAACGGCATAGGCATAGATGAAAAAGATCTGCCCCACATTTTCGACAGGACCTTCCGGGCGGATGCATCCAGAAACACGAAGGCCGGAGGCAGCGGCATCGGACTTTCCATAGCAAAGAAGATAATCACGGACCACGGCGGCAAGATCTATGCCACCAGCAGTGTGGGCCGGGGAACCACCATATATTTTGAGATCAAAGAGGACAAGTGGATTTATGAGCAGGATACTGATCATTGAGGATGAGCCCGCCATAGCGGATCTGGAAAAAGACTATCTGGAGCTGGCGGGATTTGATGTGGATACGGAAAATGACGGGGCAGCGGGGCTTAAGAAGGCCCTTAGCACCGATTATGACCTCTTCATACTGGACCTTATGCTTCCGGGTGTGGACGGCTTTTCTATCTGCGAAAATATACGTGAACAAAAGGACACGCCTATCATCATGGTATCTGCCAAAAAGGAAGACATCGATAAAGTGCGGGGCCTGGGGCTCGGCGCAGATGACTATATGACAAAACCCTTTTCCCCAAGCGAGCTTACCGCCAGGGTGAAAGCGCATATGGCAAGGTATAACAGGCTGGTGGGAAAATCCGTGACCCATGAAAATGTGAATATCCGCGGCATCAGGCTGGATAAGACTGCCAGGACCGTTTTTGTAAATAACGAAGAAAAGCCCATGTCCGTTAAGGAGTTTGAGCTCCTTTGCTTCATGGCGGAGCACCCGAACCAGACCTTTTCGAAGGAAGACCTCTTCCGGGAAATATGGAAAGAGGAAAGCTTCGGAGATATCGCCACTGTGGTGGTTCATGTGAAAAATATCCGGGCAAAGATAGAGGTTGATCCGGCTCACCCCCAGTATATCCAGACTGTATGGGGCGTGGGCTATCGGTTTAAGGTATAGGATATGCGAGTAAAACTGACAGTGGCCTATGACGGCACGGCATACTGTGGCTGGCAGATCCAGCCAAACGGCATCACTATAGAAGAGGTTCTGAACCGGGAACTGTCCGCACTTTTCAAAGAGGATATCAAGGTGTCGGGAGGAAGTCGCACGGATTCCGGGGTGCATGCCCTGGGGAATGTGGCTGTTTTTGATACCTCATCGAAAATGCCTGCGGAAAAGATAGCTCTGGCCGTTAACCAGAGCCTTCCCGATGATATCCGTGTGGTAAAGTCCGAGGAAGTGGCTTCCGATTACCATCCGCGCTACGTGAAATGCACTAAAACATATGAATACAGGATCTTAAACACGAAGATAAATAACCCCATGAAGCGGCTCTATGCCTATCATTATCACTATGATCTTGATATAGAGAAGATGAATAGGGCTGCAAAATATCTGGAAGGAGAGCACGATTTCACATCATTTGCATCCATCCATTCCCAGGTGAATTCTTTCACACGCACTATATATGAGTGCTCCGTTTCCCGAAAAGAAGACGAAGTCATTATCACGGTGTCAGGGGACGGATTCCTTTATAACATGGTCCGTATCATTGCAGGCACCCTGATACAGGTGGGCTCAGGACTAAAGGACCCCGATGATATCCCCCGGATACTGTCGGCCCTGGACCGGGAACAGGCCGGCCCCACAGCCCCGCCTCAGGGCCTCACTCTCATAAGCCGGGTGGAAGAATATCTGTAAAATAATTAATAAGTTGACAAAACGAAAAGCAGCCTCCATAATCATTTTTTTCGAAAGAAGGACCATGAAGGAAGGCTGTATGCTGTATCGGGAGCATCTAAAGAATATAGGCATGGACA
>JAILDZ010000099.1 GCA_024688505.1 Lachnospiraceae bacterium
GGACGCTAAGCTGAAGGGCATCATGGAAGGTATCTTCCACGCATGTGATGACGCATCAAAGAAGTATGGCATGGAAGGCAACTGCGTGGCAGGCGCTAATATCTCCGGTTTCGAAAAAGTAGCTGAGGCTATGATCGCTCAGGGCGTGGCATACTAAAACAAAATATTGCAATTTTTCTGATCCTGTGATAATATATTACGAGTTTGTGAAATTCGGAGGGCGAAATGGCTGCATTAAAAACCGTTGTTATGGTTGTTTTTGTTATAATATGTATAGCGATCACTGCTATCATTCTGTCACAGGAAGGTAAACAGGCAGGACTCGGATCCATCAGTGGTCAGTCATCGAATTCTGACACCTATTGGGCTAAGAATAAAAAGCATTCTAAAGAAGGAATGCTGGTTCGACTGACAGTGGTACTGGTAATAGGGTTCTTCATACTGGCTGCGGTACTGAATATAGGAAGCTTTTAAGCTTCAGTGGATCAGGAATGGACAGGGCATCGCTTTTGCGGTGCCCTTTTGCATTATTTGGAAGAAGATATGTCAAAGAAGAAGAAACAGGAAAAAAGAAAAAAACAGAAATATGAAGGAGTCTTCACGTCAAACAAAAGAGGCTTCGGCTTTGTGACCGTGGAAGGCTTTGAAGAGGACTTCTATGTGCCCGCCAAATGCGTAAACGGTGCCATTCACGGAGACACCGTGAAGGTGGAGGTGCTGCCGCCAAAGGGCAAGGGCAAAGGCCGCATAGAAGTACGGGTGAAAAAGATCATAGACCATGAGCTGAAAAAGACCGTGGGCACCTTTGAACGGGTGAAAAGCTATGGCTTTGTGAAGCCCGATGATGAAAGACTGACACGGGATATTTATGTGCCCCTTTCTGAAAGCATGGAAGCATCCACCGGAGAAAAGGTGGTCTGCCTGATCACGGACTACGGCTCTGAAAATAAGTGCCCTGAGGGCGTGGTGACAGAGATCCTGGGAGATGCAAATGCGCCGGGCACAGATATCCTTTCGCTTTTGAAATCCAGGGATATCCCCACGGAGTTTCCGGAAAAGGTGATCTCTGAAGTAAAAGACATCCCGGATCATGTGACGGAAAAAGAGATAAAGGGCAGAAGAGACCTTCGGGATGTGCAGATGGTCACTATAGACGGAGAAGACTCAAAGGACCTGGACGATGCGGTATCTCTTTCAAAAGAAGGGGATAATTACATTCTGGGTGTGCATATCGCGGATGTATCTCACTATGTAAGAGAAAAGACGCCGCTTGACAAGGAGGCTCTCCACAGAGGCACATCAGTCTATCTGGCGGACAGAGTGGTACCCATGCTTCCGAAGGAACTGTCTAACGGTATATGCTCATTAAATGAGGGCGTGGACAGGCTGGCGCTTTCCTGCGTCATGACCATTGATAAGAAGGGCAATGTCATAGATCATGAGATCTTTGAATCTGTGGTGAACATAGACCGCCGCATGACATATACTTCCGTAAAGAAGATCCTGGTGGATAAAGACAAGGATGAAAAGAAGAAGTATAAGGAACTGGTGCCTTTATTCAAGCTTATGGAAAAGGCGTCGAAGGCGATCCGGAAGGAAAGAGAAAAGAGAGGATCCATAGATTTTGATTTCACCGAATCAAAGCTTATAGTAGATGAAACCGGAAAAGTCACCGATATCAAACCCTATGAGATCAGTGTGGCAAATAAGATCATAGAAGACTTTATGATCGCTGCGAATGAAACCGTGGCAAAGGACTGCTTTGATAAGCACCTGCCTTTTCTGTATCGTACCCACGGAAAACCGGATCCGGATAAGATAGAGACCCTGTCTGTATTCCTTAAGAACATGGGACATTCATTATATAAAGAACCGCGGGATGTGAAGCCAAAGGATATAAGGAAGATGCTGAAGGGCATAGCAGGGACACCGGAGGAAGCGGTGATCCTGAGGCTTACGCTGCGGTCCATGCAACAGGCCAGATACACCACGGAAAATAACGGACATTTCGGCCTGGCATCGGAAAACTATACACATTTCACCTCACCCATCAGGAGATATCCGGATCTTCAGATACACAGGATCATAAAGGAATATCTGCATAAAGATCTAAACGAAAAACGCATGGGGCACTACGAAAGCATTCTTCCGGATGTGGCCGGAAAAACCAGCGAAAGAGAAAGAAGAGCAGATGAAGCCGAAAGGGATGTGGAGAAGATGAAGAAAGCAGAGTATATGCTTTCTCATATCGGTGACATCTATGAAGGCACAGTATCCGGGGTGACGGACTGGGGCATATATGTGGAGCTTGAAAACACAGTGGAAGGCCTGGTGAAGGCATCCACTCTGAAAGACGATTATTACAGATTCATAGAGGCATCCATGGAACTGAAGGGAGAGCACACGGGCAGGATCTTTTCCCTGGGACAGAAGGTGCGCATACAGGTGACAGGCGCAAATAAGGGTGCCGGAACCGTAGACTTTATTTTATCGGAGTAGAGATAATGGACAACAAGGTGAAGCTTATTGCAAATAATAAAAAAGCCTATCATGAATACTTCCTGGAAGAGACCTATGAAGCGGGCATCTGCCTGGCAGGTACCGAAGTGAAGTCCCTTCGTATGGGAAAGTGCTCTGTGAAAGAAGCCTTTATCAGAATAGAGAACGGAGAGATGTATATATATCAGATGCATATATCTCCATATGAAAAGGGAAACATTTTTAACAGGGATCCTCTCCGTCAGCGAAAGCTTCTCATGCATAAAGCAGAGATCCGTAAGCTGTCCCAGAAGATAAAGGAAAAGGGTTATACCATTGTGCCTGTGGAGGTGTATTTCTCCCATGGGAAGGTGAAACTTAAGATAGCGCTGGCACGCGGTAAGAAGCTCTATGACAAGCGGGATACCATAGCAAAGAAAGACATGAAGCGCGATGCGGAAAGAAGCTTTGCTGCTAAGATCAGAGGATAGGGGGACACTTCTTTGGACGAGAGACTTCGTAAACAGCTGGAATTTGCCCTGGAGATAGACAAGGAAAAGAACATTTTCAGACAGACCTCTTTAAGCGGACACGGACGAAAGGAAAATGATGCTGAGCATGCCTGGCATATGGCTATCATGGCATATCTTCTTAAAGAGTATTCCAATCAGGATGTGGATATCGCAAAGGTTATGCTGATGTGCCTCATCCATGACATAGTGGAGATAGACGCGGGAGATACCTACGCCTATGACGAAGAGGGAAAGAAGACTCAGAAAGAAAGGGAAGACAAGGCCAAGGAGCGTATCTTCGGGATGCTTCCCGATGATCAGAAAGAAGAGCTTATGGCGCTGTTCGAAGAATTCGAGGAGCAGAAAACGGCAGAAGCCAGATTTGCCAGGTCCATGGATAATCTGCAGCCCCTCATCTTAAATAACAGTAACGGCGGCAGCGACTGGATGGAGCATAAAGTCACGGCAGAGCAGGTGTACGGAAGGCAGAAGGGCACGGAAGCCGGATCAAAGAAACTGTATGAATTCACGGACATGATCATCCGGGAAAACATAGAAAAGGGAAGCCTGCCTGAAGGCTGAAAACTAAAAACCATAGGAGATCGGCCAAACCACAAGTATTGGGAGAAAAGGTAAAAATCTATACCATATTTTGTATTTTTATGGTATAATACCCACGGCGTTTGCGGAAACGATATAAAGGGTATTTGATATGTCGGGTTTTTCCCAGATACTGGAAGAAAATCAAAAGAAATATACCGATCTGATCTTTGGTGAAGAACAGATCGGAAACATAGATGCTATTAAAAATACATATGGGATCTCTGATACGGAAGAAGTGCTGGTGTATGCAGAAGCGGATCGCGGCGGCACCTGCATCACGGATCAGGGAGTATACATACATACTGAAGGAGAAAGCCTCCCCGGAAAGAACATTCCTTTCCCGGAGCTTTGCTCCTATTTCATTTTTCAGGAAGACAGTTTCGCTGCAGTGATCGCCATGTCTAAAAAGGGAGAGATAGTCCTCTTCCCGAAGAGCGTGGGAAAAAGAAATCCCAGAGGCAGACAGCTTTCTGCTCTTCTTAAGACATTGCAGAGGAATCTGCTTTCCATTAATCCCACATTCCAGAATAATTATGATGATGCCATAGGGTCGGTGCTTATGAGAGTGCGGACCTGCTTCAGCGAGCATGGGATCTTAAACGTTAAGAACCAGATGATGCTGAATATGGTGGAAGCAGAGGATAAATTCCCCATAGATGTGTGCTATATCCGCGCGGAGAATCTATACCGCATGTGCGATATGGCCAGATACTATGCTTTCATAGAAGAGCTTCCGGGTAAGGTGAACGAGGACCTGATAAGGAGACTAAAGAGTCCGGACGATTGTTTCTTCCCGGACTATGTGCGTGATATCTCAAATCCATACGCATTCTATCTCACACAGGAACTGCTGGAACCCTATGCCACACTGCGAAAGATGGAAACATATAATGAGTATCAGGTGGTACTCATGTCATATCTTTGTGTCCGGATAGATGATGAGCTCTATCTCCATAAGATACTGACTGAATACAGTGATGCCATCGGAGAAAAGCAGTTATGGGATATCATGGCTTTTGAAGCGAAATTCCGTAATGAAAAAATGGCAAACATATATAATCATATTCTGTCCCAGGATAAGATAGGGCAGGTGGAAATGACCTGGGTGGATTCCCTGGGGCTGACACCGCTTCATTATGCCCTTTTACTCAGAGACGGGAAACAGGTGAAGGCCCTTATGGAGGCAAAGGACTGGGCAGAATATACCCCGCCCTATTCCGATGACGAATTAAAGAACCTTTATGATTTCACCTTCCTGACAGCTCTGCTTTATGAGAACCCTCATATGCAAAGGGAAGTGTTCCTGGCCACATCAAATATGGCAAAGCCTCTTATTCGGGCCATGAGGAACATAGAGCAGAAGATCTACATAAATAAACAGCTGAACCGCAGCGAAGATGTCAAAGAATATAATAGACAAAAGGAAGATATGGAAAGGGAGATACGGGAACTTTCGGCGGCTGCAGTGATCCGTGCCAGAAAGAAGGCTGAACGCATCCGTATGAACGGTTCCCCTTTTGCAAAATTCCTTTTAAAGGTATTTGATGAAAGAGACAGCCTGTTTCAGATCCTCACAGGCACCATTGCGGACTGGAAAGTATACAGATTCGGTAATCGCTTTTTCATCACGGCGTTTGACGAAGAGCTTCCGTTTTCGTATTATGAATGGGAAAACCAATCTTTTAAGTCGAAGCGCGTGGAAATCGGGGATGACCGCTTCTCATGGACTGATGAAGAGAAGCGCTCATATCATGAAAGATACGAGAAGAAAGAGGAAAAGGAAGAAAAGACCAAGTATCATAAGTATTCCTTTAATCCCGAAGATGACAGAGATGCTTATTCCTATATGACGCCCTTCGAAGGAAGCTGGTTTTCAGAGGCAGCACATTATGATCTGACAGTACTGAAAAAGGAATACAGGGTACTGGCAAAGAAGTATCACCCGGATAACAGCGATGTGCCCGGGGCCAAGAAGATTTTGCAGCAGATCACCACAGAGAGGACCAATATCCTTAACAGCCTGAAAAAATAATAGCAGAGGCCGAAGATGGATCGAAACACAGTGGAAGTGTCCGGCTTTCTTTTTACCGATGAAAAGCTGGCCGGAGAGGCGGATAAGGAACTTAGCGCCATTAAATATATCGAAAAAAAGATGGACACCCAGTCTCCGGAACTGGTTTTGGATCTTTATAACAGCCTGATAGATCAGGAGTTTTTTCACACGCCTGTTGGAATAGATTTTCTGCGCAGGATCCAGAAATTTTTATTATCTGAAATATCCATAGACAGTAAAACGGTTAAACCCATACCTGTATCCGATATAGCATCGGAGGCAGCCCCGAAGAAAGATGAATATGAGGGCAGGCTGACGGCAAGCGAAAAGGAAAGGTATAAGAAACGTGACACCCTTATGAAAGAAGAGGTGAAGAAGTATCGCCAGAGGAACCGATACTTTATCGTGGCGAGCATAGCGCTTGTTATCATGGTAATAGCCATGTTTGTGATCACTCTCACCGGAAACAGTCCCACCATACTGAATTATGAAAACGCCATCATAGACAAATATTCGGGGTGGGAAGAGGAACTGGAACAAAGAGAAATGGACATCCGGATAAGAGAGACGGAGCTTAACAAAATGGAACAGACTGAGGCTCCCGAAGAAGCAGAGGTGGAAGCAGATGAGTGATGTGAATATTCTGATAGCAGATGATGAACAGAGGATCAGAAAGCTTTTAAAGGATTTCCTCTCCAAGGAAGGATATAACATCCTGGAAGCCGGAGACGGTAACGAAGCTCTTAACATATATGACACGCATCCGGACCTGTCGCTTGCCATTCTTGATGTGATGATGCCGGAGATGAACGGATATGATGTGGCAAAGTATATCAGGGAGAGATCGTCCCTTCCCATCATAATGCTCACGGCCAAAAGCGCAGAGGAAGATGAGCTGAAAGGCTTCGATGTGGGTGCGGACGAATATATAACAAAGCCCTTCAGTCCGAAGATCCTGGTGGCCAGAGTAAATGCGGTCATAAGACGCACAGACGGTAAAACCGTGTCCGATACCAAGAAGATCATGGACATAGGCGGAATAGAAGTGGATCAGGGAGCTCACACCGTGAAGATAGACGGGGAGGAGATCCCCCTCAGCGTGAAAGAATTTGAGCTTTTGTCATATTTCATACAGAACAAGGGGATCGCTCTATCCCGGGAGCAGATCTTAAACAGTGTCTGGGACTACGACTATTTCGGGGACGCTCGTACTATAGATACCCATGTGAAGAAGCTTCGGAGCAAGATGGGAGAAAAGGGCGACTATATAAAGACTATCTGGGGAATGGGTTATAAGTTCGATGTCTGAAGACGGAATAAAGAAATTCAGAAGGGGCAGGATCAGCAGACAGTTTCTCATATGTATGCTGTCTATCATCATAGGGATCATTCTGCTCATTTTCATTTTAAACACCATCTTACTGGAAAAAGTATATCGGGTGGAAAAGCAGCACACCATGTCCGAGTCTTTCAGGATACTTTCCGATGCGGCAAGCAGCGGACGGCTATACGAAGAAGATTTCGGAGTGGAGATCGAACGGCTCTGCGCCAACGGAAATCTATCCGTACTGGTCATCAAGTCAGACAGCAGTATCATGATCTCCTCCCAGGGAAAGAATGAAAACGACTTCATGGTGAAGATGCTGATGGATACTCTTTTCGGAGGACACCGGGAAAAGGAAAACATCATCGAAGCCACGGATGACTATATCATGCAGGAAAACTATGACCCCAGGATGAACGCCAGCTTCCTTATGCTCCTTGGCTATCTCCCTGACGGAAATATCGTCATGATAAGAACGGCTGTGGAATCCATTGAAGAAAGCGTGAAGGTCACAAACAGGTTCATAGCGGCAGCAGGCCTCTTTGCCCTGGTGATCAGTGTGATAGTGGCAGGGCTTTTATCAAGGCGTATCACAAGACCCATACTGGAGCTTACGGATATTTCTTCCAGAATGAAGGCGCTGGACTTTGATGCCAAGTATCAGCCCAGATCCAGCGTGAATGAAGTGGATGTGCTGGGACAGCATATGAATGACATGTCCGATACCTTAAAGGACACCATCAAGCAGCTGAAGCAGGCTAACCTGGAGCTTTCGAAAGATATAGAGGCCAGAGAAAAGGCTGAGGAGATGCGAAAAGAATTTATATCAAATGTATCTCACGAGCTGAAAACCCCCATAGCCCTGATACAGGGATATGCAGAGGGGCTTTCCGACGGCATAGTGGATGATCCCGAGGACAGGAAGTATTACTGCGACGTCATCATTGACGAAGCCCAGAAGATGAACCGCCTGGTCCAGGAGATGCTGACTCTTAACCGTCTGGAATACGGACAGAGCACCATGCAGATGGAACGCTTTGATGTGACGGAGATGATAAGAGGCATAATAGAGCAGACCGGGGTGCTGTCCGAGAAATTCGGGGCGGAAGTGTCACTGCTTACGGACAGGCCTTTTAACGTATGGGCAGATCCCTTCTTTACGGAGCGGATCGTGGTGAATTATCTCACCAATGCCATACATTATGCCAAGGGCGAGAAAAAGGTCACGGTAGATATAAAGGAAAACGAAAAAGAGGTCCGCATAGAAGTATTTAATACCGGCGACAATATTCCCGAGGATGTGATGCCCCACATCTGGGAAAAATTCTATAAGGCAGATCCCGCCAGGACCAGAGAATACGGGGGCTCAGGCATAGGTCTGTCCGTGGTGAAGGCGGTGGCGGACAGTTTTGGGAAAGAGTGCGGCGCAAAGAACCTTGAAGACGGCGTATTGTTTTATTTTACGCTGGACAAATAGAACTAAAATTATATTGAAATATAAGTATAAGAATGATAAAGTTATAGTGTATATGTAGGGAAAGAGTGGTTTTGAAACTGTTTATGAAAAGAAATCTCGTTTGTATAGCCGTATCACTCATGATGTGTATCATGTTTACAGGTTGCAGCGTGGTGGAACCCATGTATACGCTGACGGAGGAAGAGGAAGATGCCATAGTGGCATATTCCGCAAAGATCATCTCCAAATATAACAGAAGGCAGGGTGACGGATTTACCAGAGTGACGAAGCCCAAGGAGGAGAAGGAAAGCTACTCCGAGACTGAGACACCTGCCCCCGCACCGGAAAACACGGATCTTTCCATCGAAGGCGGGGAAGGCACAGCTGAGGGCGTGTCTGCCGCATCAGGAGACGGCAGCAGACACGAAGCTGTTAACCCCATCACTTTTGAAGATGCATTCGGACTTTCCAATGCATCCATCACATATAATGGATTTACCATCAGTGACCATTATATGGAGGACAATGTAATCAGTCTTGATGCAAAAGAAGGAAAAGATTTCCTTTGCATGAAGTTTACGATAACGGGAAAAGATGCAGATGTGGTAATGGTGGATATACTTTCACTTCACCCCAGGTTCCATCTGTACACCGATGCTTCAAACGTTGTGGATAATGACAACACTGTGCTGATGCACGACATGGCCACCTTCCAGGATGCCGTGTCCGCAGAGAAGGGAAGCGACGTGGTCCTGCTTTTCCAGGTGCCGACAGGCAGCGTTTCGGAAGAGGCTGATAATCTTGCCCTTACCATGACCATGGATGGGAAAGATTATGATATAATTCTTTAAGAGATTACGTCCGAGTAAAAGGGACTTAATTAAAGGGAGGAAAAATATATGGACACAAATATCTTGCTGGAATCCGGTACTAATGAGCTGGAAATCCTTGAATTTAAGGTAGGGGGAAATCACTACGGTATCAACGTGGCTAAGATCCGTGAGATACTTTCGTATCAGCCCGTCACTCCTATCCCTAACGCGCATCCCTTCATAGAAGGAATATTCATGCCCAGAGACATCATGATCTCGGTTATCAACTTAAGAAGATGTCTGGGATTCGAGGATGATCCGGATAATAAGGGACTGTTTTTCATCACGAACTTTAATAACTTAAATACCGCTTTCCATGTAGATGAAGTGCTTGGAATCCATCGTGTGTCCTGGGAAGATATCAATACTCCCGATTCCACCATAAGCGCTGAAGACAGCGGTATCTCCACAGGTATCCTGAAAATGGATGACAGACTGGTGGTTATACTTGATTTCGAGAAGATAGTATCCAACATCAATCCGGAAACAGGTCTTAAGGTATCCGACCTGGATAACTATCAGGAAAGAGACAGAAGCCAGTCACCTATCGTTATAGCAGAAGACTCCAAGCTTCTTTCCAAGCTTATCGTAGAGTGCCTGAACAAGGCAGGATACACAAACCTCATTATAAACGAGAACGGTCAGGAAGCATGGGATAAGCTCACAGAGTATCTGAAAGAAGGTACCGTTCTGGACAAGGTACATTGTGTGGTTACCGATATCGAGATGCCTCAGATGGACGGTCACAGACTCACAAAACTCATCAAGGAGCATGAAGTACTGAGAAATATTCCTGTTATCATCTTCTCATCCCTTATCAATGATGAGATCAGAAGAAAGGGTGAGTCACTGGGAGCTGATGCACAGCTCACAAAGCCCGAGATCGGAAAACTGGTGGCTGCTATAGATACACTTGTGGACGAATACGAGATCGGTCGTCAGCAGGGTTGAGACTGTCTGAATCAAGCATGTTTATTGGGGATGTGATGAATCTTTTATTCACATCCCCTTTTTAAGGAGAAACCATTGTCAAATTCTGAAGACTATCTTGATGGACTTTTAGATTCCATAACCGAAAAAAAGGCCAGCGTGAAAGAATCTGCCGAAACAGAAAGAAGGCAGCGGTCTGCTCGTGTGAGAGAGCGAAACCGCGTGAAGGCTGATGATGATTTCATGGAGGCAAACGGGCTGAAAGGCTTTAAGCCTAAGAAGGTGGGGCGTAACAATCTGCGCTCGGCCTTTTCTGAAGCCGACTTTTTAAAGGATTTCGAAGAAGAGCTGGAAAGCGGTGAATATGACGAATTTCTGGACGACTTCGAGCGGGAACTTCGGGGGGATGATGATCTTTATTCAGATGAGTCTGATGAAGAGATGGATCTGGATCTTGATGATGAATTAGGCGATGATCAGGACTCCGGGTTTGACGATACGCTGGACATGCCGGATCTTCCGGATGATGACCTGCCCATGGATGATCTTCCGTCGGACGAACTACCCACAGACGAACTACCCATGGAAGAACTTCCCATGGAAGAACTACCCATGGAAGAGATGCCGGAGCTGCCCGAGGAAGAGCAGCCAATGGAAGAAATGCCTATGGAGGGACTTCCCGCAGATGAAATGCCCATTGAAGAGCTTCCCATGGAAGAGCTTCCCATGGAGGAACTCCCGGCCGAGGATCTGTCTGGCAATTCAGCAGAATCAGTAGATGACATTCTTTCGGGTGCCAGACAGCAAATGGAAGAAGGAGAAGAAGGACTTGTGAATGAAGAGTTCCTTCAGCCCGAATTCCAGCCGGATGAACTGGATGCTCCCGAAGATAACGGCATGGAGGGAATGCCCGAGATGCCTGATATGCCGGGGATGCCGGAAATGCCGGAGGAGATGGATCTTTCCGCAGATATGGAAGGCATGCCTGCCATACTGGATGAAAATGATGTGGATACGGATCTCTCTGAGCTTATGGCCAGCGGAGAATTCGAAGATATAGAAAACCTTCTTAATGCGGATGAAAACGGACAGGAACTGGAAGAGTCCCGTGAATCCTTTGAGGCCGCAGCAGACGGAGTGTCGTTGGAAGCTGTGGGAGCCGGTGAAGAGCAGGAGAAAAAGGGCGGATTCTTCGGGAAACTCATAGCTGCCATCACCGGTATCTTTAAGAAGGGGCCGAAGGATGAGGAAGACGAAGAGGATGAAGATGAAGCTCCTGTAGGAGAAGAAGAGCTCCTTGCTTCATATCAGGATGCCGAGGCTGCCAAGAAGTCAAAGAAGGAAGCTCAGGCAGAAGCGAAAAAGAAGGCAAAAGAAGAAAAGGAAAAGGCCAAGAAAGAAAAGGCTGCAGAGAAAGAAAAGGCAGCAAAGGCTAAAGCGGAAGCCAAGAAGAGGGCTCAGGAAGAAAAGGAAAAGAAGAAGGCCGCAAAACCCAAGGAAAAGCAGGCCAAGATACCGATCAAGAGTATCATACCCTTTGTGCTTCTTGCCGCATCCATAATAATCATGATACTTGTGGCCGCAAATGTGCTATCGAAGAAGAGATACATGGCGGAAGCACAGCAGAACTTTAATAAAGGCGATTATATCGAGGCATATTACAATCTTGGCGGACTGAAGCTTAAGACCGAAGAAGATGTGGATTTCCAGACCAGCGTGCATCTTCTGGCAGAACTTCAGCTTAAATACACCAGATATGAAACCTTCATGAAGATGAAGAAATATGATATGGCTCTGGATGAGCTCATAAACGGTTACGGCAGGTATGAGTTTAATTCCGAAGAAGCGGCAGCTCTCGGCATATCCATGCAATATGACGGAATGGGAGCCGTGCTGAGGCAGCAGCTTTCCGACCAGTTCGGTGTATCTGCGGAAAGGGCTGTGGAGCTATATACCATAAGCACAGATGACAGACGGGAATACAGTGCCAAACTCTATGAGATACTGGAAGCCCTTGGAATGGTAGGGGAAGACTGGAATTGATAGCCATCATAGATTACGATGCCGGAAATATTAAAAGCGTGGAAAAAGCCGTACATTTTCTGGGATATGAAGCTAAGATCACCAGAGACAGCCGGGAGATCCTGGGGGCCGATCACGTGATCCTGCCGGGAGTGGGAGCTTTTTCATCGGCTATGGACAAACTGAAGGAATACGACCTGATACCGGTGATAAAAGAAGTGACGGATAAAGGCACGCCTTTCCTTGGAATATGCCTGGGACTGCAGCTTTTATATGAGAGCAGCGAAGAAAGCCCCGGAGTGGAGGGGTTGTCCATACTGAAGGGGCAGGTGAAGAAAATACCTGAAGGAAACGGCCTTAAGATCCCCCATATGGGATGGAATTCCCTCAGCCTGAAGGGAGACGGCAGGCTGTTTAAAGGCGTTTCGGAAGGCTCCTATGTGTACTTTGTACATTCATATTATTTGAAAGCAAAAGAAGAAGATACCGTGAAAGCGGTATGTGATTATAACGTGACCATACATGCATCTGTGGAGAAAGACAATATTTTTGCCTGCCAGTTTCACCCGGAAAAAAGCAGTGAGACAGGACTTAAGATGCTGAAAAACTTTTTAGAGATATAGGTGAACAGTGCATACAAAAAGAATTATTCCCTGCCTGGATGTGAATGATAACCGGGTGGTTAAGGGTGTAAACTTTCTAAATCTGAAGGATGCCGGAGATCCCGTGGAAGTGGCGGTCGTTTATGATAAGGCGGGTGCTGATGAACTCGTCTTTCTTGATATTACTGCATCTTCCGACCACAGAAACACTGTGGCAGACATGGTCCGGGCAGTGGCAGAGAAGGTGTTTATCCCATTCACGGTGGGCGGTGGTATCAGGACCACCGATGATTTTAAAGCCATACTTCGTGAAGGAGCGGATAAGGTGTCCGTAAATTCCGCAGCCATAGACAATCCTGAGCTGATATCCGAAGCGGCGGACAAATTCGGCAGCCAGTGCGTGGTCCTGGCCATAGATGCAAAAAGGACACCGGACGGTAATTATCATGTATATAAGCACGGCGGCAGGATAGATGTGGGGCTTGATGCCGTGGAATGGGCCATCCGGGGAGAAAAGCTGGGGGCAGGAGAGATACTTCTCACCAGCATGGATGCGGACGGCACCAAGGCCGGATTTGACCTCACTCTCACATCACGCATTTCCGAAGCTGTGGGAATACCGGTGATAGCCTCAGGCGGTGCCGGAAAAATGGAAGACTTTAAAGATGCATTTCTTAAAGGCGGAGCCGATGCAGCTCTGGCTGCTTCGCTTTTTCACTATAAAGAGATGGAGATCATGGACCTGAAGAGATATCTTGCAGAGAATGATATTCCTGTGAGATTATGAGAGGAAGGAGAAAGGCATTGAACACTATTGACATTTCAGCAGCACTTAAAGCAAATCCGTACCCCGGCAGAGGGATACTGATAGGCAGATCAAAGGACGGCAGTAAAGCCGTGTGCGCATATTTTATCATGGGGCGTTCGGAAAACAGCCGCAACCGTATCTTTGTGGAAGACGGGCAGGGCATACGGACAGAGGCATTCGATCCGGCTAAGCTGGAAGATCCAAGCCTTATCATCTATTCCCCTGTGAGAGTGCGAAAAGATGACACGATAGTGACAAACGGGGATCAGACCGACACTGTATATGAGCTCATGGAAAAGGGACAGACCTTCACAGAAGCTCTCTCCACCAGAGAATTCGAACCTGATGCTCCAAACTATACCCCCAGGATCTCAGGTATAATGCATATAGCAAACGGAGAGTACAGCTTTGAAATGTCTATTTTAAAGAGCTGTGAAGGAAACCACGATTGCTGCAACAGATACACATACAGCTATGACAAGCCCCGGCCCGGAGACGGCAGGTTCATACATACATATATGGGAGACGGAAATCCGCTTCCGTCATTTGAGGGCGAGCCTGAAAAGACAATGATAGATGAAGATATAGATGAGTTTACGAACACTCTCTGGACTTCGCTTAACGAGGATAATAAAGTGTCCCTTTTCGTGCGTTATATAGATATAGCAAGCGGTGAATATGAGACACGGATTATGAATAAAAACCATTGATGCCAGAAAGGACAGGATCGGGAAAGACAATGAACGAATACGGATTAAAGTACGGATGTAACCCTAACCAGAAGGAAGCCAGGATATATATGGAAGGCGGTGCTGACCTTCCCATAAAGGTGATAAACGGAAGAGCAGGATATATTAATCTTCTTGATGCCTTTAACGGATGGCAGCTTGTTAAAGAGATGAAGAAAGCCACAGGTCTTCCTTCAGCCACATCATTTAAGCATGTTTCACCGGCAGGTGCGGCAGTGGGCACAACTCTTTCCGATGTGGAGAGGAAGATATACTGGGTGGATGATATGGATATGGAGTTTACACCCCTTGCCAATGCCTATGCCAGAGCCAGAGGCGCAGACCGTATGTCTTCTTTCGGAGACTTTATCTCCCTTTCGGATGTGTGTGACGCTGCTACGGCAAAGATCATTAAGAGAGAAGTATCCGACGGTGTCATTGCTCCGGGATATGAACCTGAGGCACTGGAGATCCTGAAGGAAAAGAAAAAAGGAAATTATTGCCTTATAGAGATCGATCCCGAATATGAGCCGAAGAAGCAGGAACGTAAAGAAGTGTTCGGCGTGGTATTCGAACAGGACAGAAACGAACTTGTGATAGATGATGATTTCTTTGCAAACATCGTTACGGCAAATAAGAATATGCCGGAATCAGCAAAGAGGGATCTGGCTATATCCATGATAACTCTGAAATATACCCAGTCCAATTCCGTTTGCTATGTGAAGGACGGACAGGCCATAGGTATAGGAGCGGGACAGCAGTCCAGGATCCATTGCACCAGACTGGCCGGAAGCAAAGCAGATAACTGGTGGCTCCGTCAGGCTCCCCAGGTTCTGAACCTGCCCTTCAAGGAAAACATCGGACGTGCAGACCGTGATAATTCCATAGATCTGTACATAGGTGAGGATTATATGGATGTCCTGGCCGACGGTGCATGGGAGAATATCTTCACTAAAAAGCCTGATGTATTCACCCGCGAAGAGAAGAAAGAGTGGCTTGCAAAGAACACAGGCGTATCTCTTGGTTCAGATGCTTTCTTCCCCTTCGGAGACAATATTGAGAGAGCTCACAGAAGCGGAGTATGTTATGTGGCTGAACCCGGAGGTTCCATAAGGGACGATAATGTGATAGCCACATGCGATAAATATGACATGGTGATGGCATTTACTGGACTCAGACTTTTCCATCACTGATTTTATTCTTAAAGAAGCATAGGAATAGCACATGACATTGGAAAATACTATCATGAATTCCATATCTTTTGTGCTGGCTGCCTTAACGATAAGTACGGTGGCTTTGGTTTTTCATGCTTTGGACAGAAAATCCTGGAGACGGCAGAACCGCATATTTGTGGTGATCATGCTGGATCTTATCATGAACGCTCTTTCTGCCATTGTTGTGGCCATTGTTCCTCTCGACCCCAACAATGCAGAAACCTGCAGGGTGATCTTTGACATATCTCAGTTAATCTATTTCTTCTTCCACAGTCTCTTGTCACCGCTCTTTTATCTGTATATTCTGGAGGTGACGGGAGCCGGGAAACAGCAGAACAGGACCATGAGACACCTGTTTTTGGTTCCTGCCGCATTCTGCGAGATCATAGTGGTATTAAACCCCATAAACAGCTTTGTGTTCAGAGTGGATCCGGGGTTTGTATTTATTCGCGGAAAAGGTGAGTATATCATCTATGCCGTGTCGTTTTTCTATCTGGTGCTTTCCATCGTATATCTGTTTTCATACTGGTTTTATATGTCCAGAAAGAAGCGCCTGGTCATGGCATACAGCTTTACTCTTGCCATCATAGGCATCCTCCTTCAGCTTTTCCATCAGGGCTTTAATGTGGAGCTCATGTTTGAATCACTGGGATTCATGGGCGTGCTTCTCCATGTGGAGAAAGAGGACGATAAGATAGAGCCAGCCACCAGGATATATAACAGGACTGCCTTAAGGACAGATATGATAAATCTTATGCATATGGACAGGCACTTCCACGTGGTCTGTGTGCGTATCATGAATATCGAGACCATAAGAAGGATATCCGGCACATCCGATGCGGATGTGATCATGAGGATGGGAGCGGATTATTTAAGGACCATACATCCTGCACACAGGATATACAGGTCTTCGCAGTCATCTTTCATGCTGCTCATTCCTGACGGCTCGGATGAGCATACCGACAGTCTGGTGAAGACCATCCTGGACCGTTTCGAAGATCCTTTCAGCATGAACAGCAGATCCGGTATGGATTTCAAACTTGTGGTAAAGATACTTTGTACCAAAGTGCCTGAGCAGGTGGGACAGATAGATGACATTCTGCTCTTATCAGACGGAGATATTCCTTCCACCGATAACAGGCGTGTCCTTATGGGGGATGATCTTTCGTTCCTTAAGAGAGACGTGGAAGTGGAAGCTGCTCTCAGGCAGGGCATTAAGAATCATAACTATGAAGTGTGTTATCAGCCCATATATGACTGGAAGACAAAGGCCATGCACGGAGCAGAGGCAAAGCTTGTATTTCATGATAAAGATGGTGCGGACCTGATGGGAAACGAGATAGTGCCCATCGCAAAGAAAGCCGGTATCATGGATGACCTGGCCGACTTCCTTCTGGAAGAGGTATTCCTGTTTTTAAGCACAGGTATCCCCATCGGTATGGGACTTAATACCATAGCGGTGGATGTATCGGCCCTTCAATGCATAAGACCGGCCTTTCTTATGAACCTGAAAAAATATATCAAGAAATACAGTGTGAATCCCGGCAGGATCTGTCTGCAATTCTATGAGACTTCTGTCATAAAGGATTATGAGGAACTGAAGCATGCCCTGGATGACGTCAGAAGAGCAGGCTTTAAAGTCATTCTGGATAATTACGCTTCGGGTGATGCGAATGCCGAGTCTCTTTCCCGCTTTGACTATAACGGTGTCACTCTGGATATGGCTTCGCTTCCGGATACATCCAGATCCATAGAGAAGAGTATCCTCACCAACACGGTTAATATGATGAAGGCCCTGAAATATAAGGTGCTTATCAGGGGTATTTCGGAAAGAGAGCAGGTGAACTCATTAAAGGGATTGGATGTGGACCTGGTACAGGGTACATTCTATTCCGAGGTGGTGACACAGAACGAGATCATTGCCATCTTAAAGGCTACTGAAATGGCCAGGACAGAAGAGCAGAAAGCCAGGGCAAAAAGTGAAGCGAAAAGTAGTTTCCTCGCAAATATGTCTCACGAGATCCGTACTCCCATTAATGCTATCCTGGGCATGAACGAGATGATACTGAGAGAAAGCTCTGAGGAACATATCAGAGAGTATTCTCATGATATAGAAAGAGCCGGAATGAGCCTTCTTGCTCTTATAAATGATATACTGGACTTCTCAAAGATAGAGGCCGGCAGCATGGAGATAGTGGAAAGCGAATACGAGCTTTCATCCATGATCCATGATGTCCTTAATATGGTCCGAATCAGGACAGAGGAAAAAGGACTGAAGCTTAATGTGGATATCGATGAAAACATACCGGAGAGGCTGTATGGAGATGAGATCCGATTCAGACAGATTCTCATTAATATAATGAATAATGCTGCCAAGTATACAAATGAAGGCTCTGTCACTCTTAAGATGCGCGGGGATAAGAGCCGTAACGGAAGGATACATCTGATATGTGAAGTCATAGATACCGGTATCGGTATCAAAGAAGAAGATCAGGAGAATCTGTTCGGAAAGTTCCAGCGCCTGGATATGGAAAAGAACAGATCTGTGGAAGGCTCAGGACTGGGACTTGCCATCACATATAACCTGCTCACCCTTATGAAAGGAAGCATAGGAGTGCGCAGTAAATACGGTGAAGGAACCACATTCACCATTATGCTGCCCCAGAAAGTGATAGATGAGACTCCTATCGGAAATCTGGAGAAGAGATACCGCAGCTTAAACGATAATACAAAAGAATATAAAGAGTCCTTCAAGGCACCGGATGCACGCATCCTGGTAGTGGATGATACGCCGATGAACCTCACGGTTATTAAGAGTCTTCTGAAGAGGACGGAGCTTAATATAGATACCTGCACATCCGGTGTGGAGACTTTGGAGATGGTGAAAGAAAAGAAATACGACATCATCTTCCTGGATTATCGTATGCCGGAAATGGACGGTTCCGAGGTGCTTCGCAGGCTGAAACTCATGGATCACATGAATGTGGATACTCCTGTGGTGGTCCTGACAGCAAATGCACTTTCCGGAGCCAGAGAAAGATTCTTAAAAGAAGGATTTGATGATTATCTCACAAAGCCTGTGGTGGCCGGTAAACTGGAAGAGACCATACTTAAGTTCCTGCCGGAGGATAAGGCGGAACGGGTGGACGATGAAGAGATCATGACTGACGAAAAGCCTGATCTTGACGATCCGCTTTTAGTTAAGCTGAGAGAAACCGGACTTGTGGATGTGGAGCGCGGTCTGGAACTGTGTGGGGACATGAAAGGATACGAAGAGGCTCTGGAGATCTATCTGGAAGCTTTGCCCGACAGGATTTCAAAGATCAAGGAATACTTCGATAAAGATGACATAGATAATTATGTTATTGTAGTGCACTCCCTTAAGAGCACGTCCAGAGTCATAGGTGCCCTGGAACTGGGAGACTATGCAGAACGCATGGAAAAGGCCGGGGATGATAAGGATATCGACAGCATCACAAAAGAGACTGACGGTCTTCTTCAAATGGCAGGAAAGGTGCTTGATAAATTATCAGAGATAGTAGAAGTGAAAGACCCGGATAATGCGGATGATTCCGATCTTCCCATGGCCGATGAGGGTATGCTCGAGGATGCTTACCAGGCCATATATGAATTCGCACAGTCCATGGACCATGAAAATGTCAGCTATGTGCTTTCGGAACTGGCAAATTATTCCATGCCTGAAAGCGAAAAGGAGACAATGAAGAAAATACGCTCACTTGCAGGCGAACTGAAATGGGATGATGTAGTCACCCTGCTGGAAAACAGAAAGGGGGATGCATAGATGACTTTGATTAATCTGCTTAATTCCGCATCTTTTTATCTGGCATCTATCCTGGTGGTTTTCTCTGCCATAGTGTATCTGGTGATGCAGAAAAAGGTGTCAAAATCGCAGAATAAGATATTCCTTATCCTTCTGGCTGTAATGATGATCCAGGGCGTGGCTAAGATAGGCACCATATACTATATCGCTCTGGCCGCCACATCCCCAAGGTCTGTGACAGCAGCCAGATCTGCCATGTTTTTGTATCAGTTTTTGCATATGCTGATGCCGCCGCTGCTTCTATACTACAGTCTTTATGTTACCAGGACGATCAGACGGTTCAGTAATCTGATCCATGGAATGATCATCATGCCGTTTTTCCTGTCCATTGTGATGCTGTCCATGAATCCCGGAAATTCAATGGTATACAGCTTTTATGACGACTATAGGATCCACATGCATTGGGGAGAGTACCTGTGCTATGGCATAGGACTGTTTTATCTGTTCCTTATGCTCATGGTGTTCAAATTATGGTGGCACGCATTTACTCAGCAAAGATGGAGGATCCTGGTATTCTCCTTCTCCCTGGTTTTAGTGGGAGTGTGCATAAGACTGCTGGTGCCGATCCTTGAAGTGGAGCTGTTCTTCGAAGCACTGGCATTCCTCGGTATTCTGCTTGCTGTGGAATATGATGATGAGAGAATGGATGTGTCCACGGGAATATATAACAGAGCCGCATTCCTCCAGGACCTCAGGACCGTTCTGGAGATCAAGAGCAGGATATACGTGATCACCATACGATTTGAGAACCTGGATCTGGTGAAGAGATTTTTCAGCATGTCCGATGATGAACTTCTGGGCCAGCTGGTGAAAATACTTAAAGGTGCCAGCCCTGACGGACTCATATACAGGGTGACGCCTTCCGGATTCACTTATATCATCCAGAATGATAATCGTGACGCCGCTAATTATCTGGCAGAGCGCATCCAGAGAGAATTAAGGGATAAATGGCTGGCAAACAATAAGGAGATCCCTTTACGTACTATCATCCTCTTTGCTGCTGTGCCGAGAGAACTGCAGAGCATAGATGATGTGCTTCTGATGTGTGAAAGTGAGATGCCGGAAAGTGCCGGAAATATGATCCTTTCAGGCAGGAGTCTCTTATTCCTGATGGACAGATCGAAAACGGATGAGGCCCTTCACCGTGGGATCAGGGATAATAACTTCAGGATGGAGTATCAGCTGATGTATACCGGTGATACTCATGAAGTGTATGCCGCGGAATCATTCTTAAGGCTGTATGATCCGGAACTTGGCGAAGTGTGTCCCGCCGATTTCATACCTATGGCAGAGAAAAACGGTCTTATCGACGTGCTGGGAGACTATGTGCTGAAGAAAGTCTGCGAATTTTTAAAGAGCCCCATTCCGGAAAGAATGGGAATAAGATTTGTCAGTGTGAACCTTTCTATAGTACAATGTATGAATCCGGACTTCATATATAAAGTGAAATCTGTGGTGGACAGTTACGGTGTGGCTCATGAGATGATCAATTTCGAAGTGACTGAGACTTCTGTAGACAATGATTTTGATGTGCTGAAAAAAACCATCAGTGAGCTTAAGAAAGAAGGATTCCTGTTCTCCATACAGGGATACGGATCCGGCTATTCGAATATGTACAGCGTCTTTTCACTGGATTTCGATATGATAAAGATGGACAGAACCCTTTTGTCGGACGACAGCAACTCGCGCAGTTATGTAGTCTTGGAACATAACGTAAAAATGATACGCGAAATGGATAAAAGGGTTATAATAATGGGTATAGAAAACGCGGAACAGATGGAACGGACCAAATCACTTGACGTTGACTACCTGCAGGGCTATTATTTCTCAAAGCCGTGGTCTGAAGAAGAATTATTCAGAGGGGAGATAGTTTAATGGAGAGAAGAAGAATAAGCCGCTTGGACAACAGATCCTATTCCCTCGATAATGAGGACCTCACATCCTCATATGATGAAGAACCTGATAGGCCGTATAATCCCTTTAATGATGAAGGGCATGTCAATCAGGCTGTGGTCATTTGCGAGAAAGAGAGCTTTCTGGTAAAGGCTCTGATCAGGAATCTGAATGAGAATGGATATAAGGGTGTGTATTCCACGTCTACTGTTCAGGAAGTGGGAAACCATCAGGATGAAGCGGATATATATATCCTTTATAAGGATGAGCTTCTGGAAAGCGATGTGGACCTGATCGTATATCTTAAGGACAACGGTATTGCCGAAGGAAAACTGGTGGTGCTTATCGGTACCGAAGAGGACTATAAGCTCATGACCAAAGTGATCCCGAAGGAAATGCTTTCAGCCTGGGTCACCAGACCTTTTGACATGAAGGAACTCATGGACAAGCTGAACGCTCTGTCCGAACAGAAAAAAGAGGGTCTGAATAAGAGAAGCGTGCTGGTGGTGGATGATGATCTCACATTCCTAAAGACAGTGGAAGGCTGGCTTAAGGATAAATACAGAGTCACCATTGTAAACTCCGGTATGCAGGCCATCAAATGGCTGGCAAAGCACAGTACGGACCTGATACTCCTGGACTATGAAATGCCTATCGCCACCGGAGAAAATGTATACGAAATGCTGCGAAGCGAAGTGGGGACAAATGATATTCCCATCATGTTCCTGACAGGAAAGAATGACAGGGAGAGTATCACCAGGCTGTTAAAGCTTAAGCCGGAAAGATATCTGCTCAAACCCATCGGAAGGGTGGCACTTCTTTCCGAACTCCAGCAGTTCTTCGATAAACAGCGTAAATAGACTTAAGATTTGTTATAAAAATACGGGCAGATGCACTAAAATCCTTGCATCTGCCCTTTTTCTGTGATAAAATGCAAAAGTTGCCGGCATCGGCAGAGAAAAAACACGTATGAGTAAAGGCTCTACGGTGCCCGATACGGGAAAAGAGCCTGCCCTGTCACTCGGGGTCGCATACGAAGGAAAAACCAAACGGAGGTAAAGAAAATGAGTGTTATTTCAATGAAGCAGTTACTGGAGGCGGGTGTTCATTTCGGTCATCAGACCAGAAGATGGAACCCTAAGATGGCTCCCTACATCTACACAGAGCGTAACGGGATCTATATCATCGATCTTCAGAAGTCTGTAGGAATGGTAGATGATGCGTACAATGCAGTATTTGACATTGTGGCTCAGGGAGGTACCATCCTTTTCGTAGGAACAAAGAAGCAGGCTCAGGACGCCATTAAGGATGAGGCTGAGCGTTGTGGAATGTATTATGTGAATGAGAGATGGCTTGGAGGTATGCTCACAAACTTCAAGACCATTCAGAGCCGTATCAAGAGACTGAAAGACATCGAGCGTATGGCTGAGGACGGCACATTTAACCGTCTGCCCAAGAAGGAAGTGGCAGGACTTCAGAAAGAGCTGGAGAAGTTGCAGAAGAACCTGGGCGGTATCAAAGAGATGAAGCACATCCCCGATGCTATCTTCATCGTAGATCCCAAGAAAGAGCGTATCTGCGTACAGGAAGCACATGCACTGGGTATCACACTCATCGGTATCTGCGATACTAACTGTGATCCTGAAGAGCTGGATTTCGTTATCCCCGGAAATGATGACGCTATCCGTGCAGTGAAGCTCATCGTTTCCAAGATGGCTGACGCTGTAGTAGAAGCAAAGCAGGGAGAGGAGGCCGGAAGCATCGAGGCGAGTGACGAGGCTGATGCATCCGAAGCAAACGCAGAAAAAGATATAGAAGAGATCGCAGCTGAGGAAGCATAAGCCGAAGGCAGAGTCCGATGCGAGGCCGTTCTTTGAGATTAGCGAGATTGAGTGTTAGCGATAATCGAGCTTAACGAAAAGAACTTCCTTGAAAGGCAGGCTTGCGATTTGATTGATCATAGATTTAGGAGGAAAACATAAATGGCAATTTCAGCAGCAGATGTAAAGACTCTGCGCGAGATGACTGGCGCAGGTATGATGGATTGTAAGAAGGCTCTTACAGAGACCGACGGAGATATGGATGCCGCTGTAGAAGTATTAAGAAAGAGCGGCGCAGCAAAGGCTGTTAAGAAGGCTAGCCGTATCGCAGCAGAAGGTATCTGCCGTATCGCATGCGATGGCAATAAGGCTGTAGTGGCAGAAGTTAACTCTGAGACAGACTTCGTGGCAAAGAACGAGGTGTTCCAGGAGTTCGTACAGAAGGTAGCAGACACCGCTCTTGCATCCGGATTACAGGGTGGCAAGGACGGAGAAGATGTGGCTGCACTTCTTGAGAAGGACGGCCTTAACGATCTTCTGATCGAGAAGACAGCAAAGATCGGAGAGAAGCTTTCCGTTCGTCGTTTTCAGCGTGTGGAAGCAGACGTTGTGGCTACATACATCCATGGCGGCGGAAGGATCGGCGTTATCGTAGCAGGCGAAGGCGCAAGCGATGATGCAGCAAAGGAAGCTCTTTCCAATATCGCTATGCAGGTGGCAGCTATGACTCCTCAGTATGTGAGCAGAAACGATATTCCCGCAGATGAAGTGGCTAAGCTTAAAGAGATCACTATCGACAGCGCACTTAACGATCCTGCATCTCTTCCGAAGCCCATTCTTCAGAAGCTCCTTGACAGGGCAGTGAATGAGAAGCTTTGGAGTGATGAAGATATAGCTATCTACGAAGAGAAGAAGAGCAACATGAACTTCCTCTTCAACTTCCTTTCCAAGGAAGCTATCGCTAAGCTGGCAGAGCTTGCTATGGCAGGTAAGAGCGAGTATCTTTCCGATAAGATCTTCAGCGGTCTGGTAGAGGGACGTGTATCCAAGAACATCAAGGACATCAGCCTTATGGATCAGGTATATGTGAAGGCTGAAGATGGAAAGCAGACTGTAGGAAAGTATATCGAGTCTGTAAACAAGTCTCTTAAGATCGCTAAGTTCGTTAGATTCGAAGTAGGCGAAGGCATGGAGAAGAAGAACGAAGACTTTGCTGCAGAAGTGGCAAAGCAGATGAATGCATAAGAAGATGCTTCATACTTCATCATTTCGATACATTTGATGATTATATAAACCGTACACCGACAGATTTCGGTGTACGGTTTTTTTAAAAGAAAATTTGCATAAAATAACCCCCCAGGGGGCTTGTGGAGCGGCTTTGCGAACATATATAATCTCCTTCGGTGCTTCAAAAAGAAGCATACGAAAGGAGATTATATATTATGCATATGGCAGACGCTTTGGTATCACCTGCAGTGGCGGGCACCATGTATGTACTGGCGACAGGGGCAGCAGCGTATTCCGTGAAAAAGGTACGCGAGGAGAACGATCCTAAGAAGATCCCTGTGATGGGAGTCATGGGGGCCTTCGTATTTGCTACCCAGATGTTGAATTTTACTATTCCCGGCACGGGTTCGTCGGGACATCTTTGCGGAGGCATGATGCTTTCCGCACTTCTGGGACCTTTTGCCGGTTTCCTTACCATGATAGGTGTTCTTCTGGTCCAGTGCCTGTTATTTGCAGACGGAGGACTGTTGGCACTGGGATGTAATGTCTGGAATATGGCATTCTACGGATGCTTTATCGGTGCGCTTCTGATCTGGAAGCCTTTAATGAAAAAGGGCGCTTCAAAAGGAAAGATAGCTCTTGCATCCATACTGGGATGTGTCCTCACACTTCAGCTTGGCGCATTTTCCGTGTCTCTTGAGACCCTGCTTTCAGGGGTGACGGAGTTGCCATTTTCAGTATTTGTTGCTACAATGCAGCCTATACATCTTGCCATAGGATTTGTAGAGGGACGTATCACTGCAGCCGTGCTCATATTCATCCATGAAGCCAGACCGGAACTCCTTTGGGGAGTGGGCAGTGAAAGCACAGTGAAGGAAGGAAAGCTTTCTTTCAAAAACACTGTGATCGTCCTTGCTGTGGCAGCAGCTATCTGCGGAGGCATCGTATCCCTCTTTGCATCGGCTTTTCCTGACGGACTGGAATGGTCCATGGAAAATGTGGCGGGCACATCGGAACTGGAAGCTGCAGGAAACGCATATGAGACTGCGGCCGGTATTCAGGAGACCACATCCCTTCTTCCGGATTATGCATTTAAAGGCAGCGAGTCAGTATTCGGCACCAGCTTTTCCGGTATAGTGGGAGCGCTTGCAGTAGTGCTTATCACAGTGGGCGCATGCTATGCATTTAAGTTTTTTAAGAAAAAGGACAGTAACAGCTCTCTTGCATGAGTCATATTGAAAAGAACATAAGAGAACTAAAAAGATTACAGGACATTCAGCAGCTTCCCGGGTGGATGAATTCACTTCATCCGCTGGGAAAGCTGCTTGTTTGCGTTATTTATATCATCACCGTAGCATCAGTTAATAAGTATGATATAGTCCACCTTATACTGATGGCGGTGTTTCCGGTATTCGCATTCATTGTGGGGGAACTGTCAATAAAAGACGGGCTCTATCGCATGCGTATGATACTTCCGCTGGTGGCCTTTGTGGGCATATTTAATCCTTTATTAGACCGGACTATTCTCTTTACCATTGGAAATATGGGGATAAGCGGTGGCGTAGTTTCAATGTTCACGCTCATCATAAAGGGACTGTTTACAGTTCTTTCGGCATATATCCTCATTGCCACCACATCCATCGATGATATATGCTATGCATTAAGATGCATTCATGTGCCGAAGATCTTATGTATAGTGATCATGCTGATATACAGGTATTTTGATGTGATGGCAGGAGAAGCCGACAGGGTCACCACAGCCTACATGCTCCGGGCACCGAGGCAGAAGGGCATTCATTATAAAGCCTGGGGAGCCCTGGTAGGACAATGGCTCCTTCGCAGCATGGACAGGGCAGAGGTGGTATATGAAAGCATGATGCTCCGTGGATTCGACGGTGACTTTAAGGTAAAAAAGAAGGAAATCTGTCCGGCAGATGTGATTTATCCCATTGCCTGGTGTATAGTTTTTGCAGTGATAAAGTTCGTATTATGAGGCATTTGAAATGAAAACCGGAATAAACGGAGAAATCCTGAAAATAGAAAATCTGTCATTCTCTTATGAAAAGGGGGTCACGGTCCTTGATAAGATAAGTCTCTCTGCCCATGACGGGGAGAGTATAGGCATCATAGGCGCAAACGGCATAGGAAAGTCCACGCTCATGAAGCTTCTAGTGGGGCTGTATCTCGACTTTGACGGCACGCTGGAAGTGGCAGGCCATACCATGAATAAAAAGAACCTGAACCATATCAGAGAGCATATAGGCTATGTGTTTCAGGATTCCGACAGCCAGCTCTTTCTCTCCACGGTGGAGGATGATGTGGC
>JAILDZ010000037.1 GCA_024688505.1 Lachnospiraceae bacterium
GCCCACATATGTGGAATACGGAGCCGCTGATATCGGAATAGTGGGCGAGGATACTATCCTGGAAGAAGGACGAAATATCTATGAAGTCCTGGATCTTAAGTTTGGCAAATGCAGAATGTGTATCTGCGGGCCGAAGGAAGCAGAGGAACTGCTGCAGCATCAGGAACTTATCCGTGTGGCCACTAAGTATCCGAAGATTGCTAAAGACTATTTTTACAACAAAAAAAACCAGACAGTAGAGATAATAAAATTAAACGGTTCTATTGAACTTGCGCCTATAGTAGGGCTTTCCGAAGTCATCTGTGATATTGTGGAAACCGGAAGCACTCTAAGGGAAAACGGGCTGGTGGTACTCAGGGAGGTTTGCCCGCTTTCTGCCAGAATGGTGGTAAATCAGGTGAGCATGAAGATGGAAAACGAACGTATCACAAAGATAATACGCGATCTGAAGAGCGTACTGGAGGATTAAAATGCAGATTTATAAGCTGGATGACAACATCAAAAAGGAACTTAAGAATAATCTTCTGAAAAGAAGCCCCATAAGCTACGGTAAATATGAAGACGATGTGAAAAAGATCGTTGAAGATGTGCTTCAAAACGGTGATAAGGCGCTCTTTTCTTATACAAAGAAATTTGACGGTGCGGATATCGATGCTTCAAATCTTATCGTAACAAAAGAGGAACTTGAAGAAGCGTACGGGAATACAGATCCTGCGCTTATAGACGTTATCAGAAAAGCCATGAAGAATATTAAAGAATTTCATGAGCTTCAGAAACGTCAGAGCTGGTTTACCACCAAAGATGACGGCGTGATACTGGGACAGAGAGTGACTGCCCTTGAAAAGGTGGGCGTATATGTGCCCGGCGGAAAAGCGGTGTATCCTTCGTCGGTGCTTATGAATATCCTTCCCGCTAAAGTGGCCGGAGTGGATAAGATCTATATGTGCACACCTCCCGGAAAGGATGGCAAGGTGTATCCCTCCACGCTGGTGGCTGCTCATGAGGCAGGAGCCGATGTCATTTATAAGGCAGGCGGTGCTCAGGCCATAGCAGCAATGGCATACGGAACGGAGAGCATTGCCAAGGTGGATAAGATCGTGGGGCCCGGAAACATATATGTGGCTCTGGCGAAAAAGAGCGTATACGGTAATGTGAGCATCGACTCCATCGCAGGCCCCAGTGAGATCATGGTCCTGTGTGATGAATCCGCTAATCCCAGATTTGTGGCTGCAGACCTTTTATCCCAGGCTGAACATGATGAACTGGCCTCTGCCATACTTGTCACTATTGACGAAAAACTGGCTGAAAATGTGGTAAAAGAGATAGACGGATTTCTGCCAAAACTATCAAGAAGTGATATAATAACAAAGAGTCTCGATAACTTCGGCTATGTGCTTGTGGCCAGAAATATGGATGAAGCTGTAGACGTGGTTAATGAGATAGCTTCGGAACATCTGGAGATAGTCACTAAAGATCCTTTTGCCACCATGACAAAGGTCAGAAATGCCGGTGCCATATTCCTGGGACCATACAGCAGTGAGCCTTTAGGAGATTATTTTGCGGGTCCGAACCATGTGCTTCCCACTAACGGCACGGCAAAGTTCTTCTCACCCCTTTCTGTGGATGATTTTATAAAGAAGACCAGCGTGATATCTTATTCGAGAGAAGCACTTGAAAAGATACATGAAGATATCGAAACCTTTGCAAAATGCGAACAGCTGACCGCACATGCAAATTCCATTCATGTGAGATTTGAAAATTTATGAAAAGAGGGCATTAAAGAATGAAATCCCGGGAACATAAAAACATAGTGGCCACGTTATACTTAAAAGACGGAAAGGCTGTATTCTCTCCCGATCATCTGGAACAGAATGCCGATGCTCTGGATATAGCAAAGCTCTATAACGACTGCGGAATAGATAAGATCATATGCTTTGATCTGTCTAAAGACGAGGACGAACGGGAAAAGAATATCCTGGCCATAAGAAGCATAAATCGTGAGATAGATACCAAGATCTGTGGCGGCGGAAACATCGAACGCATAGAAGACGTAAAGAGATTCCTCTTTGCCGGATGTGTGGAAGTGGTCCTTAACGGATCAAAGCCCGGTATGACCAGCCTCATGGTGGAAGTGGCCGAAAAATACGGAAAAGAAAAGGTCCTGGTGTCTCTTAAAAATGTGGACTTTATCTTCAAATCCAAGGATGTGCTCTCAGATAATATTCACGAGCTCCTTATTATGAACAGAAGCCTGTATTCAAGCCTGGAGAACGTGACAGAGGTTCCATACATCCTGATTCAGGATGAATATAACTTTGAAGAGATCTTAGAAGAGCTTCGTTCAGAGCAGATCCGCGGAATATACGGTGAATTCATAAATGATCCCAGCACTGACATCATGCAGCTTAAAGGGGATCTTTCAGACCAGGGCATCAAAATGGATAACTTCGCACCTGCTCTTCACTGGGGTGATCTGAAGGTGGATAAGAGCGGGCTTATACCGGTAGTGACTCAGGACTATCGTACCCATGAAGTGCTGATGGTGGCCTATATGAATGAAGAAGCCTTTGATAAGACCATCCGTATTGGAAAGATGACATATTTCAGCAGAAGCCGAAATGAGCTTTGGACCAAAGGCCTTACCAGCGGAAATATCCAATACGTTAAATCTCTGACTGCTGACTGTGATTATGATACTATTCTGGCAAAGGTGTCGCAGATAGGCGCTGCATGCCATACAGGAGCCAAAAGCTGTTTCTTTAACAGCATAATACAGAAAGAATACAGGGAGAAAAACCCTGTCCATGTGCTGGACAGTGAGTATAACGAGATCCTTCGGTCCATAAAGTCAGATGACGGTTCCGAAACCTATGCCGGACAGCTCTTTAAAAAGGGCTTAGACAGCGTTCTTAAGAAGGTGGGAGAAGAAAGTGCGGAAGTGCTTATCGCAGCCAAGAACCCCGGTAAAGAAGAGCTCAGAAAGGAAATAGCAGATTACCTTTATGACCTTATGATACTTATGGCCGAAAAGGAACTGACCTGGGAAGATGTAACGAGAGAGCTGTCCCAGCGCTGATATATTTACAGTTACCCCCATACAGGAGTTTTATGGATATAAAAAATGCCCTTTCAGATGATATTCTGCTTTCTGTGGAAAAGCCCGCCAGATACGTGGGAAATGAAGTAAATATCATTCGAAAAGACCTTAAAGATATTGATATCAGATTTGCAATGTGTTTCCCGGATGTGTATGAAATAGGCATGTCACATCTGGGAATTCAGATTCTATATGAGCTTTTTAACAGAAGGAATGACACCTACTGTGAAAGAGTGTATTCTCCATGGCCTGACCTTCATGAGATCATGAAGGAAAAAAAGATCCCCTTATTTACACTGGAAACACAGTCTCCTGTGAAAGATTTCGCCTTTCTCGGGATTACTCTGCAATATGAGATGTGTTATACGAATGTGCTGCAGGTGCTTGATCTTTCAGGCATGCCTTTTCTGGCTAAGGACCGTGATGAGACTTATCCCATAGTGATAGGCGGAGGCCCGTGTGTGTATAATGCAGAGCCTATAGCCGATTTCTTCGATATTTTCTATATCGGAGAAGGTGAAGTGTCTTATAATGCTCTTCTCGATCTGTATCTCAGGCATAAAAACGATCCCAATGGATACGATAAAAAAGCCTTTTTACATGAAGCTGCCAAAATAGACGGTATATATGTGCCTTCACTTTTTGACGTTACATATAATCCTGACGGTACTATATCGGCTATCACTCCTTTATATGATGATATTCCAAAGAAAGTGAAACGTGTGGTGCTTACGGATATGGATGAGGACGTATATCCGGTGCATCCGCTGGTTCCGCTTATTAAGCCTGTGCAGGACAGGGTAGTGCTTGAGATACAAAGAGGCTGTATCAGAGGATGCCGCTTCTGTCAGGCCGGAATGATATACCGTCCCAACCGTGAGAAATCCGTGGATAAACTTAAAGAATATGCCAAAGAAATGCTTCTTTCTTCCGGACATGAAGAGATATCGCTAAGTTCACTGAGTACCTCTGATTACAGCGACCTTCGGGAATTACTGGATTTCCTTATAACAGAATGTGCAGACAAAGGAATCAGCGTGTCTCTGCCTTCCCTTCGTATAGACGCATTCTCACTGGATGTGATGAAAAGACTTTCCGATGTGAAAAAGAGTTCCCTTACATTCGCTCCCGAGGCCGGGTCACAGCGAATGAGAAATGTGATAAATAAGGGCCTTACTGTAGAAGACATTATGGGAGGCGCCGCAGAAGCCTTTAAAGGCGGATGGAATAAGGTGAAGCTGTATTTCATGCTGGGTCTTCCCACAGAAACAGATGAAGATATACTGGCTATACCGGAACTTGGAAACGAAATGGCTGCTCTTTACTATGATACGGTGCCAAAAGAAGAACGTCACGGCAAATGCCAGATCAATATGAGCACATCATTCTTTGTGCCAAAGCCTTTTACCCCATTCCAGTGGGCTAAAATGGAGCCACCTTCCGAGTATAAAAGAAAGGCAAGACTTTTAAACGATGCCATGAAAGAAAAGCTTAATCATAAAAGCCTTTCATATCAGTGGCATCATCCCGAAGTTACCATACTGGAGGGGGTGTTTGCCCGAGGCGACAGAAGAGTGGGAAAGACAATTCTTTACGCATATCTCCATGGCTGTCTTTTCGATGCCTGGACGGATTATTTCTCCTTTGAAAGATGGGAAGAAGCCTTTACTGCCACGGGCGTAGATATGGACTTTTATACCATAAGAGAGCGTTCCCTGGATGAGATCCTGCCCTGGAGCCATATAGACGTGGGCATAACGGAGGAATTCTTTAAGCGGGAGTGGGAGAATGCCATGAAGGCATCTGTGACGCCTAATTGCAGGGATAAATGCTCCGGCTGCGGATGCAGGTCTTATGGCGGAGGTGTTTGCTATGCCGGATAATATTAAAAAGATGCGCCTTAAGTTCAGCAAGACCGGAAATATGCGCTTTATCGGTCATCTGGATGTGATGCGCTATTTTCAGAAAGTCATAAGAAAAGCAGAGATACCGATCCGTTATTCCGAAGGATTTCATCCACATCAGATCATGAGTTTTGCAAGTCCTTTAGGTATGGGGCTTATAAGCTCCGGTGAATATGTGGATATGGATCTGGTCTGTACCGAAGAGGAGTATTCCGCCGCAGACATCATGAACCGCATGAATAAGGTGCTTAGTGAAGGGATATCTATTCTGGATGCAGCCTATCTACCTTATAAAGAGCCTAATGCTATGGCTTCTGTGGCTGCTGCATCATATATAGTTCATTACACCGATAAATCTTTTGATATGTCTTTCGAAGAGATCTGCCGTAAGAAAACAGTTTTTTTTGATGAAGCGTCTTCAATAAATATAATCAAGAAGACAAAAAAAGGCGAAAGGAAAGTGGACTTAAAGCCTCTTATATACAGGTTTGATATAAAACCTGAAGCAAACGGATATTTCTTTGACCTGATGCTTTCATCCGGGAGCCAGGACAACATAAAGCCCGAGCTTATGCTTGATACCTTCCATGAAGCCATGGGCATTTCAACAGAAGCATATCATTTCTTTATCGAACGAACGGACCTTTACAAAAATGTGGATAACACCTTCGTTCCGCTGATAGGGTGATAAGAACCGTATCACCCGGAATACTTGGTCTATTGATCAAATATAATCAAATATAACCATTAAATTGTTGACGTAAAGCATATTCTGTGATATTATCACACAGTATGCCGCTCGGTTAGGTTAAAAAGTCTCGGAATACTATATGTCCTGAGCACCAAAACCGGCGAGTAATGATAATAGGAGGTGCCAAAATGTACGCGATTATAGCAACTGGTGGTAAGCAGTACAAAGTATCTGAAGGCGATATCATTACCATTGAAAAGCTCGGTGTAGAAGCAGGCGAAAAGGTTACATTTGACCAGGTTCTGGCTGTTGGCGGCGATAAGATTGCCGTAGGTACACCCACTGTAGCAGGAGCCACAGTAGAAGCATCCGTGCTTCGTGAGGGAAGAGCTAAGAAGATCATTGTCTACAAGTACAAGAGAAAGACCGGATACCACAAGAAAAACGGTCACAGACAGCCGTACACACAGCTTAAGATCGAAAAGATCAACGCTTAAGTCATGACAAAGGTTACCATACGCACTCATGACGGCATATACAAAGGCTTTAAATGCCTGGGGCATGCCGGATTCGCAGAATCGGGAGACGACATAGTATGTGCCGCAGTAAGCATCCTCGTGATAAACACCATTAATTCTCTGGAGATAATATCCAAAGATAAACTGAAGGTGGAAGAGGATGAAAACAAGGGGATGATCAAGGCCGATTTTATCGAGGAATTAACTCATGAAGGCCGGGTCCTTATGGATGCAATGGTACTGGGACTTAAGGAAGTAGAAAAGCAGTACGGAAATAAGTATTTAAGATTAGATTTAAAGGAGGTGTAAAGTCATGATGAATATGAACCTTCAATTTTTCGCTCATAAAAAGGGAATGGGTTCCACAAAGAACGGTCGTGATTCCGAGTCCAAGCGTCTTGGAGCCAAGCGTGCCGACGGTCAGTTCGTAAAGGCAGGAAATATCCTTTACAGACAGAGAGGAACCAGGATCCATCCGGGTAATAACGTTGGGATCGGCGGAGATGATACTCTTTTTGCCAAGGTTGACGGCGTTTTAAGATTTGAACGTAAAGGCCGTGACAAGAAGGTGGCTAATGTATATCCCGTAGCTTCCGAAGGCTAAAAATGACTTATCAAGCCCGGCTTAAATGCCGGGCTTTTGCTTTATAAAGAAAAGGTGAGATATATGAGTTTTGCAGACAGAGCCCGAATAATCATAAGATCCGGAAAAGGCGGAGACGGACATGTCAGCTTCAGAAGAGAAAAGTATGTGCCTGACGGCGGCCCCGACGGAGGCGACGGCGGAAAAGGCGGAGATATCATCTTTGAAGTGGACGGAAGAGTTAATACTCTCACAGAATATCGTCATAAACGTAAATTCCAGGCAGAAAACGGAGAAGAAGGCGGAAAGAAAAACCGTCACGGAAAATCCGGTTCCGACCTGGTGCTTAAGGTGCCTGAAGGGACTGTTATTAAAGATGCAGCCACAGAAAAAGTGATCACTGATATGTCAGGTGAGAATAATCGTGTGGTTCTCTTAGAGGGCGGCAGAGGAGGTCTTGGCAACCAGCATTTTGCCACCTCACGTATGCAGGCTCCAAAATATGCCAAACCCGGCGGAGAAGCAATTGAGCTTGAAGTGATCCTTGAGCTTAAAGTCATTGCTGATGTGGGCCTCATCGGATTTCCCAACGTGGGGAAATCCACATTTCTATCGAGGGTCACAAATGCCGAGCCAAAGATAGCCAATTATCATTTCACCACACTTTCTCCGAATCTAGGTGTAGTGGATCTTTCTGACGGTGGATTTGTTATTGCTGATATCCCCGGGCTTATAGAAGGAGCTTCCGAGGGAATGGGACTGGGTCATGAATTCCTGCGTCATATTGAACGCACGAAAGTGCTTCTTCATGTGGTAGACGGAGCATCTGCCGAAGGCAGAGACCCTGTAGAAGATATACGTGCCATTAATAATGAGCTTATGAAGTATGATAAAGAGCTTATGAAAAAGCCCCAAATAGTGGCCGTAAATAAGCTGGATCTTATCCCTGACGAATCCGAAAGAAAGAAAGTACTTGATACTCTTAAGGATGCCTTCAAAGATGAACCCTACAGTTTTTACGGCATTTCCGCTGTGACAGGAGAGAATGTAAAAGAAGTGCTTTTTGCCGTAAAAAACATACTTGATAAGCTTCCGAAAGAGAAGATAATATATGAGAGTGAGTTCGATATAAAAGATCTGAAAAAGGATGAGATACCATATACAATAGAGATCGATGACGGTGTATATGTGGTTGAAGGACCTAAGATAGAGAAGATGCTGGGATACACTAATCTGGAATCCGAAAAAGGCTTCCTTTTCTTCCAGAAATTTATTAAGGAACAGGGAATCCAGGATCAGCTTAAGAAAATGGGTATCGAAGAAGGGGATACCGTGAGAATGTACGGATTGGAGTTCGAATACTATGAATAATAAACAGAGAGCATTTTTAAGCAGCCTGGCTGTAAATGAAAACGCCATATTCCAAATAGGAAAGTCTTCCCTAACGCCGGAAATGGTAACTGCCATAGACGAAGCACTGGCAAAAAGAGAACTAATAAAGATCTCTGTATTAAAGAACTGCATGGATGATCCAAAAGAACTGTCCATTATGCTTTCCGAAAGAACACATTCGGAGGTGGTCCGTGTTATCGGTAAAAAGATCATTCTTTATCGTCCTGCGAAAAAACCGGTTATAGAACTGCCAAAGGGCTGAAATATGTCTGCAAAAAAGATAGGTATACTGGGAGGAAGCTTTAATCCCATACATAAAGGACATCTTCGGATGGCAAAAGCCGCTCGGGACGAATACGGTCTGGATGAAGTCTGGCTGGTGCCCACCGGTTTTGCGCCTCATAAAGATGATGAAAACATGGCACTATCATATTCCAGAAAGAATATGATAGAGCTTTTGCTATCCGAGGAGCCTGATACAGACAGGATCATCTTAAAAGACCTGGAATGCAAAAGCGCTGATAAAAACTACACTTATAAGACTATTTCTTATATACATGAGAATTATCCCGAGGATGAGCTTTTTTACATCGTAGGAGAGGACAGTATCAGGTATTTTCATAATTGGGTGCATCCGGAGATCATTACGGCTTATTCCCATATACTGGTGGTGGAACGTAATGCATCGGATACTGCAGGCATCAAAACCGGCGGCATTTCTCCGGATGAAATGGATGTGAGATCAGCTATAGATTATGTAAAGGAAAAGATCCCCGGACAATACAGCCTGCTTTCCATTGAACCATTTTCCATGTCATCGTCTGATATCAGAAATAGCATTCTATCAGGTGCCGATATATCAAAAGCAGTGGGAGAGAAGGTTTCGTATTATATTAAAGATCATCTGCTCTATAACCGGGGCGATTACGATAAAGACCTTTTTAATGATATTCAGGAAAAGCTGCAAAAGCGTCTTAAAAACTCCAGATATCAGCATACACTGGGGGTTATGAATACAGCCGGTAGCCTTGCCATGAAATATGATTATCCTGTTGATAAAGCGATGCTGGCAGGCCTGCTTCACGACTGCGCTAAGGGTATGACTGAAGATGAACAGATAGAATACTGTAATAAACATGATATAGCACTCACAGAATCCGAGCTCTCATCGCCACAGCTTATTCATGCCAAACTGGGATCATATCTATGCAGGAATAAATACAACGTGGATGATAAAGACATCTGTCACGCTATACAGGTACATACTACCGGATGCCCGGAAATGAATCTTCTTGATAAGATCCTTTATATAGCAGATTATATCGAGCCAAACAGAATGAATCTCCCCAGGCTCTTTGAAATCCGTCAGAGCGCCTTTGAAGATCCGGACAGGACACTTATAATGATCCTGCACGATACCGTTGCATATCTTGACAGAAGAAATATGCCTGCAGACCCGAAGACAAAAGAGACATATGAATACTATAAAAAATATATGATAAAACAGGGCAAGGATATATCCCTTATAATTGATTGAAAGGAACACCATGGACGTAAAGGAAAAAGTAAAGCTTATATATAACGCTCTTGACGATAAGAAAGCAGAGGATATAACCATTATCGATATACAGGGGATATCCGTTCTGGCTGATTATTTCATCGTGGCAGATGCCAATAACCAGAATCAGCTTACTGCCATGCAGGATAATGTGGAAGAGGAACTCCATAAAAAAAGCATCCATGCATCTCAGGTTGAAGGAAACCGTCAGTCTACATGGATACTTCTTGATTTTGATGATGTGATAGTTCACCTGTTTTCCAAAGAAGACAGATTATTCTACGATCTGGAAAGGATCTGGCAGGATGGTAAAAAGGTGAACATATCTGAATTATGATAGTTTAAAAGAATCTAAACACTCCGAACACCTTACCGAGGATCTGGCAATCCGGGACTATGATATCGTCCATATTGCTGTTCTCGGGATGGAGGCGAATGTGATCTGATTCCTTATAAAACGTCTTAACTGTAGCAGAATCCTCAACCAGCGCTACAACCATATCGCCATTCTTCGCGGTATTTGCCTGTTCTACCAATATATAGTCGCCATCAAGGATACCTGCTTCGATCATGCTTTCACCCTTCACTTTTAACATAAAGGACTGATCCTTCGGCATATATTCAGCAGGAATAGGGAAGTAGTTCTCTATATTCTGAACCGCCAGTATGGGCTGCCCCGCAGCCACGCTGCCTATAAGCGGAACATTCACGGTTTCTCTTCTGACAAGATCGAAATTATCATCAATGATCTCAATGCACCTGGGCTTGGTAGGATCCCTTCTTATATATCCGTTCTTCTCAAGCTTTTCCAGATGAGCGAAAACGGAAGAGGTGGACTTGAGCTGCACGGCCTCACAGATTTCTCTGACTGATGGGGGATAGCCCTTATTTATGATCTCGTTCTTTAAAAAATCCAGAATTTCATGCTGTTTAGCAGTAATCTTTCCATATCCCATAAAAAATACCTCCTTATATACTCACATTCTAACATAAGGATTTTTCATATGCAAACAGATTTTCTGAAAATTTGTTCGATTATCTATTGACAAACAGCTGTTCGGATTTTATAATGCACTTACATAAACAGAGAACAAAGGTTCGGAGGTGCGTTATGAATATCAGGATCAGCAAAAGAAAAGTAGTGATGTACAGAATAGTATTTGCACTGTTTGCAATTTCTGCACTCATCATGGTATTTAATATAAGATCATCCGCGGAGAATAAGAATCCTACATACAAGTATTATACATCCGTTAAAGTGGAGGATGGTGACACTGTCTGGAGCATAGCGAAAGAGTATTATACTGTTGACTATAAGGATATGAATGAATATATCTATGAGATAAAGTCCATGAATCATC
>JAILDZ010000040.1 GCA_024688505.1 Lachnospiraceae bacterium
ATTACGGATGAGCAGATCATATCCACCTATGATAATCTGTCCAGCGGTGAAAACGGAACGCCTTTCCCCGACGAAGAAGCATTTATGAGCGCTATAGGAACTCTGGTCAGCGCAGCAGGGATCCATCCCATATCTGATACATCCACCATATCGGCTCTGAACAGGAGCAGATATGTGACCTACAGCCAGTATATAAGCAAAAGAACCACTCCCATTCCTTCGGGAATGCTCTTTATCGGCACCTGGCTCATAGATGCGAAGGCTCTTAACGGCACTTTCTACAGAATGGCAATGGAATCCATGATGGCTGATGACCAGCAGATCATGCTGTATAAATCCGAGCTTTCCAGCAGCAGCTGGAAAGATATATACGGAGCCACAGGCCTTGAGAATATCCTGCCGCTGGCAGACAGCGTGAAAGAAACGGACATGCTGGATTATTACGTGGGTGTGGTCATAGAAAAGGACGGTATCCCGAGATGGGCAAAGACCGGACAGGTGGTAGACGTGTTTTCCATCACTGACCCCTATGACCTTGATAATCTGCCGGAACTTAAGGCTATTAAGATGCTTTATGATTCGGATCTCTTATCCGAAGACGATGAAAGGAAGTCATCTACTTATATAAAACAGAGGATAAGAAGATTCTTTAATTGTGATACCCCTTTTGCACGCTCATCCACCATGGAAAGAGATGCGAAATATGTGGTAGAAGTGGGCGGACGCACCGGTATCGCATTCTATGCACCGGACTACAGATACACTTATGCCTATACTGCCTGGGCGGAAAGAGGCGTTCCCAGATATATACTATGGTGGCAAGATGGCTGGTATGATTTAATCGGTCACGGCAGCGACATGGGTATCACTGATACTATGGGATTCCATTCATGGCGCTTTGAAGAAAGCGGAATGGGATTCCTGGAGAGTATCGAATATCTGGCAGAAAGAGGAATAAAGAGAAATTTCGACTTCTATTATCCCTCTAACGGTAGCACCTATAGGCCCAGTGGATATGTGGATCAGGAAAGCAAACTGATACGTGGAGGCCCATCCTGGGCTAATGAGGTAGCCTGGGTAAATGAAGTGAACGCCTTCGGAGGTATCGGGGCCCTGAGACAACGTATATGGAATTACCAGACACTTTGGAACCACTATTCATCCTGTCATGATGAGATCACGGATGCTGCTGATAAACAGATGGATTCCCTGAAGAACATATACTTCCAGCTTCGAGCCACAGGAACCGATGAAGATGCAGAGCTGGCGGATGAAGCCATGCTGGTCCAGGAATCTGTGGATGCGGTCCGCAGAGCGGAAGTTTATTACAACCTCTCTGAAAACCAGACTCATAATTATGTCATAGGGCCGGTGCTGAACTTCCTCTATCTCCAGTGCGCTACGGGAGAAACGCCAATTGGCGGCTGCTACAGAGGAAATTACTACACGGATTATGAAGATTTCTCGGATAACACTACCATTTCCGATGCCATATCGGATGCCATGGTGGAATGCTCCAAGAGTTATATCACATATCAGAGCAGGCAGCTGGAAAACGGAGGTACTATTCTGTCTCAGGCCAGATATCTGCTGAGTAATGACGTGATAGAAAAAGCACCTTACGGACCCTCGGCTGTGAGAGCAGACTTAAGACAGCTGGTGGATCTTACGAATATAGAACAGGGAGTCATCGGTCATAAATCGAGAGAACTGAACCTGCTGAACACACTCCTTACCACAGGAGATACGAAATTCCAGGTGCTCCTTCATTCTTCATCAAGTGATGAATACAGAGCTGCGGATGCGGATCCTGCCACACCAATGTCCACTAAGGATGAGATCTTAAAGGATCAGAAGGCAGATGTATCTGCAGCCGCAGGAGAACTCCAGAGATTCATAAAGAACAGGGCCATGAGGCTTCCCACAGACGAGGCAGTGGAGTTCGTTCTCGGCAGGATAGACTGGGCAGAAAACCAGAGGTCGGGTATCACAACAGATGCATTCGGAAATTATGCAGAGGAAGCATTAAACGAACATATCAGATGGCTGAGAGACCTTATAAGCGCCATAAAAGAAGGTGGAGAGCTGGAGGATGAGACCACTAACCTCGCAAAGAAGAAGATCGAGCTGGAACTGCAGTTACTCACCGCTCTTGATGATAATAACCTTGAAAAAGCCGAAGATATCAAGAATCAGATCAAGAAAGTGGATGATGATATCAGAAGGAACTCACAGGCAGCACACGGCACGGAGAATCAGGGAACAGGTGAGGCAAGTGATGTGGATCTGGGCAATCTATACGGTGTGGAAGATACAGCCGGTAAGATAGCAGACAATGCTCTCGATAAGATAGCGGAGGGAGATTACAGTGAGATCCCCGATGCGATTGATGCACTGGAAGCATTGGGATCCCCCAGGATCCAGGAGATAGTGGATGCATTAAAGACACACGGCGCATCCGATGCTCTCATCAATAAAGCCGAGGCAGCGGCAGAGAATGCCGAAAAGAACACAGATATGGTGGATACTGATGAAGACACCGACAGCGGAAACGGCGGAGCCGGTCTTGGCGCATCCGATTTCGATTCGGCACTGGGGCTGAACGGAGACGGAGACGATGATCTGTCTGATGCAGATCTGGCAGCGGCTCTCGGAGCATTGACAGACTTTAACACTGCCCGGAACGGCGGAGGAGACAATGCATATCTGGATAACCTCCTCCAGAAGCTCATCGACGAGCATAACCCCTTCCTGTACAGGCAGTATGTGAGCGATACGGAAGAAGAATATGTGTCACTGGCAGCTGTGGATATATGCAGCAGGAGCACAAAGTTCCGTATGGTAGATTCAGGCAGTCAGCTACAGGCATCAATGGCCTCCATAGACAGTGGCAGCAGTGCCAGCTACACATTTAACCTGGGAGGCACTGAAGTGGTACCGAATGTAGGCGACAAGATAACCATGGATAAGCCGTGTATGACGCAGGAAGACCCGTACGTGAGAGGAAACTCTACAGCCAAGTATCCGTACATCACGGAGAAATATGCAGAGAAATACTTAAGAGTGGGATGCAGATACATCCCGGGCACTGAATGGGCTGTTCTGGTGACACCTCAGGTGGACAGAAAGATAGCGGCATATCTTGATAGTCTGGATGAACTGGAAGTTTCGCCAGAGGAATAACAGAAAGAAACAGGAAAAGAATATGAAAAACTACGGAAGGAAAGGAAAACTGAATATCGGCATCCGATTAGCAGCGTTCTCCATGGCGGTGGCGGTGGCTCTTCCTTCCGTGGCTGATTATCTGCCGAAGGATATTAGTATAGGCCTCGTGGGACAGGTGAAAGCAGAGACCTCTGCCACACACCCTGTCACATATCAATACTATACCCAGACGCTTCATAATGTGGTGCCTTCATCATGGCTTTTCGTGGGTACATATCTTATGAGCGCAAAGAGCCTTAAGCCTGTTATGTATCAGCAGGCCCTCTCTTCCAGAAAGCAGTATGACCAGGAGATCGCATACTACACATCCGAGCTGGATGAAGGCCAGTGGAAGAATGTGAAGGATGCAAGCTCCATAAGCAGCATCCTGCCGGAAAGCACCATAGTGCCGGAAACAGAGCTCTATCCGTATCTTATCACCTGTGTGGTGGGAGACGACGGAAAGCCGAGAGATCCTCTGACAGGAGAAGTGATAGACGTGTTCGAGCCGGACAGCCCCTATGAGATGGAAAACATCCCTGAGCTGGATGCCATAGAAGAATTCTATAAGGGCGGCGAAGTGTCTGTAAGTGATGATGGTGCCAGAAACTACCTGTACAGGCTGCTCTACACCTTCTTCGAGCATGATAATCAGGACACTTTCGACAGGAATTCGGTGGATGTTGGCGGAGCAGTCAACCAGTATACCGCAGTGGCGGATACCCCGGAACTCCTGGAGTTCTTGTGGGACGTGGCAGATAAAGGCGCCACCAATGAGTTCCCGGAAGAATATCAGGACATCCTGAAGGTCATGAACAACTGGTCGAATATCAGAGATAAGGTGACTGATAAGGCCGATATAGACGAAGACAATATAAATGAGCTTTATAACACTCTGACAGACGAAGGGCTGCTCGATGAAGCGGATGCGGCACTCTTTGTATGCCGGGGCGTGGATTCCCTTCGTCGTTCGGAGATCTATTATAACCTGCTGAAGAACACAAACCTCACCGGAAGCTATATGACAGACGGCGGAGCCGCTCTGGACGAGCTGATGGCAAAGAGGGCGGAAGTCCAGGCGGATCAGGCAAATAAATCCGCGGAGTCGGATATACTCTATGCACTGGTGAAGGATCAGCTGGATAAGATAGATGCAAAGGAAGCTGAGCGGGATCAGATGGTGGCAGAGCTTAATGCCGCCAAAACTGCATGGGCAGCAGAAAAGCTTACCAAGGAAAATGAAAAGAAGGCCATCCAGGACGAGATCACAGAGCTTAATAAGGAATACCTGCCATTGAAGGCAGAGTATGAGAGACTGGACTCCGAAGTGGACGAAATCTATAATGAAACTATGGACTTTAACCAGGAACAGAAGGACCTGGAGCAGGCCATAAAGGATAAGAGAGCGGAGAAAGATACGAAGACCGCGGAGACCGAGGCGGCCATTAAAGAACTGCAGGATACCTATAACGATCTTAATGCGCAGTATCAGGAAGCTCTGGCAAACAGTTCGAAGATCACGGAAAACAATACAAAGATCACTGAACTTGACACAAAGATGACAGGTCTTAATGCTTCAAAGGACGTGGAAAACACAAAACTGGAGTCTAAGATCAAGGAAATGAATAAGTATTCCACCAGCAGGTTCTCCGCTTTCGTGGACAGCAGCATCACATATGATCCGGAGAAGAGACGTGAGCTGGAAAAAGAAGTGGATACCATCAAAAAAGGTATCGAAGCTCTGGAACTTGCCATTCAGACCGTGACCATACAGAAAAAAGAACTTACGGACGAGATCAATGATATAAGCGCCGGTCTGGCACTTCAGCCCCAGGTGGAGGAAGCAAAAGAAGCGCTGGATACAAAGCCGGATGAATTAAATAAGCAGCTGGCCGAAGACCTGGCAGCCATTGAAAACGAAGCTGTGGCCATGGAAGAGCAGCTTGCAGCCATGAGCGCACCCTATCAGGAGAAGCTTCAGAGACTTAAAGCAAAGAACGATGAATTCACAGAGGTGGAAGGACCCTTCCTGGATCTCTATGCTGTGGTATCGAAAAAGGAATATGACATACAGGTCATCGATTTCGAGATAAAGAAGGCAGAGACCGAGCTTCAGTATATGCAGGAAGACATCGATGATGTGAATGCAGAGATCGAGAAGATGATGCCTCCCGTAGAGACTCTTCAGGTCCCGGTGGATGCCAAGAATAAAGAAATAGAACTGCTGGATGAAGAGATCGCTGCTCTTGACGCACTTATCAAAGAGGCGAAGGAGAAGCCGAAGAATCCCTATCCGGAGCTTATTGCAGGTCTGGAAAAAGATGTGGAGACCAAAAAGGCCGAGAAAGCATCTGCAGAGGCCAGCCTGAATGAACTTATCACGAAAAGGACTGCGCTGGAAAGTGCTCTGAAAGCTGCAGCTAATGATCTTAAGACAAAGAGAAATAACAGAGATACAAACGAAAGCACCTATCAGACTGACAGGGCAGACACCATTAAGAAATATGACGATATAATAGCCGGACTGAATGCAAATATCGTGAGGCTTGAAGCGGATATCGAAGCCCATAAGGTAAATTATGATAATGACGCCACTGTAAGACAGAATAAGCAGAATAAGACTGCCACAGAGGCTACCCTGAAGCAGGCACAGCTTGTCTACGAGCTGGAAAGAAAACTGGACGTGGATAAGAAATCCATTACTTTCCTGCAGACAGAATACAAGAGGCTTTCAGATACCTATGATGACAACCAGAATAACCTTATGAAAGCCAACAGTGCTGCGGCTAAGAAGCTGTATCGCCAGTACATGGAGGATATTAAAAAGAAGCAGGCTGATAACAAGGCTTCTGAAACCAGGATCAAAGCAGAGATTAAGGAACTGGAAAAGAAGATAAAGGAAGAGTCAAAGAAACTCACATCCTATACCGGAAAAATCCCTGCAGGTGCCGATACTTCGGGTATACCTTCAAATTCAGTGGACAAAGCTCTCTCTTTCTATATCCAGAATCTTCAGACACTCATTGCCGATGCCGACAGCAGGATAAACGCCAGGATAGCAGAAATAGATGCTGAGAATGCCGCATATATCTCTGAAAAGCAGGCAAAGATAAACCAGTTGAGGCAGACCGTCACTCAGAACGAGGGATTAAAGCAGGATGAAGTTGCAGCCCTTGACACTAGACACACCAGAGAGATAGAGGCTTTAAATCAAGCCATAGATAATGCTCTCGGAGTAGTGGAGGATTATCAGGAAAAAGTTAATGTTGCTAAGCAAAATGAGGCGACCAAGCAGAAAGAGTGTGATACAATTAAAGCAGACACGGAACAGTCTGAGCTTCGTCTGGCAAACACCAGAAAGAATGCAGCCACATATAATGCCGGAGTGAACTTCGGAGTGGCACCCACACTGTACTTCTTAAGAAGTGCATCCATGACCGGTACCACGGAGATGGGCAGGAGTTTTAAGGATCAGGAAAGATATAAAGGATATGACTTCTCGCCCATGGATGATCTGGATGATGCCATAGATTATTCCATATCCGAATGTGCTACCGCTTATGAAGAATATACGAAGAGCAGTATGAGGCGCGGAGACACGGCATATACATACACAGGCTATATCCTCTCCAGAGAAGTGCTGATGCATGTGAAGGATAAAGACGCTGCTATTCCGTATCTGCAGATGATAGTGGATCTTCTGAATATAGAAGGATCCACCATCAGCGAAAACGAAAGAGAGCTTTCACTCCTTTACGGATGGCTGATCCCCTTCTCCATGTCGGACTTTGATTCAAAGCGTACCGTAGAGACCAAGGATGACTATCAGTTCTATATCCGCGGCGTGGCAGACAGAGCAGAAGTGAAGGATGCCATCACCTTCGTGGAAGGCAGACTGGAATATGCATATTCAAAGAGAGACACCTTCACATCCGGCGGACAGGGAACCATCATAGAGGATCATATCCTCTGGCTGGAGAATCTGCTGGCAGAGCTTCGGTCGAAGCTGGATGATGATGACGACAGCGACAAGGAAGAACGCGAAAAACGCATCCGTGAAGAGCTGGAAATGGCAGAGTATAACGGCGACCTGGGCAGGGCCAGAAAGCTTGACGACCTGCTTAAGGACCTTCAGGAAGGCGGGGACGCTGAAGATGACGGAGGCGCAGGCGGCGATGACGGAAGCGGCAATCTGGATCCCACAAAGGGCTTAGGGGACCGTCCAACACCCTCGCAGTGTATCGGAGACGTTAAGAACGAAGACAAGAATACAGACGGTTACGATCCCACAGAGGACGATAACAGACTGGCAAATTCCAAGGCTAACCTCAACGGAAGCGGCGGAGAAGGCGGAGATACCAAGCCTTCACTTTCACCCGACGATGCTGGCGACCTTCTTGCAGACAGCGGCGATGACGATCTGGCGAACCTGGTGGCCATGGCAATGTATGCAGGAGATAACGGAGCCTATAAGGATAAGCTGAAGAGCGGACTGGAAGACCTGCTGGGCGAAGGAAACATGTTCATCTATCGCCAGTATATGGAGGATAAGGCAAACGAATACGTATCCTTCGGAGTGGTGGACAAGTGCAGCAGATATACCGGCTTCAGATACGTCGTAGACGAAAAAGAATCAGGAAAGCATACCATGGCACAGATAGGCGGAGGAAGTGCCAGCTATACTTTCGAAATGGGCAAAAACACCATTGTGACCAATAAGAACGATCAGTCGTTTATGGATAAAAATCTGGTAGAACAGGGAGATGAAAAAATTAGAGGCGCCAGCTCCGATCTTTATCCGTATATAACTAAAGAAGTAGCTGAGAAATACTTGAATGTATCTTGTATCTATATAGAGGGTACTGATTATGCGATCCTGGTGACGGAAAGCACTAAGAAGAAAGCAGAAGCCTTATACCAGAAGCTTAAGGAAGCAGAGAAGTCACAGGGAGAAGCAGAATAAAGAGAAAGGATAGACTAAAGTGGCAGATTATACCATTATCTCTGATGTCAGCAACTATATACTCAGTGTATTGAGAAAGAAGATGTGTCCGGAGCCCATACCGTCTCCGAACAATATCGAAGTATCATCTCCGTCATCACAGGACGTTGACTACATCTTAGGTCTGTATCTGTATGACATAAAGGAAGATGATACCATAGCTCCTCCTCCCACCATAAGGAGAGGGAAGCTGCAGTTACAACCGCCGCCAAAACCTTATAGTCTCTACTACATGGTTTTTGTAAATGCTGGAGGCCAGGCTGGTCTTAAAGACCAGGACTTCCAGAAGATAATCGGGAAGTGCGCGCAGATTGTGTCCGACAACAACTCCGTACTTCCGAGTCAGCTACAGAGCTGGCTGGATACCCAGGAACCTCCGATCACTCTCAGTCAGGCGAAGATCAGTTTGGAGGAAAAGGTCCGGGTGTGGAGCGCTATCAATAAGCCCTACCAGATATCGCTCTTCTATAAGGCGGCACCCGTGTTTGTATCCAGCGAAATCGTCATCAACACACCACGTGTTGTGGACGCAGAGTTCTCGCTGCACGTTGCAGGAGAGGGCAAGTGATGGCCGAAATGGTTCGGCTATGGCTGCCTCATTAAGGAAAGGAGGGACAAGAAGCAGTTTTGGAAGAAGGAGTAATCCGCTGCAGGCTCGATCTGCTGCTAAGGCTTGTGGATACTACCACAGGCATGGCGACGGAGGAGAACGATGCCAGGTTTTACCTGGATGGGAAGCTGGTGGAGGTCCATTACAAAGGCGGAGGGAATTACATACTCATGAACTCTGGCAGAGAAAACGGTCTCATGCAGATAGAGGTGTATGGATTCGAACCTTACAGCATAAAAGTGGACTACGAAGCACTAGATCCCATTCTTCCTGCGATAGATGTGTTCCTGATACCGTCAGAGAACACGCCGAAGGGAGAAAGCCTGATTACTCTTGAAGGTCGCCTTTCCGGGCTTAGTGCAGTGGAAACCATCCATCCGGGCAGACCCGTGACCAGTATCCGGGAATTTGATGCTAAGAAATGCACCATGACAGTTTTCCAGCCGAACAGGCGGGTGAACATGACGGATACATATTACGGGCTACTAAACGTAGAAAAGAACACTTTCGAAGACCTCATAGTCGGAGACGAAGTGGCGGACAAGAAAGTGAAACTACGAAAGCCCATCGAAGAGGAATTTTCCCCGAATGCACCTATATTCCGTATCTTATACGGCAGGGTGAATGAGGATGGGACGTATCTGTTAAGGGTACGGGATGACGGGAAAAACCTCAACTATCTGGTGAAATATATCGTTAATGGTGAGGCCAGATACAAACAAATTGACTTTCATCAACTTGATGGAGTCGTACTAGACTAGGGAGGAGATATTAATGGTAGCGTGTGTTACAGGAGGCACCACACTTTGCACATTCGGTACAATGCCTAATGTTCTGAGAGGAACATCAAGTTTGACAACACTTATCGGAGGCGTACCGGCATGTGTGGTAGGAGATGGAGCACCGTACTTAAACATCGGTCCGTTCGGAATGTGTACCACACTTACGAACCCTGCAGTGGCTTCGGCTACGGCAGCAGCACTGGGTGTACTCACCCCCCAACCATGCACACCGATTACGGCGGCATGGATCCCGGCACAGTTTACGGTACTCGTCGGAGGGCAACCGTGCCTGACATTGGGAAGCACATGTATGTGCAAATACTTAGGGGTGATTAATATCATACAACCGGGTCAGTTCACAGTTTTGGTCGGCTAACACCGGCAACACGAATTAACCGAAAGGAGAATAGAAAGTATGGCTGAATATTTTAGTCCAGGCGTATATGTCGAGGAATATGACAATTCCCCGAGAAGCGTTGAAGGAGTAGGCACTAGCACAGCCGGATTCATCGGTCTCGCTGAAAAGGGACCCACAAAGGGGGCTCCTCAGCTGGTTACAAATTTCAAGAGCTTCACAAAGCAGTATGGTGGATTCTTAAGTGAATACACACATGGCGAGTACAGATATCTGGCAAATTCCGTAGAGCAGTTCTTCACCAATGGTGGAACACGCTGCTACGTATCCAGAGTAGCTCCCGAAGATGCTGCAGCAGCTACTAAGAAGATGGGAATCCTCACAGTAAGCGCAGCAAACGAAGGTAAGTGGGGCAATCGTATACAGATTTCCCTCTCCACAGTCATCAAGAAGAAGATGCAGCTTCTGGAGAAGGTAGGCGATACAGTATACAAGGCAAAGAGCGTAGAAGGCTTCAGAGAAGGCGATGTAGTGGAATTCAACGGTGAGTATAACCGCATTTCCATGATCTACGATGAGCAGATCACCTTCGAGACCAAGTTCAAGGGAAACCCCGTGGACGCTGATGTGATCCCGAAGAACGTAGTTCGTCTCGTGACCTTCGATATGCAGATCCGCTTCAATGATGACATCGAGAACTATTTCGATCTTACACTGAACGCACAGTCACCTGCATACATCGTTTCCAAACTGGCTACCAGCAATATCATCAAGGTAGAAGCTGAGGCAGTTAAGGATACAGTTGTTAAGCCCGAGAAGGGTGACAAGGAAGCTACTCCTGTTAAGGAGATCGCTAACCCTGTAGAGCTGATCCTGGGCAAGGGCGTTACAGCCGGCACATTCACACTTGATGGCGGATCTGACGGATCCATCGCTAAGGTGAACGCAGGCACATTCATCGGAAAGAATGACGGCCCCGAAGGACGTACAGGTATCCAGAGCTTCTTAGAGAACGACAGAGTCAGCATCATCGCTGTACCCGGCGTTACTATCCCCGAGGTAGTGGTTGCTCTCGTAGCACATTGCGAGAACACAAAGAGCCGCTTCGCAGTGATCGATATGCCGAAGGAGCAGTATAAGACAGACGACCTCATCAACTACAGAGGCATGATCGACAGCACATACGCTGCAATGTATCATCCCTGGATCCAGGTGTTTGACCGCAGCTCCAACAAGGCTGACTTCGTACCGCCCTCAGGTGCTGTTATGGGTGTTTACTCCAGAACAGACATCGCCCGCGGCGTACACAAGGCACCTGCAAACGAGCCTGTATTCTGTACAGGACTTAAGGTGAACTACACCAAGGATGAGCAGGATATCTTAAACCCCGAAGGCATCAACCTGATCCGTGCGATCCCCGGCGAGGGCATCCGCATCTGGGGTGCAAGAACAGCTTCCAGCAACACTGCTTTCAAGTATGTCAACATCCGTCGTCTTTTCATCTATGTTATGGAAAGCATCAAGGCTTCCACCAACTGGGTGGTATTCGAGCCCAACGACAATACTCTGTGGCAGAGAGTTTCTCTCACCATCACATCCTTCCTGGATGGTATGTGGAGAACCGGAATGCTGAGTGGTGGTTCACCGGGCGAGGCTTACTTCGTAGAGATCGGACCTACAACCATGACACTGGAAGATATCAAGAACGGCAGACTTATCTGCAACATTGGTATCGCACCCAGCCGTCCTGCAGAGTTCGTAATCTTCCGTCTGACCCAGCATACATCTGAGGCCGGTGAAGGCGGCGGCGAGGAAGGCTGATCCTCACGGTAACCGTAACTAACGTATCGAAAGATACGCCATATTAAAGAAAAGGAGATATAAGTTATGGCTAGTCCTTATGAAAACAATAAAGGCTTATCATATCCCCTTACCAAGATGAATTTCATGGTAAGTGTATCGAATGTGGAAGGCTCCGCTGCTTTCAGCCAGGTAACCGGTATCGATGCTACAGTTGATGTGATCGAGTTCCGTCAGGGCAATGCAAACTCCCTGGCACCGGTAAAGATCCCCGGCCTTGTGAAGCACGGCAACGTAACACTTCGTTTTGGATATACACTGGATTCCGCGTTCAAGACATGGATTCAGGAGTGTGTGTCTGAAGTCCGTGGTGAGATCCCCCGTAACGATGTGCAGATAGAGCTTATCGACATCAACGGTGGTGCTCCCCAGACCAAGGCTACCGCTATCACAGGTACCAGAGTATGGCTCCTCACCAATGCGTGGGTAACCAAGTATACAGGCCCCGAGCTGGATGCAAAGACATCCGATGTGGCTATCGAGTCTGTAGAACTGGCATACGAAGAGCTGGTAGT
>JAILDZ010000154.1 GCA_024688505.1 Lachnospiraceae bacterium
CCTGCTTCCTTAAACGATATGGTCATAACAGTTTTGTCATACTCTTTAATCCGAGGGCCACGGTAGATCCGTTATGCAGTGCTGCGGATGTGCCGGGCTGCAGTATTCCTGCCACCCCAAGAGCTATAAGTGCTGTATTAACGCTAACTATCGTTCTGTAATTAAAGGTTATCCGCTTCATCAGAAGCTCACTTATCTTCCTCAGCGCCACTATAGATTCCAGGTTGCCGGCGCCTATAGTGATATCTGCTATCTGACGGGCTATCTCGGCGCCTTCGCTTATGGCGATCCCCGCATCTGATGCGGAAAGTGCCGGGGAGTCATTGATCCCGTCACCTACCATGATGACTTTTCTGCCTTCAGCCTTTGCACGCTCCACGTAGGATGATTTATCCTCCGGCAAAACCTCGGCATAGTATTCTTTTATTCCGGCCTTTTCCGCAATGGCCTTAGCCGTTCGCTCACTGTCCCCCGTCATCATGACTATATGCTCAAATCCCAGACTCTTAAGCTCCTTCATTATTTCCGGCGCTTCTTTTCTGATGGGATCTTCTATCAGAATGCATGCACATAGTTTTCCTTCTTTTGCATAGTAGAGATGAGAGTATTCATCCGGCAGACTTTCGAATAACTTCGCTTTCCCCCGGGGGATCTTCACTCCTTCATCCTCGAATACGAAATGATAACTGCCGATGATAGCTTTCTTGTTATCGATCTTTGTCGCTATACCGTGGGCTACTATGTATTCCACCTTCGTGTGGATCTCGTCATGCTCCAGTCCCTTCTCCGCTGCGGCATCCACCACAGCCCTGGCCACCGAATGGGGAAAATGTTCCTCCAGGCACGCAGCCTGTCTCAAAAGCTCATCCTCCGACTCTTTGCAGAACGAAACCACTTTCACCACTTTGGGGTGAGCCATTGTGAGTGTGCCTGTCTTATCAAATACTATAGTATCTGCTTCAGCGACGGCCTCCAGGAACTTTCCGCCCTTTACGGTAATGTCGTAATCCGCTGCTTCCTTTATGGCAGAAAGCACAGATATCGGCATGGCCATTTTCAATGCGCAGGAATAGTCCACCATAAGCACGGATACCGCTTTCGTGATATTCCTGCTGAAGATGTATGTGAGCACAGACGCTGCCAGTGTATACGGTACCAGTCTGTCAGCCAGTCTCTCTGCCCTGCTTTCCAGATTTGACTTCAGCTTCTCGGACTCTTCTATCATCTTTACGATCTTATCGAAGCGACCCGCTCCTCCGACTTTAGTGACCCTGATGGTGATCTCTCCCTCTTCCACCACAGTCCCTGCAAACACCGACATCCCGTCGGCTTTACGGACCGGGATGGCTTCACCGGTCATAGATGCCTGATTCACCATGGCTTCACCATCATATACTTCTCCGTCAAACGGGATGATATCCCCCATTCGAAGGATTATAAGATCATCAATTTGCACTGTATCGGAATCCACCTGTACCTCTCCGTCTGCCGTCACCATCCAGACTTTCTCGATATTCAGCGACATCCGTTTTGCCAGGTCACCAACAGATCTCTTATGGGTCCAGTCCTCCAGTGTTTCTCCTATATGAAGCAGGAACATGACATTCGATGCTGTGACATGGTCCCCCGTAAGCATGGCTGCTGAAATAGCGATGGCGTCTAATAGTTCCACTTTCAGTCTGCCGGATGGTACAGTTTTCAGCCCCTTCCACACATACTTGACCGCCTTGACCGTAGCCCAGATACGTCTGAAAGATACAGGGAGAATAAGCCGTTTCCCGAAGTGCAGCAGTACAGATGTGACTATCTTTTCGAAGCACTCTGATGAAAGCTGTCTGGTGGAGCTTTCGAATACTTTCTCCGGCACCTTCAGGCCCTCAAAGGAAAATGAAGACAATATATCAAGCGCCCTGTCTCTTTCGCATGAAAAGAAAAAGGCGGCGTCTGCAGTGCGCTCATACACCTTTATTCCTGAGAGCTCGCTGTATCCCTGCAGATAAAACTCAAGGGTATCAGCCTCCTTGAATGACACTCTTTTCATCGGAAGATGTACCCTTAATCTGTTTTTTGATTCGTGTTTGATTATAAAATCCATAACGTTATATTCTGTTATTTCTTCTTTCGCGAAGCGGTCTTTGATCCGGCTTCTTTGTCTTTTGATTCGCGCTCTTCGTTTATTGCCTTAGCATCCTCATATATATCCGTGCAATTCTCCTGAAGAGTGGTGACCTGCGCCATCACATCATCTTTGCACCTGAGCACCGCTGCTGTGCAGTGTGTATATACTTTCTTTGCATCTCTTGAAGAGAGCGCCTTTATCCCCTCTGCTCCGAATAAGGTTCCCAGCGCAAAAACAGCGACTTTTCCCCAGTTCATATAAACACCTCCTATTCCTGCTTACTGCAGATTTCTTTTTTATGGCAATTACCGGCCATAGGGCAGCCAATGCAATGGCTGCCCTTTTTCTTCTCTTTATAAAGATACAGGCATGCGGCCGATATCGCTATCGCCAGTATCAATACGATCACTACATTTGCCACTATGGCATTCATGAGTATGGCCTCCGTGTCTCTGTCAGCTGAGCTGATACTCTGCCTCCAGATTCTTCTGATTATTCCAGATGATAAATCCTATCACTGCTGCGAATCCTATTATAGCAATAAGTCCGCCGACAAATCCTGCGCCTACAGAGCCTGTGGTGATGATGGTACCGATCTGATATACCAAATATCCCACGGTAAAGCCTGTAGCCAGCTGAAGTCCGATAGCTCCCCACAGCCACTTCGCGGATTTCATCTCGGAATTCATAGCGCCGAGAGCTGCGAAGCAGGGCGGTGTATAGAGGTTGAACATCAGGTATGCAAGTGCTGCCACTTTAGTGATACCCATTGCAGCGGCCACGGCATTTCCTTCGCCGATAAGCTCCAGCTCCTCTGTGTCGATAAAGTTAGTGATGGCATATACGGTAGCTATGGTACCTACCACATTTTCCTTTGCGATGAATCCCGTGATAGCCGCTGCTGCCAGCTGCCACGAAGCGATTCCCACTACAGGTACAAGCAGCCATGAGAAGGGTCCTGCAATACTTGCCAGGATAGATGTGTTCTCTGCACCTTCTTCCACAGCCTGGAACTGCCAGTTAAATGCCTGCATGATCTGTACCACAGTGTTACATACCAGAATGATGGTGCCGGCCTTTATGATATATGCCTTTCCTCTTTCCAGCATGCTCTTTACTGCGAAGAGAAGGCTAGGTGCCTTGTACTCAGGAAGCTCAATGATAAAGAAACTCTTTCTGTACTTCATTCCTGTTATTGCTTTGATAAGGAGCGCTCCGAGAAGGATCAGTACCACTCCGAGCACATAGCAGAGGAATCCCACCCACTTTGATTCAGGGAAGAACGCGCCTGCAAAAAGAGCGATCACGGGAAGCTTTGCACCGCAGGGCATGAATGTGGCAAGCATTGCCGTGCTTCTTCTTTCTCTCTCATTCTTGATGGTACGGCATGCCATGATAGCAGGGATTCCGCATCCGGTTCCGATGATCATGGGGATAACCGACTTTCCTGAAAGCCCCACCTTCTTAAAGATGGGATCCAGCACTACTGTAGCTCTGGCCATATATCCGCAGTCTTCGAGAAGAGCTATCAGGAAATACATTACCATAACAAGGGGCAGGAAGCCTACCACAGCTCCTACGCCGCCGATTATACCGTCAATAAGAAGCGCATAGAGAAGCGGATTTGCATCCCCAAGCTGTTCTCCGGCCCATTCCTGGAATGTTTCTATCCATCCCACCAAGATATCTGCCAGCCATGTACCTACCGTGGTCTGGCTGATATAGAACACTAAGAACATGATGCCCGCAAAGATGAGAAGTCCGAGAACCGGATTGGTAACCACTTTGTCTATAGCATCTCCGGCGTTCTTATCTTTTGTGAGCACCTTTCTGTTTTCGGTCTCTTTCACAACGCCGTTTACGAATTCAAATCTCTTTCTGTCCGCAGCTTCCACCGCTTCTTTGCTGTGTACGTTCACTTCACCCTGATGGTAAGGAGCCTTCTGTCCTTTTCCTTCGAGGGAAGCAGCCTTTTCCACCACTTCCTTGATTCCCGTATCTGAAGTGGACACGGTCTTTATCACAGGGCAGCCCAGCTTTTCTGAAAGCTTTTCGGCATCAATCTTATTACCCTTTTTATCATTCAGGTCGCTCTTATTCAGAGCTACCACCACAGGCACTCCAAGTTCCAGAAGCTGTGTGGTAAAGAACAGGCTTCGGCTTAAGTTTGTGGCATCCACGATGTTTATGATGGCATCGGGGTGCTCGTTCTTAACATAGCTGCTTGTGATGCTTTCCTCGGATGTGAAGGGTGACATGGAATATGCTCCGGGAAGATCCACAGCAATAAGCTCTTTACCGCTGTTATTGTATTTCTCCTTAATAGGGCTTTCCTTTCTGTCCACAGTCACGCCGGCCCAGTTACCGATCTTTTCATTTCTGCCCGTCAGCGCATTATACATGGTAGTCTTTCCGCTGTTCGGGTTTCCCGCTAGTGCGATTCTCATTTTGTTCCTCCTCAAGATAAATGATTAAATCAAAACATGATCAAAGGTCACGTTTTAAATATGTATAGCGGCCGCCAGCTCAGGGTCGATATTATATCTGGCATCCTTTATGGATACCACCAGATTTCTCTTCTTATCCACCACCGTTATCTTTTCGCCGCTGTAACATCCCAAAGAAAAGAGGAAGCTTTCCATCTCCTCATCTCCGCCGGTGTCAACATCCGAAATCACATATTCTTTTCCCAGTTCTGCAGAATTAAGATCCATACACAGCCCTTCTCCATTTAAAGATATTGCTACATCCATAATCAGTACCTCTCAGTTAACAGTCGATCACTTTATTACGTTTTGTCTCATTATAGTTAGTATTATCTAACGTGTCAAGGGTCTGTTTTACATGAGTTTAGATTGCATACAATCGTTATATCATTTAACTGTTATTTCTTCGGCCTCATATCCCAGGTCCGTCACAACCTTTTTCAGCACTTCATCGTCTATGTCCCGGTCTGTCTTTATCACAGCCCGGCCCCTTTTGCCCTGTACATTTGCGTTTACTCCTTCTATAGAGTTAAGTGCGTTATGTACCCGGGTGTAGCAATGCTCGCAGTGCATCCCTTTTATGGTCATGATCTTTACGCTTTTTACGCTGTCCAGCTTACGTGGCTTCGTCTTCACTTCCGAGCCGCCTCCGCCGCAGCATGCTCCTTCGCCTTTAAAGTGTGATACCGTGCCTTTCACTGCCCACGCTATTATGACGACGAGTATGAGTATCGCCACTATATTTGTCATATTCATAAATAATCCTCGCCTTTCTATTCCGCATTTTTAAGTGCTTCGGTAAGCGGCACTCTTCTTATCCTTCGAAGATCCAGAAATGCCACCACCGCATATGCCGCCAGGATGATAACCACACACTTAAGCACGTGCAGAAAGTCCATGTCAAAGGCAAACCACCCGGCCATGCCGTTCATAATGGCCCGCCACAGCCACGCCACAAATATGTAACTGATCCAGGCCGTGGCTATGGCAGAGAATATGGTCACCAGTGTAGTGATATGCACATACAGGCTGCTTATCTCCCTGTCTGTATATCCCAGCACCTTCACCATCGAAATGCTGGTCGCATTGTTTTCGATTATGATCTTTGTGATGAGATATATAACAAGGATGGCCATAGCTCCGCAGGCATATGAGAATATGTTCATCATGCCTCCCATGGAATAGGACAGCTGATTTGCCATGGATACCAGATCCTCCGCCGTGATAACGGAAGCCACATATTTTTCATCTATATCCGTGATCTCGCGGTCCGAAGCAAAGCCGGAGAAGCTTCCCTCGTCATATCCCAGAACGTCATTGAAGTCGTCATTTGGCATAAGGATGGCTATGGTGCCCCTCATTGGATGAATTCCTGCCACAGTAAATCTGTATGCATCTTTTGCAAATTTTGCCTTCAGTTCAACCGTATCGCCCACGGTCAGCCTGAATTTGTCCGCATAATCCTGAGACACATACACGCTTCCTTTTTCCGGATCGTCAGAGATGTTAAAAAATCTGCTGCCCGGTATATATCCGTATACCGTCACATCCTCTCCCACTCTCACTCCGGATGTGGTGGTGAGATTATCCATGGAGAATTTCTCCGCTCCCTCTACAGATGTGGTGATCGCCTCCCCATCCTCGTCCTCGGTGTCTTTCAGCACCGTAAGGTAAGGAGCTATAGCAAATTCATCTGCCCGGGCCAGGTATTTATTCAGTGTATTCGGCATGCCTACTGAGAAAAGTATCAGCACCATAACAAAGAATATACCCGCAAAAAGGATCATGTACCCCGGCAGATTCTGTCCCAGGATACGCATTCTGAATCGCGAGAAAAACTTCACATCCGGAAGTTTCATGGCCTTCTTTTTTTTCTTCGAAGAGAGGTCTCCTCTTAAGAATCTTAAGGGGTCTATACGAAGCTTCAGATATACTATCAAAAGGTTTATAAGTAGCACCGTGATCACAGGGAACACAGTAGTCCGCACGAATGCGTCCGTATCAAAATATGTCTTAAGCGGCGGCAATGAATATGAGTGTCCGTATATGGCCACCACCGCATTTTTCAGAACGGTATACCCCAGGATATTTCCTATAATGGCGGAAATCACAGTGAGTATGACCGGTGCCGCTATATAATGTCTAAGAAGCTCTCCCTTAGTGTAGCCCGACGCCCGAAGGGTACCGATGACTTTAGCTTCATTTGTGATGGTATTGCTGGCTGTTATTGCAAAAATAAACGCCAGCACCACCACAAACACAATTAGGAGAACTTCGCACATGGTTTTGTCTTTACCCATGTCGTCCGGTGCAAAATGTATGGACTGACATGCGTATTCCGGTACGAAATCCGTAAGTTCATTTATATCGTCCTCGTACTGTTCCAGATTTTCGAGGTTATCTACATATTCATCTATGACAGGCTGCTTGTCCTCAAGCGCCTCTGCATCTTTTTGGAGCAGGTCTCCTTCTTTTTTGAGTTCTTCCCCTTTTGCTTTAAGTGCATCTGCACGGGCTTCCACGTCCACACCGCTCATGAAAAGGGTCATGGCATTTTTTTCAAGGTCTGCGCCTTCTGCTTCAAGTGCCTTTGCACGGGCTTCCAGATCCTCTTTTCGAGCAGTGAGAGCATCCGCCTCCTCCTGCACCTCTTCCAGATAATCCGTCCAGACTTCGATATTGTCCTTCAGCTCATTTGCCTCATCCTCGTCGTCCAGATATCCTCCGGTGGCAGAAAGCACGGCTATCTTTGGGATCAGATCGTCCGCCAGCTCTTTTTTCTCTTCATCGGTCTCCGGCTTATCATTATATTTATAAGTGTATTGCCATACCGTGTTTGCATCCAGAGAGTCAAAGCATTCGGGGGTCACCACGGCCACATTGAATGTCAGGGCATCAAACATGATGTCGCTGTTCTTTTTAAAGAGCGTGCTGTAGTCGCTGAAATACGCCAGGCCGCTTACGGTGAGTATCCTCCCGTCTACCTTCACCTTGTCCCCGGGCTTTAAGCCCTGGTTTCCGGCATGGCGGAAGTCCATGACTATCTCGTCATCCTTTGCAGCCATGGCACCGGCCTTTATGGGAGTCAGATTCACATCTTCACGTATCTCAAACACTCTTACCGTGGCATCTGCCGTACCGTCTTCGTCTATGTCTTCATCCACTTCTTTATACTTCTGGGAATATATCTTTATCCCTTCGGCCTCCATCGCTGAAAGCAGTGCTTCTGTGGGCTCATCCTTCAGTTCGAAATGACCGTCCTCTATGTTGTAATCCGAATATGCATCGGCAAAAGCCTTTTCCATGCCGTTATTTCCCACATACATGGCGCTCACCACGCTTATGGTGAGGATGAGCAGGAGACAAAGCACCAGGTACTTCTTCCAGTCCTTTTTTATATTCTTCGGAATTCTTTTATTTAATGGATTTTTCATGATATGACCACCTACCAATCCAGCTCAGTGGCACTTATCTTGTTATCGTTAATGATGTTCTTTCGAACCTTTCCGTCGCGAAGCTTTATGGTGTGGTCTGCCATATGCTGTATGGCCTCATTATGCGTCACCATGATCACGGTGTTATGATATTTCCGGTTCACATCCTCTATGAGTTTCAGTATTTCCTTTGATGTGTTATAGTCCAGCGCACCGGTGGGCTCGTCGCAGAGCAGGATATCCGGGTTTTTGATTATGGCTCTTCCT
>JAILDZ010000168.1 GCA_024688505.1 Lachnospiraceae bacterium
GGCGTGATGTTCCTTTGCGCTGACCACGGTAACTGCGACCAGATGATCGACTACGAAACAGGGAAGCCTCATACGGCGCATACCACAAATCCTGTTCCCTTCGTGCTCATTAATGCCGATCCTTCTTTCGGTCTGGCAGAAGACGGACGCCTTTGCGACATCGTGCCCACCATGCTGGAAGTGATGGGACTGCCTCAGCCCAAGGAGATGACAGGACATTCACTTATCGTGCGTAAGTAGTATAGGATCTGCCGCTTTTACGTATATATAAGGAAGAGGTATGATATGGTTGTTTTCAGGGGCGTAGGAAACGCCGGTGCTTAGCGAAAAGCCTATGCTTTGAGCTTAGCATCCGCTGCGTTTACTCCGAAGCGAGAGCGTCCCTGAAAATAATCATACATACCGATTCCTGATGGAAAGTATATTGGCAGATCCTGTAAATATGAGAGGAGAAAATAAATGAATACTCGTAAACCTATGAAAGAGGGAAAAGTCAGAGAAGTGTATGATAACGGTGACTCCATCATAATGGTGGCCACAGACCGTATATCCGCATTTGATGTGATTCTTAAGAATAAGATCGTGGACAAGGGCGCAGTGCTCACACGCATGTCCGCATTCTGGTTTGACTACACGAAAGATCTGATCCCGAATCACATGATATCCATAGATGTGAAGGATATGCCCGAGGACTTCCGGACACCTGAGTATGAAGGAAAGACTATGCTCTGTAAGAAGCTTATCATGATACCGGTGGAGTGCATCGTGCGTGGTTATATTACAGGTACCGGCTGGCAGAGCTATCAGAATGACGGCACAGTATGCGGCATCAAGCTGCCCGCAGGCTTAAAGGAATGCGAAAAGCTTCCTGAACCCATCTTCACACCCACCACAAAGGCAGAGATCGGCACACATGATGAGAACATCACCTTTGATGAGACCGTGGAGACTTTAGAGAAATTCTTCCCCGGAAAGGGCCGGGAATATGCCGAGACCATTCGTGAAAAGACTATCGCTCTCTATAAAAAGTGCTCCGACTATGCTCTTTCCAGAGGCATCATCATAGCTGATACCAAATTCGAGTTTGGTGTGGATGATGAAGGAAATGTGGTGCTGGCAGATGAAGTGCTCACTCCCGACAGCTCGCGTTTCTGGCCTAAGGAGGGTTATGAACCCGGAAAGAGCCAGCCTTCCTTTGACAAGCAGTTCGTGAGGGACTGGCTGAAGGCAAATCCGGACAGCGATTATCTGCTGCCTGATGATGTGATAGAAAAGACCATAGAGAAATACAAGGAAGCGTATGAGCTTCTGACAGGAAAGCCGTTCTAGGAAGATGGAGAAGCTAATGCCAGAAATAAATACAACAAGTGATAATACAGGCTTACGTGAGGAATGCGGAGTATTCGGCATATATGATTTCGACGGAAACGACACAGCTTCCACCATCTATTACGGGCTTTTTGCCCTGCAGCACAGGGGACAGGAAAGCTGCGGTATAGCTGTTTCCGACACTGAAGGACCGAAGGGCATAGTGGATTCCCATAAAGGAATGGGGCTTTGCAGCGAGGTCTTTAACGATGAGGAGCTTTCGAAGCTTCATGGGAATATCGGCGTGGGACACGTGCGTTATTCCACAGCCGGACAGTCCACCATAGCAAACGCACAGCCGCTGGTGCTGAACTACGTGAAAGGCACTTTGGCTATGGCCCATAACGGTAACCTCATAAATGCAAATGAGCTGAGAGATGAGTTGTCTTTAAACGGAGCCATATTCCAGACCACCATTGATTCCGAGACCATAGCTTATTTCATAGCCAGGGAAAGACTGAACAGCAAGACTGTGGAAGAAGCAGTGGGCAGAGCCATGTCTAAGCTTAAGGGGTCTTATTCCCTTGTTATCATGAGCCCCCGTAAACTGATAGGTGTACGTGATCCTCAAGGATTCAGGCCTCTTTGCATAGGAAAGCGTGATAATGCATATATCATCACGTCCGAAACCTGTGCTCTCGACACCATCGGTGCGGAGTTTGTCCGGGATGTGCTCCCGGGAGAGATAGTCACCATCACTCCGGAAGAAGGCATTATTTCCGATAAATCCCACTGTATTGAAAAGGAAAAAGAAGGCAGATGTGTGTTTGAATACATTTATTTTGCCAGACCGGACAGTATGGTGGACGGTCTCAGCGTATATAAATCCAGGATCAAAGCAGGCAGATACTTGGCCATGGATTCTCCTGTGGAGGCTGACATGGTTGTGGGCGTTCCCGAATCTGGAAACGTGGCTGCATTAGGCTATTCACTGGAATCCGGGATCCCATACGGAAATGCTTTCATTAAAAACGGATATGTGGGACGTACCTTCATAAAGCCGAAGCAGAGCAGCAGAGAGTCTTCCGTGCAGATAAAGCTTAATGTGCTGAAGGAACTGGTGCGCGGAAAGCGAATCATCATGATAGATGACTCCATTGTCCGGGGTACCACATCGGACAGGATCGTGGGTATGCTGAAAGACGCCGGCGCAGCGGAAGTGCATGTGCGGATCGCATCTCCGCCATTTTTGCATCCCTGCTATTTCGGCACGGATATACCGGTCAGGGAACAGCTGATAGCGCATAACAGGACAGTAGATGAGATATGCAGCATCATCGGTGCGGATTCTCTGGCATATCTAAGCATTAACAGACTTTCGCAGATGGCATCCGGGCTGCCCATATGCCACGGCTGTTTTTCGGGAGAATATCCCATGGCACCGCCGGAGGGGGACATCCGCGGAGAATATGATAAGTAGCATAAAACCGGTTTTTTATTAGGAGGAACACATGGATACCAGCAGATACATTAGTCCGCTTTCAGAGAGATATGCCAGCAGGGAGATGCAGTACATCTTCTCCGAGGATATGAAATTCAGAACCTGGAGAAAGCTTTGGATCGCTCTGGCAGAGACTGAGATGGAGCTTAACCTTTGCAATGAGAAAGGGGAGCCCACCATCACTCCGGATATGATCGAAGAACTGAAGGCAAATGCGGACGATATCAATTATGATGTGGCAAGAGCCAGAGAAAAAGAAGTCCGCCATGATGTGATGAGTCATGTATATGCATACGGAAAGCAGTGCCCAAAGGCTGCAGGCATCATACATCTGGGCGCCACATCCTGTTATGTGGGTGACAACACCGACGTGATAGTGATGAAAGAGGGACTTCGCCTGGTGCGTAAGAAACTTCTTAACGTGATAGATAATCTGGCAAAATTCGCTGACGAGTATAAGGATATGCCCACCTTGGCATTCACCCATTTTCAGCCGGCACAGCCCACCACTGTGGGGAAAAGAGCCACTCTCTGGATCAATGAATTCATGACAGACCTTTCCGACCTGGAATATGTGATGGACTCATTAAGACTGCTGGGATCAAAGGGTACCACAGGCAC